>JAUIEW010000094.1 GCA_030429365.1 Phycisphaerae bacterium
CTCGCTCCGGATTCGATATGATACGCCATATCGCTTGATGAACGCTGCATGATCGTATCGTATCGCCGCGTTCAACACCAAATGACCACAAGTCTGCATGTGGTTTACAACAGGCTCAAACATGGTCCTTTGTTTCTTTGCATCCGATCTTCATGGTCGCGTCGATCGCTATGAAAAGCTGTTTGACGCGATACTTTTTGAGCGCCCCCCTGCCGTGTTTCTTGGCGGAGACCTGCTTCCATCTGGACTAGCCGCCTTACCGACCAAGCAAGGGCCGATAGATGACTTTCTTACTGATTACCTGATCAAGCGATTCTGCGCCCTGCGGCGCGAACTTTCCGATGCTTACCCCCGTGTGTTCGTGATTCTGGGAAATGATGACCCGCGATCCGAAGAGGCTGCGATTGTCGATGCGGCTTCAAAGGGTATTTGGGAATATGTGCATGAAGGGCGGGCCGAATTCGGGGAATTCCTTGTTTACGGTTACGCATATGTATCACCCACGCCGTTCTTGCTCAAAGACTGGGAGCGATACGATGTTTCACGATACGTTGATCCCGGTTGCGTTTCACCGGAACAGGGGCAGCGAACGGTATCTGTCAACAAGCGGGAGGAACGCTTTGCCACCATGGAAACCGATCTGGCGCAACTTGCGGATGATTCCGAGATGGATCGTGCAATCATGCTCTTTCACGCTCCGCCCTATCAAACCAAACTCGATCGCGCGGCACTCGACGGGCAAATGGTTGATCACGCGCCCGTCGATGTTCACGTCGGCAGCATCGCGATTCAACGCTTCATCGAATCTCGACAACCTCTCCTGACGCTCCACGGCCACATTCATGAATCGGCGCGACTTACCGGCGCATGGCAGGACCGGATCGGAAAGACGGTATGTCTTTCAGCCGCCCATGATGGCCCTGAACTTGCGCTCGTGCGATTCGACCCTTCAAACCCGAGCAAAGCCAAGCGGGAACTGGTTTGAATCATTTGACCTATGTTGAGTCCGCCTCTGACAATTTGAGAGGGCGAGCGGCATCCGTCACCGCACCAATCTTGACCGCGTAGCTGGAACCGCGGGCGACGTCTTCGTCTGTGATGAAATGGACATCAAGCAGACCTTCGGTTCGGTATCCCGACTTAAAGAAGTTGATCTCGGCCAGCGACAAACTCCACCCCTCGAACCACCTTTCCAGATCACGGCGTTGCTCGTCGGTTCCGACAAAATGTGCAATAAGGTCAATGTCACTTGCGGGGCCGGCGGTTGCGTTTTTGGTGCTACCAATCAAGTAAAGCCCTTTGATTCCAAACCGCACCGGGTCGAGTTTGGCAGCGATGCTCTCGGCCATGCGCGTCCGCCAGCGCCAATCCGCACCCTCGTGGGTGATTGCGGATTTTTCAACGTCCGCCGGATACTGGTCTGGAGAAGTCGGTTCGCTGAGCACACCGACGGCTTCGTCAAGATCGGCGTTCATCAATACATACAGCACGCTTCCATTGGCAGTCTGCGGTACATCAATTACTTTGATGGTATCTGCTAGTTCTGCAAACTCTGGTGCGATTTCTGCAAGAAGATTTGGACTTCGGGTTAGGAAGATATGGTTGAATTCCGTGTCGTCATCATCCGGATACAGCGGCAAGTAGCGAATCTCAGACTCGACCAAGTCCTGAAAGAAATGCGTACCAAATGAAACGTCGGGCGTATAGTCGCCGGTACGACGCGCAATCTCGACGAGCATCGCCGTGTTATTGATGTCCGAATACGTGACTGACACGCCGAGTCGAATATCTCCGCGACTCCCCCACCGACCAGGGCCCATCAAGATGAACTGCCGCTTGGGCAGCAGCTTATTGAGTCTGCCTACAGCCCGACCGACCGCGAGCATTTTCTCTCGAGTTGCAAGTTGGCCATACTGTTCGGGATCAACGTATACGATGTGCGTAATGTTGGGCACGATTCCGTTGGAAACATAACGGTTGGCGGAAAATATCAGTCGCTGATGAGAAATGTCGCGTGGAATCGGCGCCGGGCGCGTGGATTTTGCGGGCGCTTGGGCGCGACACTGCAATAGGTACAAATCCTTACCATCAGAAGCAAACTCGATGTCAACCGGGTGTTTGACTTCTCGTTTCAACAGATTTAGGAGAGCATGCATCTGTTTGACAAACGGCGTCCGATTGAGCAACCCTTCAAACGTCACTACCAAATCATCTCGCTCGAAATTGACGCTACCCATCAGCGGTGGACGCAGGTGATTCTCTTCATAGACCGATACAAGCATCTCGGCAGCGGGCAATTCGTCGCCTGCCGATTGCAAAAACTCTCGGACTCCGATTGTTTCAAACTTGTTGGTGTTGAGATTGATCACGTCAATAAAGCGCGGAGCGTAGCGCATAACTTCTTCCGGCGTCGCGTTGGCTCGCAGACCGGGTTGGCCCGGCGAAACAAGAACGGGGTAGTCGTCACCAAGTCGATCCACAGCACGAGTACCCAACCCGGGCACGAGTCGCACGAGGCCATCCTCGCGTTTGATACGCGGTGACCAGCGAAATTCGTTGTGACTAAATGCGACACCGGCGAACGCTGGCAAATAGTAATCGCCAACGCGCGTACCCACGACTTCCTGGATGAGCACGCCCATGCCCTCCTGGAAATCGAGTAGATTGCGTTCAGCACGGTATTGAATGGGGTCGGGGCCAAAGGTTGATGCGTAGACCTCTGCAATCGCATCCATCAAGGCATCAAGTCGTTCCTGCTTGCTACCGCGATTCGCGAGAAAAAGACTCTTATATTTTCCAGAGAATGCGGCTCCAAAGCGGTCTTCAAGCAGGCTCGAACTCCGCACAATGAGCGGTTTGTCACCGAGATCGTCGAGCGCGAGCGACAACCCCTTGACAATCGTCGCAGAGAATTGCGAATTCTTGAAGACCTGTACGATGTCAGGGTATTCCTGGCGTACTTCGTCAATTTCCTTGTATTTCTGCGAGAAGACATCTTCGAGATGATTGCAGTAGACAAAATCGTGCATGCCGTCCGACGTGAGATACCAGGTCTTCGGCGTCTTGATCTCCGCGAGAAACTTGTCCTCATCCTTGTGCGTTTGAACAATCTGATACGCCAGGAAGAGACCGGCCCCCTTCCCGCCAGTCTTACCGTGACCGCGCGCGGGATAAATCAACCGGCGAATCAGTTGGTGAAAATCCTTGATCTCGACGTAGTTCTTAGCGACGTTGATGTACTCAAGTTGGTCGGACAGAAACCGCCGGACCAGCGCAACGAGCAGCCCTTTGCGCGTCGAATGGGAAAGTTCCACCTCGCCATGCCCGGCATGCTGGTAGCGTTGAATGGCGTCTGCGACCTCTGAAATCGCAGTGTGGTAATTCTCCAACGTGTTCACCAGAAAACTAGCTCTATCCTGCTTAATCCACTTGTGTACGCAGGAAATGATCTCGTCATCACTGAGACTGGCGGCGGCAAGATCAAAGACTTCATCCGCCAGCGCCGTGGCCGACGGCGATGCGTTTTTCTGTCGTGGTTGATTGGACTCGAGGAACACGTCCGGCTCGTCGATCCTCTGCTGCGGTCCAAACCGTTGCAGCAGTCGTTCGGCATCACGTACGCCGCTCCAGCAAAGGTGGTTGATCATTTTTCGGGCGACGCGCATGAGCAGGCTCTGGTCGGTTCGTCTTAGCAGGTCCAGGATTGCCCCCCATTCACGTCCGCGGCGAGGAGTCGTCCGGTCCGAACCTTGCATACCCTGCATCGTTTCGAGCAGTCGGCGATGCGTGATGCAACTGCCGATGCGATCGGCGATGGTTTCGAGAAGTTTGCGTTCTTCCTTGAGAAACGGTCCCTCATCAACTTGCGGCATCTTCTCCGTGTAAACGACCTCGATGGTTCCGATAGGTTCGCCGTACACTTTGATCTTGGCACTCTGCGACCAAATCGATTTGTCGAAATTACTCGATGCGTGGACCGTGTCGTTGATGCGGATGCAGGCTGCACAGATGTCGGGGTACTGCCAACCGGGCGGAATCACCTCGATCACCCCGTTCAGCACCTCATCCAATGAGCAATCTTCATTGCTGGTGATCTCTTCGACCCGGTAGAGGCAGTTCAACTCCTTCGCCCGCTCTTGCAGTGATCGAAGAATGTCCGCGACGCGTTGATCTTGTTTGGCCATGAAATGCCTCCGGTCCTTCGCAATCATCCGTGCAGAATCACACCACGTCCGCGCCGTCCATCAACGCATACTCTAAGTGGCGCATTTAGACGCACTTGTCGGACGAATTCAGTTTCTACCGTTGGCGGTTGCTGATCAAGCCAGTCCCAGTCGATCGCAAGGTCACCACTATGCCGCACGGTGAAGTACTGCACGCCAAAACTGATCATGTTGTGGAAAAAGTGCGAACCCTGGCTCGCATCCACGTTCATATCGGGCAAGGTTGCTTCGACGATCACACGAGCGCCCGAGATCTGCGGCCAAGTCACCGGAATGCCGAGCCACGGATCGCTGCTGCCCCAACGTCCAAATCCAATCAAAACATAATCGCGTTGCTCGGCGACCAACGTTGTATTGAGCTTCTCAATTTCAGCCGCGATGCTCCGCGTATGCTTTGGATCAAACGTTGCCGGCTTGACATAAACCAGATCGACAATGGACGTGCTTTCGCCATTGCCCAACACAAGGTCGCTGGCCAGAAGCGCCAGCTCGCTCTTGAAATCTGATTCCTCAATTTCAATCTGCTCGTCTGCGACCATCATTGGGCGAACCTGCAAGAAACCCAACCTCGCGGGCAGACCCGATCGCCGATCCAGCGTCAACGCAAATTCGATTTCAACGTCGCAGCCCAGCGTGTCCCTACACATCTTCGCCATTCGTTCAATCAACGGATTCAGCGGCACATCGTCCAATTCGAGCAACGGACCGAACGTCAGCGCCCGCGGTCCATTGCGTCCAATTCCCAGCACCATGCGATCGGCTTGGGGATCATAGGTTGATGCGGTATAGCGCAGCACATCGTCACGTTCCGCGTCGTCGAGCCCGACTTGAACCAGGTACTCCGACTCGCTGATGGGATCGTAGCGTGCGGGCTCCATGTTCACTGCCCACAAAAGCGTCTGGGTGTTCTGCAGCAGGTCGCGGGGCGAGGCGTATGGCGGTGCATGACGCGGAAAACTGGGGCTATAAGTCCAGGTCACCCCGCCGTCCACAATTGTTTTACCCAAGCCAAGCGCCAAATTGACGACGCCGTCTTCATGCCCGGCTGGGCCGGTCGGATAGAAATTGTGCGTGCGGACGACGCCCGAGACGATCGGATAGAACCGGTCGTTGAAGCGCTCGCCGACAACTTCCTGAATGATGACGGCCATCCGTTCGTCGCGGACGTCGCGATCGATCGTGCGCATGTAGCGCTTGGCATCATTGAAGAACGTAGACGCCCAAACAAATTTGATCGCTTCGACGAGCTTCTTGAATCGGTCGTTGATTGCAGACTGGTTGTTCGGAACCATCTTCGTGGCGTAAACGCCGGCGAACGGGTGCTTCAGGGCGTCCTCCAACATGCTTGAGGAACGCACGGCCAGCGGTGTCGTGACGCGCGCGATCAGGGCGCGAAGGTCGCCAACAATCAACGGAGGCAGCTCGCCTTGCAGGAACGCGTGCGCGATACGCTCGTCCGTTGAATCGGCGCTGGCGATTTCGTACAGGTCGTTCTGCGCCATGAACTGCTCAAAGACATCGGTGCCAAGAACAGTAAGCCGCGGAATGCTGACATCCAATCCGGCGAATTCCTGCGCTAAACCAGACTCGGCGATGATGCGCTTTGCGGCGGCCAACCCCAACGCCTTGCCGCCAAGTTCGCCACCCCCGATGACCGTGAAGTCCTCATCGGAGTCAAAGAACTTCCGGTCAAACGCGGGAAACATGTTTGTACCGTTTTCGGCGTCCATCGAAGCCCCATTCCTCAACGCAGGCGACATTCAACTGGCTTACACCCATCCACGATCTTTGCACGCCTGCGCGACCCGGGCGATGGCAATGGTGTATGCAGCATCGCGCATGTACAGGTTTCGCTTGCGTGCCATCTCACTGACCGCAACGAAAGCCGATGTCATCATCACGTCGAGCTTGCCGAGAACCTCGTCCTTCTCCCAGAAGTAATTCATATTGCTCTGCACCTGTTCGAGGTAGCTGCACGTGACCCCGCCCGCGTTCGCAAGAAAATCTGGAATCACAAACACACCGCGTTCACGCAACACGTGGTCGGCTTCCGGCGTCGTGGGGCCGTTGGCCCCTTCCGCGATGATCTTCACCCGTTTCGAAACGTCGACGACATTGCTTTCGGTGACCGAGTTCTCCAACGCGCACGGCATGAGGATATCGACATCCTGCTCAATCCAGGCTTCGCCCGGCAGAACCTCATAGCCAAGCTCCGCGGCTTTGGACTTGCTGATTCCGCCGAATCGGTCGGTGATGCCGCGCAGTTCCGTAATGTTGATGCCGTCTTTCTTGCGGAATGTGTGAGGTTTCTGTGCTTCCTGGTCCCAGCAGGATACGGCGACCACTGTCCCGCCGATTTGCTCATAGAGTTCCACGGCATACTGGGCCACGTTTCCAAAACCCTGCACGCACGCGGTGGTGTCCTGCGGGCGGATGTCGAGTTCCTTCAACGCTTCACGCAGTGCAAACACCAAGCCGAACCCCGTCGCTTCGGTCCGCCCCAGCGACCCGCCCATCCCCACCGGTTTCCCGGTGATCGCGCCAGGGTAGTGACCTCCGTTGATTTTCTCGTACTCGTCAACCATCCAAAGCATGTGTTGTCCGGTGGTCATGACATCGGGTGCCGGCACATCGCGAATCGGTCCGATGTCGCGCACGATCTGGCGCACATACGCTCGACAGATGTTCTGTTGCTCATTCAGACTCAGGTTGTGCGGATCGCAGATGACACCACCCTTACCGCCCCCGAGTGGCAGGTCTGCGACGGCGCACTTCCATGTCATCCACATGGACAAGGCGCGGACAGTGTCGACGGTTTCTTGCGGGTGAAATCGTATGCCACCTTTCGCTGGTCCGCGGGCATCGTTGTGTTGCACGCGATACCCTTGAAAGACTTTGTAGCTTCCGTCGTCCATGCGCACCGGTAAAGCAAAGTGATATTCGCGAATGGGATTTCGCAGGAGATCTTTTGTGGCTTGATCCAAGCTGAGACTGTCGGCGATCTTGTCGAACTGCCCCTGCGCCATTGCGAAAGCGTTGAATGGTCGGTTTGTCATTTTCATACCCTTAATTGAGCATCAAACCATAATGTCTTGCCATGAGTCACTGCGGGCACTTCTCTCCGCAAAATGCCGCGGAAATACACGACGATTAAGAACCCAAATGCGGGCCATGCTGCACGTTTAAGATCCTGCAAGATCGCGGGCCTTCAGGGGCGTCGAACGATACCTGTTCGCCCGCCCGACGCCCCAGCAAGGCGACGCCCAACGGCGCAAGCACTGAAATTCGGCCCGCCGCCGCTTCCGCGGAATCCGGGTAAACGATGCTGCAGCAGATCTCGGCGCCGGTACGGCTGTCACTTAGACACACCTCCGAATCCACGGTGATGACATCGTTGGGAACCTCTTCGTTCGCAACGACCACGGCTTTGGCGAGCCTGGTCTTCAACACCTGCAGGTCAGGACGGACGCTCAGGTAGCGCGCGTTCAGCGCCCCCAACAATTCCCGAAGCCGCGGCAGGTCGGTGACCGAGATGTTGATGGGACCTTGCTCCATGGGTTCGCTCCACCGCGATTTCACTTGACATGCGAACGCCAGACGCGGTTGCGTGGGGACTTGTTGCAAAACCCGTACCAGTAAGACCCGCTGGGGGATTAAGGAGTGGTGCGTCTGCGCAACCTGTATTGGATCAGGGATTTGGGCGATTGGAGATCGTTTGCAGAGATGGTGCGGCAATGGGACCACACGATAGAGCACAACACAGCAGCGGTACGAAATGTCCCACCGGGGAATTCCGCCCCAATGTCAGCCGGGATGGCGGCAGGTTATTCTGGCGGCTAGGCACTGTCCATCTGCTTCAGTTTTTCGCGAAGCGTCTTGCGGTCGATACCGAGGATTTCGGCGGCTCGGGTCTTATTGCCCTCGACACCGGCGAGCACCCTTCGAATGTGATGCTGCTCGATCTGGGCCAACGTGCTGTTGACGTCATCGACGCCAGGGATGGCAAATTGCATCACCGAGGGGAGGTTGGCGACATCAATGACACCGTCATCGGACATCACGATGGCCCGCTGCAAGACGTTTTCAAGCTCGCGAACATTGCCCGGCCAATGGTACTGTCGCAGTGCGGCGAGGGCGCGATCGGTCAACTGCGGCGCTTGGCCAACACAGAGCGAGCCGAACTTCTCAAGAAAATGCCGCACGAGCAAAAGCACATCGTCCCCGCGATCGCGCAGCGGTGGAAGTTCAATTGTAAGAACGTTGAGTCGAAAGAAAAGATCTTCCCGAAACTCAGAGTTGCGGACCAAGCCTGCAAGGTCTTTGTTGGTAGCGGCGATAATGCGGACGTCAACCCGCCGCGTACGTTCCGAACCGCCGAGTTGCACTTCTTTGTCCTCGAGAACTCGCAGCAGCTTGGCTTGAGTCAACGGCGCCAACTCGGCAATCTCGTCCAGAAAAATCGTCCCGTGATGCGCGGTCAGAAAGAACCCCGCACGCGTCTTGGAGGCGCCCGTAAAAGCCCCTTTGGTGTGACCGAATAGTTCGCTTTCAACCAGTCCCTCGGGAATACCCGCGCAATTGACCGCCACGAATGGTTCCGACGCGCGATCGCCCTGATAGTGAATCGCCCGTGCGACAAGTTCTTTGCCCGTACCGCTTTCGCCGGTAATGAGGACGGTTGCGGCGTTGGCTGCGGCCCGGGCAATTGAACGATAAACGTCGCCCATGACCACGGATGCACCGACGATTCCCGGGGGCGGTTCCCTTGATACGGAGTTGGATTCAGCGTCGAGAATCTTGCGGGCGCGAACCTTCTCAATCGTTCGCGCGACAGATGCCAAGAGTTCGTTGTCGGTGAACGGTTTCGCGAGATAGTCTTCAGCCCCTTCCCGCATCGCCGAGACGGCTGTATCAACCGAGGCATATCCGGTGATCATGATGACGCCGCAGCGCGGATAGCGCGCTCGAATATGGCGAATCAGATCAAGTCCGCCAACCTTGGGCATCCGCAGATCAGTGATAACGACATCGACATCAGCCGCTTTTAAATGCTCGACCGCTTCGTGAACACCGCCGACAGTGGCCACGTGATAGCCCTGCGATTCGAGATTCCTTCGAATCACTTCAAGTGTCGCCGCCGAATCATCAACTACCAGAATGCGATGTGTTTCGCTCACCGATTTTCACTCCGTGCGCGGGTAGCGGCCCCTGGCGACTTCGGGAAACTCACGAAAAACTGCGACCCCACTCCCGGTTCGCTGCTCACTTGGATCGTACCGCGATGCGCAATCACGATACCGTGCACGACAGCCAATCCCAAACCCGTGCCTTCCCCGATCTCCTTGGTTGTAAAGAATGGATCGAAGATTTTGAGAATCATTTCTTCTGGAATACCGCACCCAGTATCCGCGACGGTCAGTTCCACACAATCTTCGGCGCTGCGCGTTTGCACGGTGATCGTCCCTTCATTCGCGATCGCCTGGACCGCGTTGACAAGCAAGTTAACGAGTACCTGCCGCATTTGAACCGGATCTGCATGAACTTCGGGCAAATCGCGCGCGAGATCCTGAACGAATTCGACGCCGCGACGTTCGCCGCTCGCCTCCAACAGGAATATTGCCTCATCGACAACACGATTCAGGTTGCAGGGCGCCATTTGTGGTGGCGTTTGTCTCGCAAAAAGCAGCACCTTCCTGACGATCTCACGGGCACGAAGCGCGGCATCGACAACCTGCGTCAGATCGGCATTGAGTTGCTCGCCAAGATTCGGGGCTTTGAGCGCCAACTGCGCAAAACCCAATATGCTGCCCAAGGGTTCATTGATTTCGTGCGCCACGCCTGCGGCAAATTGACCGATCGTCGCAAGACGATCCGCGTGTCGAAGCTGCTCTTCAAGGCCTTGGCGATGCAGCTCAACTTCCCATCGCTCCACATGGATGGCAAGTTGTCGAGCAATGTTATCTATCAGCTTTCGCTCTTCTTCAAGGAATGGCCCCTCGTGAGCCTGCGGAAGGTCCTTCGCTGCATACCCAACCTCGACGGATCCCCGCGCTTCATTGTAAACCACAATCGGCGCACGTTGTTGATGGATAGCTCGCGCGAAGGAGCCCGCGACATATTCGGCGTCATCGAAGCAAATGCGGGCGACACAACTTTCAGGAAACTGCCATGCGCCAGGCAAGATAGATACGACACCACTTAGCTGTGAATCCAGCGTCGAGGTCGGATCTCCAAGAATCCGAGCAATTTCGTACAAGCACGCGAGTTCCTTGATGCGTTCACGAAGCGCCAACTTTGTCGGATTGATGTCTTCTGAGTTTGGCTTGGCCGTCGAATCCATTTCACACGGTATCATACCCGACGCGTTCGGAACTTCGAATGCGCCGTGCACTTACACAAATTGACCTCTCCCCGGATTCCCCGATGCCGCTTGCTTGCACACTTGTTCGGGAACCAACCCAGGAGCCTGAGAGAACTACGTCGAATCGCTGGAAAGACGATTGGTCCCGCAATCGTGGGATCGGAGTTTGTTCGCATCACTGTGTTTCCGATGATGGTGGGTTCAGCGCAATCACTTGGTCCTTTTGACACAGGGGCGTGCTTCGCCCAGGAACATCAAGCAATTCTGCAATGGTCACCGATGCGAAGGTCTGCTCAACAAGTTCGTAAGCTTCGTCGAGCCGCTTATGAAGTGGGCAAAGATTCGTCCCATGCGTCTCAATGTCCAACGGACACTGTTCAATGCGCTTGATCGGCTCCACGGCTTTGACAACATCAAGAACGCTCACCTTGTCTGCGGGCTTAGCCAACGTGAAGCCCCCGCCCAGCCCGCGTTTCGAGTCGACCAAGCCGGCTTTTCGCAATGTTTGCAGGACCTTCGCGAGGTATCCTGCCGGCACTTTGGTTGTTACGGCGATGTTGGGAGTGACGATGGCGTCTCCTCCCGCTTGCGCGATTGCCACCACGGCGCGAAGCGCATATTCGGCAGTCGGTGAGATCACGAGTACCCCCTTTCAAAACATCGGCCACTTTTTGGATATTCGGGCCTTGACATCCAAATTATGCGATGTACGCTTTCTCTGGTCAATCGGCTATTTGGATCCATTTATCTGATTTAGGCCTGAGGCTCTTGAAATGAACACGAAACGACTTTGGCTGGCACTCACGTTTGTCATTTTCGGCTCCTTCGCCGTCCTGGGGTATTACGGCATCGAGCTCTATCGCCAAGCGCCCCCCATCCCGACGCGCGTGGTAACGACCAGCGGCGATGTACTCTTCACCGGAGACGAGATCCGAGACGGTCAGAATGTCTGGCAATCCATGGGCGGACAGGAAGTCGGTAGCATCTGGGGGCATGGGGCCTACGTCGCTCCGGACTGGTCCGCAGATTGGCTGCACCGCGAATCCGAGTGGTTGCTGGCGCACTGGGCGCGAGCTGAAGACCACGATTCGTTTGCCAACATCCCAGCCGAACAACAAGCCGCGCTCAAGCAGCGGCTGAAGTCAGAATTGCGCACCAACACATTTGACAAAGAATCGGGCGACTTGGTCGTGTCGCCGACGCGCGCCGCAGCGATCGAGGCAGTCGCAGAACACTATACGCAACTCTTCGGAACAGATGCCGAGTTGGACAATCTGCGCGAAGCGTATGCCATTCCCTCCGGCGTCATCAAATCGCCGGATCGTCAACATCAGATGAACGGCTTCTTCTTCTGGACGGCGTGGGCGTGCGCAACGAACCGTCCGAACATGGACATCACCTACACGAACAATTGGCCGCCGGAGAGCCTGATCGACAACCGCCCCACCGGTTCCATCGTTGTGTGGTCGGTAGTCAGTTTCGTTCTATTGCTGGCCGGCATCGGTGCGCTGTCGTGGTATTTCGCCGTACAGCGATCGAACGAAGAGCACGAACTCAACGTTCCGGTGCGTGACCCGTTACTGGCGTTGAATCCTACGCCCTCCATGCAGGCCACGCTGAAGTACTTCTGGGTGGTGGCTGCATTGATCGTTACCCAGGTCGGATTGGGGGCAGTGACTGCCCATTACGGTGTCGAAGGTTCCGGATTCTACGGGTTTCCGTTGGCGAAATACTTGCCCTACGCAGTAACCCGTACCTGGCATACGCAATTGGGCATTTTCTGGATCGCGACGGCTTGGTTGGCAACGGGACTGTTCATCGCGCCAGCTGTCTCAGGTTACGAACCCAAGTTTCAGCGACTGGGCGTGAATATTCTCTTTGCCTGCTTGTTGATCATCGTTGTCGGCTCGATGTTCGGTCAGTGGCTGGGTGTACAGCAGCGATTGGGCCTGGAAGCGAATTACTGGTTCGGACACCAGGGGCTCGAATATGTCGACCTCGGTCGTTTCTGGCAGATATTTCTTTTCGTTGGTTTGTTTCTTTGGTTGTTTCTTATGGGCCGGGCAATGTGGCCTGCATTGAAGAACCCGGCTGAAAACCGCAGCATGCTTGGTATGTTCTTCATCGCATCAACCGCGATCGCCCTGTTTTATGGCGCGGGCTTGATGTGGGGGCGCCAGACCAATTTGGCCGTGATCGAGTACTGGCGCTGGTGGGTCGTGCACCTTTGGGTCGAGGGATTCTTTGAAGTATTCGCAACCGTAGCCATCGCGTTTCTGTTCACGCGAATGGGGCTCTTGCAAGTCAAGACCGCAACGTCCGCCGTTATCTTCTCCAGCACAATATTCCTTAGCGGCGGAATCATCGGCACATTTCATCACCTCTATTTCACCGGAACGCCGACGGCGATTCTGGCGCTGGGCGCAACGTTCAGCGCACTGGAAGTCGTTCCTCTGGTGCTGATCGGTTTCGAAGCGTACGAGAACCTCACGCTCAGCCGCGCGCGACAATGGGTGTCGGCGTACAAATGGCCCATCTACTTCTTTGTTGCGGTTGCATTCTGGAATTTAGTTGGGGCTGGACTGTTTGGCTTCCTCATCAATCCGCCGATTGCTCTCTACTACATGCAGGGTCTCAACACGACGCCGGTACACGGGCACACAGCGCTGTTCGGCGTTTACGGAATGCTCGGCATCGGATTAATGCTGTTCTGTTTGAAGGGTTTGGCCACACGGAAAGTCTGGCGTACCGGCGTTCTGGCATACGCATTCTGGTCTATCAATGTGGGACTCGCGCTGATGGTGCTCATCAGCCTTCTCCCGGTCGGTCTCATGCAGACCTGGGCAAGCGTAGAGCATGGCTTGTGGTACGCCCGATCCGCGGAATTCCTGCAGACGCCCACGATGGAGATTCTGCGCTGGCTGCGTGTTGTGGGCGATACGATCTTCGCCACGGGCATCGTCGCTCTTGGGTGGTTCATTCTGGGACTTAAGACGGGATGGTCGTTGCAAGGCGAGCGGGATGAAACTTTCGGGGGCGCCGCGTCGCCCGCGTAGCGAGTGGCAATTTGCAGCTTTTGATTAAGGAGACAGAGCATGTCCAACACGACAAAAAACACCGGACTTGAGCCGACCCACGTATGCGACCTCGCAGACCTCGTGGTAAACAACAACGACTCTATCGTGAGTCGAACTCTGATGAAGTCGCCATCTGGATCGTTAACACTGTTCGCCTTCGACGCAGGGCAACACCTCAGCGAACACACCTGTCCATTTGATGCGACTGCCCACGTGATCGATGGCGCGGCTGAAATCGTCATTGATGGGAGTCCGCACGAAGTCTTCGCAGGCCAAATTGTCTTGATGCCCGCCAATGTTCCACACGCGGTCAACGCACGGCAGGCTTTCAAGATGCTGCTCACAATGTTTAAAGCCGAACGCTAGTCGCGCGGCAAATTCGATGTGAATAGCGAACGGATAAGTTCGCAGGAGGACTGATATGACGAATCTCGTCCAAGACGCAGTAATGGGGCACGCCGGCAGTACAACCAAGGCTCCGGGGCACTGGGTACTCGCCAGGCTGGGGAAAAAAGTACTGCGGCCCGGGGGAATAGAACTTACTCGCCGGATGCTGGAATCCCTTGCAGTTAACGAACGAGATGACGTTATAGAATTCGCACCGGGTTTGGGCGCCACGGCGCGAATCACTCTCCGTCAATCGCCACGAAGCTATGTCGCCATCGAGCGCGATGAGCGTGCGGCGACGACCGTTCGTCAATTGCTCACCGAACCCCGCCATCGCTGCATACTCGGCCGGGCAGAACAAACGGGACTCGGCGACCAATGCGCCACAGTCGTTTACGGAGAAGCGATGCTCACCATGCAATCGCAATCGGCGAAGTCCCGCATCATTTCCGAGGCGGCTCGATTGCTCGTGCCCGGAGGGCGTTATGGAATCCACGAAATTGCTTTAGTTCCCGATGAAATCGATGCTGAAACTGCCGGACAGATATGTAGCGAACTTTCGGACGCAATCCATCACTCGGTGGCGCCGCTAACGCTGACTGTATGGCGCGACACGTTGTCGCAGCACGGGTTTCAGGTCCGCGTCGAACGGAAAGCCCCGATGCACCTACTCGAACCGAGTCGATTGCTGGCTGACGAAGGGTTCTGCGGAGCACTGCGGTTTGCGTGGAATCTCCTTCGAGACACAAAAAGCCGTGAACGCGTATTGAGAATGCGTAACGTATTCCGCAAGTACGAAAGTCAATTGGCCGCGATCACATTTGTCTCTGAAAAACGCCAAAGTTCCGAGTGAGGAACAGAAGGACGCACACCGAACTCGACACCCATGCATCTCAGGTTCACATCTTCGATGCGGGCACCCCGTTCTACGGGAGTTTAAGAACATCGGTAACAAGTGAGTTGGTAAGGATGCCAAAGAGTCCATTTAGCGTCGACCGCGCTCCCGATCCCAGCGCGTTGCGAATGCTGTCACCGGTGCATGGACCGATCTGAAGAAGCAATCCACTGGCGAAGACGACGGCGGCAAGACGTTTCAGGGATCGATTGTTTTTCTTGTGCATTGCAGTGCTCCTTTTGGGGACATGCTAGAACGTGTAAGTGTACTGCACGTAAAAGAAGTCGGCGTCCTCGCTTGGTCCCGTGTTGGTAATGAATTCGTTGTCGAAGAAGTGTGAGTAGCCGAGTAACAGTGCCTGATGCGGATCGATCATCCACAGAACGGTGAAATCGATTTCTTGCCCGATTTCATCTCCACTGCGACCCGTCGGATCGCGACGCCCTGGCGCGCACCGACGTTGTAGATGGCGTCGTCCTCCGACTCAAGCCAGAAGGCCAGCCAGGCGAGTCGTGCATTGACCTTCTTCGGAATCGGCCAGGCCGAGATATTCAAGTTTGCGGCTTGAATGTTCTGGCGACCGAAGAAGTCCATGAATCCAAGGTATTTGTGCCCCAGCGGAAACAGCCGATCAAATGTTTCGACGGTGCCGTCGGTGGGGTTTCGGTCACCGCTCGCCCAATCGAAACCGGCTCCGATGCGCGGTTTCCATGCGTACTCCGCAAAGGTGTACCGGGAGCGCGCGATGTCGCGGCCAATCGCGCGCAGGCTCTTTCCTGGTTCGTGCAGTCGCAGAATGATTGCGATCGCGTCTTGTTCCGAGCGGTTGGGAATAAGTCCGTTTGAATTGCACGGATTACTCATCCATCCGTAAGGCGGCCTATCGCTCATCCGCAGACCGTTGGCCTGATGATGAAGCATCGCATCTCGGGTCCGCTCGGCAGTTTGTCCCATAGCTGTCAAGTCTCCAGACTCACCCGTTTCATGAATGATTTGCTCTGTCGAATGGCGCCGTTTGCTCATGTCAGTTTCTCGTCAATTAGGACTATCACCGAACCCAACAGGCGGATCAAATTGAAGGGCAAGAGCACAGTTCCGATCGATCAGTACAATCTTGCTAGTTTTTCTTGAGTGAGGCAATCTTGCGTTATTGCACTAAGCTGCCGCTATTCATCCAAGATATGTTTCCCTCTGCCGCGCAACGAATAAAACACAGGCAGCGCCATGAGCGTCAGTATCGTAGACGTAATCACGCACCCGATGACAACGGTCGCCAGGGGCCGCTGCACTTCAGCTCCCACGCCGGTATTCAGCGCCATCGGCACGAACCCGAGGCTCGCAACAAGGCCGGTCATCAGCACCGGGCGCACTCGGGCCAAAGCGGCTTCTCGGATGGCTTCTTGAAGTTCCTGTCCTTTGTCGAGTAGGCCACGAAGAAACGAAACGAACACCATGTCGCCTAATACGGAAACGCCAGACATCGCTACGAACCCGATGCCCGCCGACACGCTGAACGGCATGTCGCGCAGGTGGAGGGCTACGACTCCGCCTATGGCCGACAAGGGTAGTGTCAGGAAAATGCGAAATACATCGGTGATGCGCCCGTATGTGAAATAGAGCAGTAGAAAGATGAGCAAAAGTGCAAGCGGCACGACGATCATTAAACGCCTT
>JAUIEW010000404.1 GCA_030429365.1 Phycisphaerae bacterium
GTTTGATCCCAATGCAGCTTACATCCGCCAATGGGTTCCTGAAATTGCAGCGCTACCGGTTCCCTTGATTTTCAAACCGTGGGAAGCGCCCGACGAAATTCTGATGGCCGCCGATATCCAACTGGGCAAGACCTATCCCAAACCAATCGTCGATCACGCGGAAGCGCGCACCGCAGCGCTCGCGGCCTATGACCTCATTCGCTAAAGAGTCCCCGCTAAAATACGCGAATCCACGCACTGTCGCGCCTGGCTGTATGCGTCGGATTTGATTCGTCCAATTCGACACCGTTGACCACCCGATTCGGCGCCACGTCTTCGACGACGTATCGGAACTTGCGCGAGCCATGGAAGTGTGATCGCGGCGTAAACTCAATGTACGCAGCATCGGGGTCGGCAGGATCATCACCCGGGTTGTAAACGACGAGCTTACCGAACGACCGCATGAACGTATCTGGTGCGCCATCTTCGGTATCGATGCGGCGACCGGCCACATAGGCGAAACGCAGCGCGTCACCGTTGGGATCATCGTCATTCGCCAATGCGTCGATCCTGATTGTCTCGCCCGCGTCAACGTTTACATAGTCATTCGAAGCCTTGGGCCGTCGATTGATTTCGTAGGCAAACATGCCGCCGGACGGGTTGTTCTGTGCGCCGTATGGAACAAAAATCATGTCGCTGGCAATCACGGTTCCGCCATTCATACTCGCATGGTGCGGCTTCCCGAGGCCTAGCTCGAAGACATCGTTCAGATCGGGCGTTTGGTCGGTGAAGACTGTCCGTCCCGTCCACTTGTTGAGCGCGATGAGTTGGCCGGACGATGTGGTCACGAGAACCAGTCCCTTGGTCACCGACACATGTCGAAGCGCGGCCCCCGCCCGTAACTCTGCGTAGTCAACACCGTGCGGAAAGTGCCAAAGCGGCCGGCCCGTGCCTGCATCGAGCGCGTACACCTTGATGCGCATGCCCGTCGCGGGGTCGCCATCATCCGCTGTGTCTTCAACGTCGGCCCAGAATGAAGGTCCAAACGTCGCGAAGAACGCGTTGGGAAACAAACCCGTATCGAGCGACGTGCCGAACTGCGCATCGGAGAAACCGTCATCGATCCCTTCGAACCCTGCGACGTAGATCACGCCCGGCGCGAACGCAGCCCCGGCTTGGATTCCTCCAATACCGGTTGGTTTGCTGATCTGCCGCTCCCACACCGTCTCGCCCGTATCACGATCGACAACGCGAAACAGTCCGCCTTTGCTGCCGTTGCCGGCCAGGTCGCGCCAGCGCCGATGGTGGCCATGTTGACCTGGTACGCGTGCCCGAAAGAGAACCGGCGGCGACAACACGTCTGCATCGCGCGGTCCGCCCGGATTGTTTGGGCCCGTTGAAACTGGCGCATTCAAGTCGAAGACGTCGCCTGTGTGATACTGACTCGTCCAAACGTACTCACCCGTTTCGAAATCGATGGCGTACATCGAATCACCGCGATCGATATAGCCCGGCGGCGCGAGGTCTGGATCGGGATAACCATCATAAGGCGGCGATGTGTTCTGACCGGTACCGCCAACGATCAGACCTCGTTCGTAATCCACCGCCAACCCAGCCCCTGCCGACACGCCGCTTCCATAGGCAAACCCGGTGTCCGGATTGATGTCGATCGTGGGCGTACTCCAGAACTCCACCGGCTGGAATGGATTCGTGATGTCGTAGGCGATCGACAAACCCGTTTCGCGCTGTTGAAGCAAGGCGTCGTTGACGATTACGTTAACGCTGACAATCAGCAGCGTGCGGTCATCGGTCTCCACGATCACCGGATCACCCAGAACAGAAGCGAGTTGCCGGTCAGGAGCCAGTTGAAAGGGGTCCGTCTCGGGCGTATTCGGATCAAAATCGACTTCGGTTCCGCCGGCGCGCTCGATGAGATGCACGCGGCCATAAAACGAACCGACCGCCCAGATGTAATCGCCGGTCAGAATTGGTGACGTGTAGAAAAGCTCGGGCGCAACGGGCGGCGAAGCGTTCGCGAAATCCGGATCGGCCAACGTTGTGGTCCAATGCTTCATCGGATCCGTCGCAAGTCCACTCTTGGCATCGCGTGCGAACATCGTTCCCAGCGCGTCGACATAGTAAATGGTGTCATCGCGCACCAGCGGCGACGCCACGACCCCGACGACCGGACTCGGAAACTCCAAGCCGAGCGCCGCTTCCAATACGAAGCCGGTCGGTGTCGACTCCGACACCATCGCATCGTCATTGAATGTTTCCCACGCGCGTCGCAGGTAACGCGCATTGAACGCGGTAAACTCCGATTCGTTGGGATTGAAGTTCGTGTTGCTGTGGTCGTAGGAATAGAGTGGCCAATCGCTTGCATGGGCGTCGGTGACGATGCCGCATCCGAAAATCATTCCACACATCATCGTGATGACAGTTGCACTGCGGAGTCGGGTTTGGGGGGACTTTGGGGGCTTCATATCTCTTCCTCCGAATCTTGGTGTGGCGTGAACATGGAGCCGTCAGCGCAGAACCCAACCGCAAGCCAGCTCGCTGAACGTATTCGCGCAACGATGGCGATTGGTTGAAGCTGCAGCGCTTGACGCTAACGGTCAGATAAAGAACGAATCACTGAACAGGAGCTTGGTCGCATCCGGACTGAATTCCTGACATGCGAAATTGATTCTGCGGAGCACCGCTGCAGGGCTGACTGTTAAAGCCCTTCCCCCACCCGCATTGCGGGGCGGATACTGTCCCCAAAACGGCCC
>JAUIEW010000405.1 GCA_030429365.1 Phycisphaerae bacterium
GCTGCATCCCCATTTGCAAGGTTTCCAGGGTGATCTGCTGATTTTGTACGGGGATACGCCCCTCTTTCGCGGCGCATCGATTCGGGGGCTGTTGAAACGCCACACGCTGCGCCAAGCGGATCTGACACTGCTGGCGGCTGTGGTCAAGGGGGAGTATGCCTACGGCCGTATCATTCGTGACAGCAACGGCCGTATCATGGACATCATCGAAGCGGGCGAAGCATCAACGGCCGTACAAGCCATCCGCGAACTGAACGTCGGCGCCTACGTCGTCAAAGCCACAGCCATCTTCCCCGCCCTGCAAGCCCTGACCCCCTCCCCACACGATGGCGAATATCGCCTCACCGACAGCGTCTACCAGCTGATTCGCTCCGGTCTCGTCGTCGAAAGTTACCAAACCTACGATGAAGATGAAGTCCAGGGCATTAATACGGCATCCGACCTCGTCAAAGCCGAATTCATCCTCGAAAAACGACTTTACCGCCCGCGCCACAATGCCGGCCAACAGCATGTCAAATTCGGCACCGGCGGCTGGCGTGCGATCATCGGCGAAGGCTTCACCCTCACCAATGTGCGCCGCCTCTGTCAGGCGCTCGCCAACGAAATCATGCGCCAGGGACAAGAAAAACAAGGCGTGATCATCGGCTACGACCGTCGCTTTTTGGCTGACCGTTCCGCCGAAGCCGCCGCCGAAGTGTTCGCCGGTAACAACATCCAGGCCACCATCTTGATTGAAGATGCGCCCACCCCGCTGATCACCTACGCCACCGACCTGGAAAATTCCGCCTATGGGCTTGCCTTCACCGCCAGCCACAATCCCCCCGAATGGAACGGCCTCAAAGTGTTTCACGGCGACGGCTCCCTACTGCTCGATGACGAAACACGCCAGATCGAAGATGAAACCAACGCCATGAGCATCAACGACGTGGTGCGCATCGATTTGGATGTGGGGCTGGCGGCGGGCATCATCCAGCGCAAAGATTACACCAATGCCTACGTCGATGCCGTCGAAGCGTTGATCGACATGGACGCGATCCGCCAAGCCAACCTGCGCGTTATCGTCGACCCCATGTATGGCGTCGGCCAGTTGACCTTGGGCATTATCCTTACCGAAGCACGCTGCCGCGTCACCTTCATCCATGAACGGCGCAACCCTTTGTTCGGCGGCCGCTCACCCGCCCCCGATTTGGAGGCACTGCGCATGTTGAGCACCTATGTTGTCGAAGAAAAATATGACCTCGGCCTGGCCACCGATGGGGACGCCGACCGTATCGCCATCGTCGATGAACAAGGCGAATACATCTCGACCAACGATATTTTGCTGCTGCTCTACTATTATTTGCACGCAATACGCGGCGAGCGCGGCGCTGTCGTGCGCAATTTAGCCACCACCCATCTACTCGATCGCCTGGCGAACTTGTTTGGCGAAAGCAGCTATGAGGTACCGGTAGGCTTCAAACATATCGCTTCTGGCATGGTGGAACACAATGCTTTGCTAGGTGGCGAATCCAGCGGCGGCCTCACCATTCGCGGCCACATCCTGGGCAAAGACGGCATTTTTGCCGCCGCCTTGATTATCGAGATGTTGGCACGCACCGGCAAAACCATCGCACAATTACGTGAGGAAGTTTACAAATTAACCGGTCAACTCTATTCAGTCGAAGAAAATATGCCCGCCACGCCCGAAATGCGTGTCCTGATCCCCAAGCGCGTCGCCGAAACCACCATCACCCACATCGGCGAACACAAGGTTGAGCGCATTTCTCAAATGGACGGCATCAAGTTCTATCTGGAAAATGACAACTGGCTGCTGCTGCGCTTCTCCGGTACGGAACCGGTTCTGCGCATGTTTGCTGAGGCGGATACGGCCGTAAAAGCGCGTGAATTGTTGGATTATCTGAAGCAGTTTGTTTTGGTTACCTGAAATAGACAATCAGGGGGCTATGCAAGCTGAAAAATAATCCCAGATTCCCTGCTCTACCGGATTTCACGGGTTGCTGTCTCGAAGTCAAGTGACAATCCCTCGCCTGCAAAATCGATCTCAAATTGACTGCTGCCAAACTCTGTCTGTGAATACGGATTGTCCCAGCGTGGATAGTCGCGCAGTGGAATCTCTTCACTGTCTAGCGTCAGCGGATCATCCCAACTGAATGCAATCAATCCATTACCGGGTGACCCAAACTCGACCGACAAGCCATCCACGTCAAGCGGTGCGTTTGTAATTGCTTCGATAAATTCCTCAAACGACCCATCATCGGCCGATCGACCCAATTGTGTCAACCACACGTTTTGGTTACCGAGCGCGATAATTTCCTGATCGGCATCTGGCCCTTCCGTTTGCCATTCATATGGTTCATGGGAATAGAGGGCGATGTAGGCGTCTCCTTTACGGCCGAAAATCCAGCCGCCCCCCTCCTCAACCGGCACTTCGACCACCTCATCAAATGCCCAGCGCGGGAACAGCGCATGCGTAAACGCGTAATGCCGCGCTTCCAAGATGCTTGGGCTAGGATGGCTGTCGATGTTGTAGAGCGAGATCAGCACATTGTCGTATTGTGCCGTGCGCGGCATCCGGCCTTGCCCCGCCCAGTAATTCGGCCGATCCTTGTCCTCAGCCATCGAATCGGGATTGGTTACAAAGACGACTGCATAAGGATCAAGCGTCGCTTGCCAGATATGTTGCTGATACCCTTTGTTGCCCTTGAGATAATCCTGTGCACTCGATAACATGTACTCCGGTGTGCGATATG
>JAUIEW010000095.1 GCA_030429365.1 Phycisphaerae bacterium
CGGCTCGGTTGAGCCGAGCTACCAGGGGGCTCGTGCCGGGGCCATGGATACGCCCACACTTCTTGGCACCGCCTACACGGCACCCTACTTCCACGACGGATCGCTGGCGACGCTGTCGGGGATTCTACGATCCGCAAAAATGTCGGAGAAGTAGAGTTCGCCGCCCGGCCGTAGAATGCGGAAAATCTCGGAAAAAACCCGACGCTTGTCGGGTGAAAGGTTAATCACGCAGTTCGAGATCACGACATCGACCGAGTTGTCTTCGATGCCGATGGTCGCGAGGTCTTCGATGAATCCATCGAGGAATCGCACGTTGCTCTGTTTGAATCCGAAGCGCTCCATCTGGGCGTCGGTGTACTTGCGGGCGACTTCGATCTGCTCGGGGGTCATGTCCACGCCGATGACCTGTCCCGTCTCGCCGACGAGTTTTGATGCAATGAAAACGTCGCGACCGGTTCCGCAACCGAGGTCGAGCACGGTGCAGCCGTCAAGGTCCTGAGGGATCGGCGAACCGCAACCGTAGAACCGATTGATGATTTCGGGCTCGATGTCCTTGATGATTTCGCGCAGGCGGCGGGGCATCGCCTCGGACGGGCAGCAAGCCGACGTCTTCAAATCATCTTTGGATTGAAGCACTTCGCCGTAATACTTTTTGACGTCGTTGTGGGCGATGGTGTCAGTAAGTGGCACGTTCGGCATGTGTCTTCCTTTCGATCCTGGGCGTACGCATTTCGCAGCCGAGTAGACTCGGATTGTATGTCAACGCTATGGCAGTTGGTAGGGTGGGCCGTGCCCACCGCCGTTTCGTTGGCGAACGACATGGTGGGCACGGCCCACCCTACGGGCGATTGGCACCTGAATTGCATTTCGCCGACGGACCAATTCATTGCGTCGATCTGATTGGCTCGATATCTTACGGTGGCGCGCAAAAAAAACTGGCAGTCAAGCTGCCAGTGGCATTTGGATTCAATCAATTGTAACAGCTGGCCGTTTAGCCGACACCCTGCTGGCTCTTGCGCCGGGCATTGCCCTTGGCGGGCAGGGCGGCTGGGACGGATTTGCTGCTGCTGGCGACCTGCTTGGCCGGTCCGCGAGCTTCCATATCTTCCATAAGGTCATTGACCAGCATGCGGAGTTCCTTGGCCCGCTGGAGCTTGGTCGTGCGGCGACGGCCCACGGTGCTGATGAGCTTGTCGTAAGCGATCATCCGATCGACGATGGCGAGCAACACGCTGGCAGTCCGCGTCGAAATCACGCCCAAACGAACTTCGCGATAGACGTTTTCGAGGGCATTGACGATGCCGTCCGTGGTGGCCAACGTCTTGAGGTAGCCATCGGGCAGGGCGGCGAGCTGCTGCTTGCGGGCTTCGCGCTTGGCGGCAGAAGCGGCACGGATTCGGGCAGCGATCTGAGGATCGTGGAAGTTGCAGAAGTCCGACCCATTGGCTTTGCGACAACGGCAGCGACGACCCACCCGAGTCTGGGCGGCACACCGATCATTTACACGCAGGCTGCGCGGGCGCGTGCTGATTGCTTTGACTTTGGTTTGGGCCGGGGTCTTGGTGACGTTGTTACCGGATACGGCTTCCCATAAGAGCATGTCGCGACTCCATTCGCCTCGTTGATATTGCGGGTGTGCTATACCAATACAATACTATGGCCGGCGATGGATTCAAGTCCATTGTTTGTCGAATGGAATTGTTCGACAACCAATCAACGGTAGCCTGCTGACATTGCCCGCAGCAATTCACATGCTGTGAAAAGGCTGCGGGTTGGTAACACGCAGTTGTGAAATGTTACGCCGGCGCCGGTTGTCCCATCGTGATCGTATCAGCATGCGCATGATCATGATGCGAGTGAGCGTCGCCAATATCCGGGGATTCGCCCTCGAAATAGGCATGCTCATCGCTGCGTTCTTCACCAAAGCGGACGAGTCGGGCGCTGTTGAAAATCACAAACGCGGTCGCAACGGTGTGAAGCATGGCGGCCATGATCGGCTGCAACTGACCCCAGATCGCCATCGTCTGGGTGACGACGATAAACGCCACGCCGAAAATCAGATTCTGCCAGATGACCTTGGTGGTCGCCCGTGAGAGTTTCACCAAGAACGGCAGACGCGAAAGGTCGCTGTTGAGCAGGGCGACCGATGCCGAGTTGATCGCCACGTCGCTACCAGCCGCTCCCATCGCCACGCCCATATCGCCAGCCGCCAGCGCCGGGGCATCGTTGACGCCGTCACCGACGACCATGACACGGTGGCCACGCTTCTTCAAATCGTCCACCAGCGTGAGCTTTTCTTCTGGCAGAACTTCGGCTTGTACCTCGGAGCAGCCCATCTCAGCTGCCACTCGCCTAGCCACCGACCACTTGTCGCCGGTGACCATCGAAAGGTGCTTGACGCCCAGGGAACGCAGTTCGTCGATGGCTTCCCGTGCATCGCCACGGGTCTTGTCTTCCATGCCGATCCAGCCCAGCGGCTGGTTACCACGGACGACATAAAGGACGCTGACGCCTTCCGGTTCAGCGTATTGCGGATCGTCCAAGGCGGACATGTCGATTCCGAGCGACTCCATCCAGGTGCGACGGCCGACTTTAACGTCGGTTCCGCCGAGGGTCGCGTTGACGCCTTGGCCCATGGCTTCTTTGAATCCGTCGGCGTGGCCGAGTTCGATGTTGGCATCGCGGGCGATGTTGACGACGGCGCGGGCCGCAGGGTGCTTGCTGAACTGCTCAACGGAGGCGGCTGCGTGAAGCATCTCAGCGCCGTCGACGCCCTTGATCGGACGAAGCTGTGTGACAGAAAGCTCGCCCGTGGTCAGCGTACCGGTCTTGTCGAAGACGACGGCTGTCAGGTTGCGGGCGAATTCCAATTGGATGACGTTCTTAATGAGGATGCCCAGTCGCGATGCACAACTGAGGGCCGCGACCATCGCGGTGGGGGTGGCGAGCACCAACGCACACGGGCACGCGACGATCAGCATGGTGATCGCCTTTTCCATGGCGACGACTTTGTCTTCGGTGAAGTACCAGACGATGCCCGCGAGCATGACGATGGTCGGCGTATACCAGCCGGCATAGCGGTCGATCAAACGCATCAGCGGGATGCGGGTGCGCTCGGCTTCGAGGATCAAGTGGCGGACGCGTCCGAGGGTCGTGTCTTCACCGGCTTTGGTGACGCGAATGTCGATCGCGCCGGTCAGGTTGCTGGTTCCTCCGAACACTTCGTCGCCGACGTTCTTGTCGGCGGGGAGCGATTCACCGGTGATGTTGGCTTGGTTGATGGACGATTCACCTCGGATGATTTCGCCGTCGGCGGGGATATTGTCACCGGGACGAACGCGGATGATCATGCCAGCGCGGAGTTTTTTGGATTCGACTTCGATTTCGGTCCCGTCGGCGTTGACCACATGGGCTTTGGGCGGTGTGAGTCGAAGCAGCCCCTCGATGGACGCTCGGGCGCCGAGGGCGGTCCGCGTTTCGATCAGGTTGGAGATGATCATGAAGAAGGCGATGACGCCTGCTTCCTGGTATTCACCCAAGGCGATCGCAGCCGCGATGGCCAAGGCGACCAACTCGTCCATGTGCATCTCGCCACGAACGAGGTGGGTGACGGCATGCCAGAGCAAGGGCATGCTCAAGAGGCAGGCGCCAATGAGGGCCAGCACATCGACATGGGGGTTGACCAGTTGCCCGTAGGCGTCGCGGATGCGTGAGTCGAAGAAGTACTCCGCCACGAACGACGCGATGATGAGCATTCCGCCCATCATGGTGGCGTAGAAAAGGGCGTCGCCCCGCTTGGTTTCCTGTTCAACCGAACTCTTGATGTCAAAATGGGCCATCGGTGATTCACACTCCTTGGCGTTGCCCGAAATATCGTTAGGACACGTTTGTCGTCTGACAGTCGAGAGACTGCCTTAAATATCATACCTGCAAGGATTTAGTCAGCAACCCGGGGAGTGGGTTGGAACCGTCGATTATACGCTGCTCACCCGCCAACGGTTCGCTGGCCTTGAAAAGCGGCTGAACCGGCCACGGGGCCGGATGATCGGGCTCGATCTTGGGCGGTTCTTGAGGGGCTGGCAGGGTGGCGTACCGTCAACTTCCGATTGGCTGAGGGGATAGCAGCCAGGTCTGTTGGCCCGGCAAATCGTCCACATCCAACCATGCAATTCGACAATTCTTGGCGCAAACACAGATGGACTGACAAAATCTGTCATCTTGTCGCAGCGCATCCACAAACCGCCACAGGAATCAACCACGAAGACGCTGATACGTGGGTCCATCGTCCGAAAGATGTGTTATGATGGGAATGGTAAATGGACCGGTGTCAATTCAACACGTCGAGTCTCGACGATTTTCACCTGATTGCTGAAGGAACAACCATGATGAAAAAACGACTGTCTGCGTTCTCCGCCACACTGTTCGGGTGCATGTTGTGCGCCAGCTTCGTCGTGCCCGCACAAGTGTCGGCGGCGGAATTCTCGCTGGTACGTGCCGTGCCCGACGAGGTCTTCCTCGTTGTTGCCGACAAGCACAATCCCGAGCGCGAATTCCTCAACGAATACTGGGAAGAAGTGGCTGATGCATTCATGGCTACCGGCATCTGCGATGACGCGATGGCCATGCTTGGTTCAATGATCGACAAAGATCAGATGGACAATGTGAATCGCCTGAGAGACAAGGCTCAAAAGTTGATCGACGGCGTGGATTGGGATGACCTCGGAAGCAACGACTTCGTGTTCGCCGAGCGCTTCGCCAGCCCGGACATCAAGGGGCAGAACATCAACATGGGCCCGCCCGACATGGTCTTCATGTTCCGTGGCGGCAAAGCGGCGGATCAGAACTATGCCGGGCTTGTCGCAATTCTCAATGGCATGGTGGAAGAGATCAACACCGCGACGAATTCAGACACCCTGAAAATCGAACAATCGGAATACAAGGGTGCGAAGATCGCCGGTTGCAACTTCACGCGAACCGTGCGCGGCGCTCCCGCGATCACGCTGGCTGTCACGCAGCGTGACGACGTGATCATCATCTCGCTCAACGAGGATCTGCGCAACCAGACAATCGCACTGCTCGCTGGCGACAAGGCGGTGAAGTGCATCGCTGACAGTCCGCGATTCAAAGCCGGCTTCGTCGGTCTGCCTGCCGCCGAAGATGAACTCGTCTTCTTCGACATGCAGGCCATGCTCAACCCGATCCGTAGGACGATCGACTTTGTCGCCAATCAGGGCGGTGGTCGGGCCAACGATCACATTATCAACTCCGTGCGCACCGGCGAGGCCTATCAGGTGTGCCAGAAGGCGTGGGAATCCTACGAGCAAAAGGACTACGCGAAGGGGCTGGAACTGGCGAAGCAGGCCAAGTCAATGTCACCGGAAGATTCGCGCGTCCTCTACGCCGTCGCGTGTTTCGAGGCGCTTAACGGCAACAAGGATGCCGCGATCGATGCGCTCGACGCCGCAGTGAAGGGTGGATTCTACGCTCCGCATCACATGGCCTCCGACCCGGACCTCGACAGCCTGCGAGACATGTCGAAGTTCAAAGAGATCGTCGGGCACGCAACCATGAAGGCGACGGAACTGACCAAGAAAGAGTCAGACGCCGACGAGGCTGGTACGATTCGTCTGGTGAATCGATTGATGGATCTTCCTGGAATGATCGACTACATCGCGACGACGATTCGCACCGAAGGACATTCGGTTCACACCGATACGCGTGTGGCGCTGATCGACAACGCCAAGGAGATGCCGTTCTACCCGGTCTTTGGCGGTGAAATGTCCAAGACCAGCGCGGCTGACTTCGACAAGTACCTTCCAAAGGAAACCGTGTCGTACGAAGTGATCAGCGCGATCGATCTCAACGCGTTCTACAGGTTCATTGAGGACTCGTTCAAGATCTACGGTGAAGAAGGCGAGATGGCGTGGGGGCAATGGGAAGGCTTTCAGGAGTCGGTTTCGTTCAACTTCAAGAAGGAAGTGCTGAGTTGGTTTGAAGGCGGCAGTGCCAACGTCATGCTTGAGGACGGCGGCTGGGTCTCGGTAATGGATGTCAAAGACGCCGACCTCGCGCAGAAGCAGATCAGCAAATTCGTCGAGTTCATGTCAACCAAGATGGGTGAGATGGCTCAACAGAATCCGATGATGTCGATGCTCGCGATGCGCCGCGTGCCGGTTGAACACGACGAACTTAAGGGCTTTGAAACCCTCTATATGGCGATGCAACCGATGCCGGTTGCGGTGTGGGGCGTGGCCGACGGTAAGGTGATTGCTGGTTCGTCGATCGATACGATCGCCATGTGTCTTGATACCGCCAAGGGCACGCATCCCGGTATCGATAAGAACGAGCGTGTCATGTCTGAAGCGCTGATTCCTGAAAAGGACTTCTTCTCGGCGACGCTGAAGGACCAGCGCAACATGGGCAAGGAACTTCAGGCTGCGATCGGTATGGTGTCGTTCATCAGCGGCATGATGCCCATGGCCATCCCCGATCCGGAACCGCGTGCGATCATTGGTAAGATTGCGGGCATGATCGCCAAGTTGTCACCCGTGGCAGGCAAGATCGATTTCTACAAATCGACCTCGACCTGCACCACGTTTGACGGGCAGAACTTCTGGACCAAACAGGTCACCCATTACGTGAGCCCCGAAGAGCGCAAGGTGGCCAGCACGCAGTAAACATATTGTCCGACGTACTCCAAAACGAAGCCCGGCTGATGAGCGATCGTCAGCCGGGCTTTCTCTATTTGGGCAGAACTGCTGTTGCAGCGGTACACCACCTCAGAGGACGGGAATTGCGATCCTGAATCAAGGGCGGCTGAAACCAATGCCGACCCCACTGGCGGGTTATTTCTGGAATCCGCCGAGATTCGGGCGAGGTGATCGACCGGTGAACTTGATGCGATTCGGCCGGGGGTGTTTCCCTATATTGCCCTAAAACGGCGTTTGCGGTGCTTCGGGGTACAATTTGGGATGTTTGGTGTGCCCGCTGGCCTGACAACGAACTCTTTTCGTAAGTGATGGACTCGGCTTGATCCGTGAAGTAGAATTACAGAGGTTCTGTACAATCTATTGACCTGATCACGTCTGCAGATATGGGACGCGTTGCAGCCATACCGGAATGCGTCGCTCCAGATGCACCTGAACCAGATGCACCCAATTTGGAGCGAGGGGACCCGCAATTGCGGGCACGTTGCAAATCCAGACCTGTGCAACAAAAGGGAGAAACACCATGGCCGTCAGACAGCATATTAAAGTCCTTGTGGTAGACGACGAACCCTCGATCGCCGAATCGGTGGGCGTGATGCTCAACGATGCCGGTTACCGCGCCCTCGTGCACAACAATCCGGTTGATGCGGTGCGGACGGCTGAGCGCGAGGCGATTCAGATTGCAGTGCTCGACCTGCGCATGCCGGAGATGAGCGGCGTCGATCTTGTCGATCAGTTGATGAACATCGACAGCCGCATCTGCTGCATCATGATGACGGCATTTCCCGATCTTGAGTCGGCCCGCGAGACGATGCGGCGCGGTTCGTGTGACTACATCGCCAAACCGTTTAAGAAGGAGGAGTTGCTCGCGTCGGTGGAGCGTGCGTGTCAGCGCCTCGGGTTGATCTATCGTTCGGAAAGCGATCTCAACAGCCTCATCGGCCAACGCATCCGTGCCGAGCGCCTCCGCCAGAACCTGACCCTTCGCCAGGTGTCGCAGCGCTCGGATCTTACAACGTCGCAGCTATCCCAGGTCGAACTAGGCAAGAACGCCGCATCGCTCTGGGCGCTCGCAAGAATCAGCAATTCACTCGGCATGCAGTTGTCGCTGCTTCTGCACGGGTTGTAGGCCCTACGCATTCCGCAATTGAAATCCGATCGCACCAGCCGTTGTCCTGCGCTTAGACAAATCGGCCCAATCGTGCTTGAATGTTGCTTCGCACGATGTGGGTTGTGCTGCGCGTGGAGATACGTCAATGAAATCATATCGCAAAGAGCTTTGGTTTGAGGTTCCTTCGCGGCGGGGGTTTGTGAACATTACCCACGATGTACAGGATGCCATTGACGAGAGCGGGGTTCGTGAGGGGCTTTGTCTGGTCAATGCGATGCACATTACCGCGAGCGTGTTTATCAACGACAACGAGAGCGGGTTGCATCACGATTACGACAAGTGGCTTGAGCAGTTGGCCCCACACGAGCCGATCGATCAATACCGCCACAACGACACGGGCGAAGACAATGCGGACGCCCATCTCAAGCGGCAGATCATGGGCCGCGAAGTCACCGTTGCGATCACCAAAGGCAAGTTGGACTTCGGACCGTGGGAGGCGATTTTCTACGGCGAATTCGATGGCCGGCGCCGCAAGCGGGCGCTCATCAAAATTATTGGCGAATAGGCGGGAAGGCTACGATGGCAAAGCGCAAATCTGCGTCCAAGGGGGCGACTACCAAGCAGCGGTTCGGCGCGCACATGTCGGTGGCCGGGGGGCTGGAGAATGCGTTCGACGATGCGGTGCGCGTCGGTTGCGATTGCCTGCAGATTTTCGTGAAGAACCAAAAGCAATGGACAGCCAAACCGCTTACTGAAGACGCGATCACACGATACAAAGAGGCCGAGTCAGCGACCGGTATTGGACCGGTCGTCGCGCACTCCAGTTATCTCATCAATCTCGGTTCGCCCAAAGCCGAGCAATTCAAAAAAAGCGTCGATGCGCTGACCGACGAACTCGAACGTTGCGAGGCCCTGGGGGTTGGTGGATTGGTTCTGCACCCTGGGTCGCACATGGGTGAAGGCGTCGATGCCGGTATCAAACGCATTGCTGAAGGGATCGATCAAGCCCACAAGAGAACCGCGGGCTTCAAGACGCGCATCCTTCTTGAATCGACCGCCGGTCAGGGGACTGCGATCGGGCATGAGATTAAGCAACTCGGTGCGATTCTTGAGTCGATCAAGGCGCCGGAGCGCGTGGGCATCTGCCTCGACACGTGCCACCTGTTTGCGGCTGGGTACGATCTCCGCGACGAAGGCGAATACGATCGCATGGTGGCCGAACTCAAGAAACATGTCGGTTTGAAGCGGGTCGAATGCATTCACACCAACGATTCAAAAGGCGATTGCGGTAGTCACCTCGATCGTCACGAACACATTGGCAAGGGCAAGATTGGACTCGCCGGTTTTCGTAACTTGATCAATGACTCACGCCTCGCGCACGCCATGCGCATCCTCGAAACGCCCAAGGGCGTCGACGGTCGCAACGCCGATTTCGACAAGATCAACCTTGGCAAACTCCGCCGGCTGATCAAGTAGCACTTCGGCGTTTCTTCGCATCGTTTTCTCTAAGAATACAAATCGAGCAGATCACCCACGAAATTGGGGCGTGTGCCCCGGCTGGTGCGGATTTTGTCGCGCAGTGGTTGCAATCGAATCTCGGATTCGGTTGCAACTTCTTCGATATGCATAATGTCGGCGGTCGTGTGCGATCGGTGACTTCGGGCAGGGGCTTTTGAGACTTGGGACACCGCGCATGGTCGGAGCAGAGAAATACAAGATTGATCTGGATTTTTGCCCGATGCCGATTCTGCTGGTCGCATCCAGCGGGGAGATTGTGCAGACGAATCGCCGCATGGAAGATCTTTTTGGATACGACGAGAACGAGCTGATTGGTCGTTCGGTAGAAATTCTGGTTCCAGAGGAAATTCGAGCCGTTCATCCAAAGCTTCGCACCGCCTTCTTCGAGTTTCCGACACCGCGTCAGATGGGTACGGGACGCGACCTGCATGGCGTTCGAAAAGACGGCAAGATGATTCCAATCGAGATCGGCCTTGACCCCATCGAGTTCGATGGTGAGCGCATGGTCATGGTTTCGATTCTGGACATTCGCGAGCGCAAGAACAATGAAGCGATGATGCGACGGGCCATGGACGCTGCGGCCAGCGCGATGATCCAGGTCGATGAGAATGGTCGAATTGAACTCGTCAACGAGCAAGCGGTGCGCCTTTTCGGGTATGATCGCGATGAACTTCTGGAAATGGGAATAGAAGACCTTATCCCCGAACGTTTCCGGATTCCGCACAAAGTCTACCGGACAAGCTACCAGCAGACGCGCGTCCCGCGCGAGATGCGGACGAGCGAAAGTCTCATTGGCCTTCGAAAGGATGGGACGGAGTTTCCGGCTGAGGTCGGATTGACGCCGATTCTTGAAAAAGGTGGTAACTCGACCATGGCGACGATCATCGACGTCACCGACCGCCGAGAACACGAACGTCAGATTCATGAGTCCAATGAGCAGCTCCGACTGCTCAATGACGAACTGACTGAATTCGCGTACAGCGCGTCGCACGATTTGAAGGCGCCTTTGACGTCGATCGCGGGGTTGCTGGCCTATTGTGCCACTGACTTGAAGAAGGGCGAACTTGAGGAAGTGGGACAGAACGTTGACCGCGCCAGGGTCTTGATCGATCGACTTGCTGGGCGCATCGAAGACATGCTATCCCTTGCCAGAGCCGACACATTGTCCAACAAGCATGTGGCGGTAGACGTGGCCAGGACCGTTGACGACGTCTGGATTATGTTGAAAGACGACAGGATCCAGTTTTCAACCTCGTTTGAACATGAGGAGCCATTTTGCTGTGTCCAAACGCGTTTTTTTGTCGTCTTGCAAAACCTTGTGTCAAACGCCATCAAATATTGCGATCCAGACAAAGAAGAAAAGCTTATCCGGGTGAATACATGGAGTGATGACGGCCAATTTTATCTGACCGTTTCGGACAACGGTATAGGTATACCTCCAGAATACCAGCACAAGTTATTCCGAATGTTTCAACGCGTTTCAAACAACAATGAACCGGGGAGCGGCTTGGGTTTGGCGTTGGTGCGAAAGCACGTGACGGCGCTCAAAGGCCAGGTTGCCCTCGAGTCCAACGACAGTTGGACGGAGTTTAAAGTCGTGCTGCCGCAAATGGATTGTAGCCAACTGGAAGTGGTTGCGGAGGAATTGGTATGAGCATCAGAATCGTTGTTGTTGATGATGACCAGGTGGATCGTTACCTCGTGAAACGAGCGTTGGATGCCTCAAGCATCGACGCGGAACTCCACGAGTTTGAGGCGGGCGACCATTTCCTTGATGTCATGACGGTTGACGAAAAACGGCAAGAACAGTTCGGCCAGACCCCGCCTCCAATCCTTGTACTTTTGGACATCAACATGCCGCGTATGACCGGTTTTGAGGTTCTAGAAAGATTGGAAGCCAGCAGGGTAAGCGACCAAATTATAGTGGTCACCATGTATTCCTCGTCGAGCCATGCCAAAGACAGAGCCGACGCGAGCAAATACAGCTTCGTGAAGGATTATGCCGTCAAGCCGATCACAGCAGAAAAGCTACAAGAGCTTGTTGACCAGTTTCTGGTGCAGTGCAATGCCTGAATGGCCAACGTGGACCACGTCGATCGCGCCTGTCCGGTCGATCTCACGACAATTTCTCTTTTAGTTGGTTAATCAATGAGAGCGCTTCCATCGGTGTCAAATGATCCGGGTCGATCGCGGCCAACTGCTTGACGATCTCTTCCGCCGGGTCCGCGAAGAGCATCATCTGATCGGTGGACTTGGTCTTCTGCGTGGCGAGTTTGGTGGTTTGTGATTCGCGGGCGAAGCCCTGGTGCAATTCTTCGAGGATTGTGCGGCTTCGGTTGATGACACTCTTTGGCACGCCGGCCATCCTGGCCACATGAATACCGTAGCTCTTGTCGGTCCTGCCCGCGACGATCTTATGTAGAAACACGATGCGGTGGTCTTTGCCGTCGGCGTCTTCGTATTCGCGGACGGCGACGCTGTGGTTGTGGACGCCTTTGAGCAGGTCGGCGAGCTCGGTCATCTCGTGATAGTGCGTTGCGACGAGCGTGCGACATTGGATGTGGTTGGCCAGATGCTCCGTAATCGCCCACGCCAGCGACAAGCCGTCGAACGTGCTCGTGCCTCGGCCAATCTCATCGAGGACGACGAGCGAATTCTTGGTGGCGGTGTTCAAAATGACAGCCGCTTCCGTCATCTCGACCATAAACGTCGATTGCCCGCGCGAGATTTCGTCCGACGCACCGACGCGGGCGAACACCTTATCGATCGGGGCGAATTTCATTTTGTCAGCCGGCACATACGAACCGGTTTGGGCGAGCAACCCGAGCAGGGCAATTTGCCGGATATATGTGCTTTTGCCGGCCATGTTGGGCCCGGTGATGATCATCAACCGATTGGCGTCGGTGTCGAGCTTGCAATCGTTGGGAACGAACGATTCGCGCATGATGGCGTCGAGGACGGGGTGACGGCCTTCGACGATCTCGAGCTGACCTTCTTCGACAATTTCCGGGCGCACGTAGCGCCGCTGGACCGCCAACTCGGCGAGCGATGAGGTGACGTCGCAGATGCCGATCGCGTCGGCGAGCGCTTGCAGTTCGCTGAGTTTGCCCGCGGCTTCTGCCCGCAACTCTTCAAAGATTCGAAGTTCGAGTTCGATGGCTTTGTCCGAAGCCGTGAGGACCTGCTGCTCGAATTGCTTGAGTCGATCGGTGATGTAGCGCTCGGCGTTCTTGATGGTCTGCTTGCGAACGAAATCGGGTGGAACGTCATCGCGATGGGTGTTTGAAACTTCGATGTAGTAACCGAAGACCTTGTTGAACCCGACCTTGAGCGTGGGGATGCCGGTGGCTTCGACGAGTTCGCGTTGGTATTCGGCAAGAAACTGCTGACCGTTGCTGCGGATGTTGCGCAGGTGGTCGAGCTCTTCGTTGAATCCGCTGGCGATTACGCCGCCATCGCGCAAGGTCGGCGCCGCTTCGGAATCGATCGCCCGCATGAGCAGGTCGGCCAACGCGTCGAGCCCATTCATCGCGACGCGGGCGTCTTCGAGCATGGGGATGCCGATGTCGGTGAGTCGCTTGCGCATCTCGGGCAGGCGCTGCAACGTGTCGGAGAGGCTGACGAGATCGCGCGGGCTTACCCGCAACAGGGCGATGCGAGCCGCGATGCGCTCGACGTCTGCGAGCGATTTGAGATCCTTGCGGATGCTTTGACGAAGCGAATCGTCGCCTGCGAATACGCCGACGGCATCCTGGCGATTGCGGATGGCCTGCACGTCGATGAGCGGGCGGCAGATCCATTCGCGCAGGCGTCGACTTCCGATGGGGTGAACGGTCATGTCGATCGCGGCGAGCAGGCTGCCTTCGCGCGAACCATCGCGAATGCTGCGTTCGATCTCCAACGCCCGCCACGAATTCTGATCGATGCTGACAAACTGCGATGGGCTGTGCCGGTGAATCGTGGTGATGTGATCGAGCGAGGTTTTTTGCGTTTCGTTCAGGTACGCAATGATCGCGCCAGCCGCCCGAAGCGACAGGGTCATGCGGCCAAACCCGAAGCCCTTGAGCGTGGAGGTTTCAAAATGGTCGTTGAGGGTGCGTTCGGCTTGGTGCGTGGTGAATTCGTGCGGGCTGCGCCGGGCGATGGCGCCGCTGAGGTTGGTGTCAAGCGCGTCGCGAAACGATCGCATGTCTTCCGACGGAATGTCTTCGACGATCAACTCAGCTGGTGCGAGTCGAACCAACTCATCCATTGCGCCGGTGGTGATGGTGTCATAGACATCGAATCGCCCCGAGGCGAGTTCCACGGTGGCAAGCCCGACCGATGCGCCCTCGACGCAGATGGCGGCTAACACGTTTTGTGCGTGTTCGTCGAGAAGGTTTTCGTCGGTGAGCGTGCCGGGGGTAACGATGCGAACGACTTCGCGCTTGACGACGCCCTTGGCATCTTTGGGGTTTTCGACCTGTTCGGAAATCGCGACGCGGAAACCGGCATCGACGAGTTTGCGGAGGTAGTTGTCGAGGGCGTGATACGGGATGCCAGCGAGCGGGATCGGATTTTCGCCCTTGTTGCGGGCGGTTAGTGCAATACCGAGTACGCGCGATGCGGTTTCGGCGTCTTCCCAGAACAACTCGTAAAAGTCGCCCATCCGAAAGAGGAGAATCGCGTCGCCGACCTGCTCCTTCTGGTCGACGTACTGCTGCATCGCCGGCGTGAGCTTGGGAGCCGACTTCGATGCGGGCGCTTTCGCGTTGGATTTGTCAGTGGTTGTGCTCAACGTGAATTAGCCCTAAGCAACTACGCGACTTAAGAAACGACGGGTGCCCCATCCTTGAGCGAAGCGGAAGGGTGGGGGACTGAAAATTACTAGAATCTACAAATCACCTACCGATTCAACTTGCGGGCGCCGCCGATCACGCGATCCCAATCAAACGCCGGACCCGGATCGGTCTTTCGTTTCGTGACGTGGTAATGGCCCAGCACGCCACTGTAGTCGGCCATCTCATCTTTGTCGAAAGCCACCGTGCGAAGCGTCCCATCATCGTTGCGCGGGTAGTCCAATTCGATTTTGGGTAGAGCCGCGTTCAGCGTCGCAGTCAGCTTAATCAGCGATTCGTACTGCGCATCGGTCAGATCGTACTGCATCAGGTCGGTGCCTTGAATGTTGCCCTTGACCGGTTCATCGCGCGCGGGGCGGGCGACATAGTCGGGGGTCTTGATGCCGTCCTTCTTCATCCACTTGGGCAAGGTGACGTAAGGCCGACCGTCCTCATCCTTGGAATACCACTTGTTAAGCGTCTTCATGTTCTTGTATGCGCCGATGTTGGCGATCTCGATGCCGACGCTGCGATCATTGGCGCTGCCCGCGTGCCAGGCGCGTTCTTTGAGGTCGAGCGTTTGATAGATCGTGCCATCCAGATCGAGCATGAACTGAACGCTGAGTCCGCGCAGGTCGTGCAGCACTTTGAAGCACTGGCGCGATGTTCCGCAGACGTCGTAGTGAATGACGAACAGGTCGATGTGGTCCTGCAATTCTTCAAGCGACCAACCGTTGGATTGCACGTCGGCTTTGACGTCTTCGGGCAGGTGTCCGCGAACCGATGAGTAGCGGTTGGGTTTTGGATTCTTCTGACGCTTGGGGTGCATGACCTCGGGATCGAACTTGCACTCGACGCGGTAAGCATCGTATCCGCCCTTGTCCATCCAGAGCACGACCGGTGCGCCCGTGTGGAAGAGTTGACCGGCCACCACGATTTCATCGCCCACACGCTCGAGTCGTTCGCCCGGGGCGAAGCCTTGCGGTCCAAGGCAGCCGGTGAGCGTGGTCAGTGCGATTGCGGTGGTCGTGATGATTTGAAGCTGTCTGCGTGTACTTCTGATTCTTGACATCTATATTCCTTCCGGATGATTTAAGGAATCGGATTAAATTTCAGTGACGCCCAGACCGGGTTGATCACCGGGGCGAACGACGCCGCCCTCGAGGATCAGACCGGTGAACGGATCGTCGGCCAGCAGCAGGTGCCCGTCAAGGTCCACGTAGTCGACCTCCGACGCAATCTGTGCGGCGGCTGACACACCGAGCGACGTTTCGACCATGCATCCCAGCATGATTTTCATATCGAGGCGACGGGCGAGGGCGATCATCTTGCGCGCTTCGCAGATACCACCGCACTTCGAAAGCTTGATGTTGATGCCGTCATATACGCCAGCCAGCGCTTCGACGTCGGACGGTTTGGCGCTGTCTTCGTCGGCGACCAGCGGGACGGGTGATGATTTTCGAGCATCGCGCAGTGCGTCGAATTGATGGGTGGTGGTCGGTTGCTCGATGAGTTCGAGGTCAAACTGTGACACTTGGGCGATGCGTTCGGAAAGGCTGGATGGCTCCCATCCGCAGTTGGCGTCGACGCGGATTTTTTTGTCGGGCGCGAGCTTACGCAACTCGGTCAGCGTCTCGACATCGTTGGGCATGCCGACTTTGATTTTGAGAATGTCGAAGCCATCCGCTTCGGAGACTTTTTGCGGAAGCAGGGCGATGTCGTCGATGCCGATGGTCATGGACGTCGGTTGGATTGTCGCGCGATCGTATCCATAAAGCTGCCAGATTGGTTTCTTGGCTCGTTTGCCCCAAAGATCGTGAAGGGCAAGATCGACCGCGGACACTGCGGCGCGGTCGCCGTCAAACGTTTGAAGCAATCGCGCGACGATGCCTTCGATGTCGTCGGGGTTTTCGCCAAGCAGCGGCTGCATTTTTGCAAGGGCTGTTTCGACCGATTCGAGCGTCTGTTTGTAGAACGGTGTCGGTGCGGCTTCTCCGAGACCGATGATTCCGTCATGCTCAATCGAAACGATGGTGCGTTCGATGGCTTTGCCGCCGTCGGAAACGGAGCTGCCGGAGCGAGCGATTTTGAATGCGTGTTTGGTGTGGGCGGTGATGCGTCGCCATGTGAGTTTCATTGTTTGGTTGCTCTGATTTTTTGGATCTTCTTTTTTGTGAATCTCGGCTAAACACTGGCAGGCTAGCTGCCAGTGGCACACTTGTGCGCCAACCGGTTCCTATCGAGGAATATTGACGCCGCGTTCTTCGGCGATGCGTGACGCTTTTTCATAACCGGCATCGACGTGTCGCATGACGCCCGTACCCGG
>JAUIEW010000096.1 GCA_030429365.1 Phycisphaerae bacterium
GGGACGTTTGGCCCCCCGCAAGTCATTTCGACTCAAGCCGTTAGTACACGTTCAGTCTACGCGATAGACCTGGACAATGACAACGATATCGATGTTCTTTCTGCATCTGCGGTTGATGACAAGATCGCGTGGTACGAAAACACGAATGGGCTGGGCCACTTCGGACCGCAACGTGTCATCACGACCAACGCCAGTTCCACATGGTCAGTATACGCAGCGGACCTGGACAACGACGGTGATGTCGATGTGCTTTCCGCCTCACACGACAGCTTTAGGATCGACTGGTACGAAAACACCGATGGACAAGGGACGTTCGGTCCACAAATGCTTATTTCCGATGCACCACGCTTTCCGTCAGCTGTGTATGCAGCCGACATTGATGGCGACGGTGATGCTGATGTACTTTCCACCTCCGAACTGGATGACCGAGTCGCGTGGTATGAGAATCTACGAGCTGACTGCAACGGAAACGAGGTTCCAGATGAGTGCGACCTCGCGGGCACAACCAGCGATGACTGCAATTTCAACAGCGTGCCCGATGAATGCGAACGCGACTGCAACGCAACAGGTCTTCCGGATGATTGCGATGTCACCAATCTCATAAGCAACGACTGCAACGGCAATGGCTATCCCGATGAGTGTGAGTTGGACTGCAACGCAACAGGTCTTCCGGATGATTGCGATGTCACCAATCTCATAAGCAACGACTGCAACGGCAACGGGTATCCTGATGAGTGCGAATTTGACTGCAATGCAAATGGCTCGCCGGATGATTGCGACGTTGCCAATCAGACGAGCGATGACTGCAATCTGAACAACTTCCCGGACGAGTGCGAATTAGCGGATGACAATTGCAACGGCGATATGATCCCGGACGAGTGCCAATTGGAATTGCTGGCAGAATCGTTAGCCGGCCCCGCAGATACGTTCTCCTGCCCACAGGGGACCGCCCATTTCTCGGTCAACTCGTCGCTCGAAGGGCTCACCTATCGCTGGTATAAAGACGGCTCCCCGCTGACCGAAGGCGTGGGCGCGATCGGAACCATGTCTGCAACGGTCACACTCCTTAACGTAGATTCTTCCGACGAGGGCAACTATTACTGCGAAGTCTCGCAAGGCTGCATTTCAACAACAAGCAACAGCGCGATACTCACATTGCTCGAACCCGTGAATATAACACAACAACCAGCCGCTCTTTCCAAGACGTGTACTGGCAACACTGTGGCGCTTGGCGTCAGCGCAATTGGGGATGGGCTGACGTACGAATGGCTGAAGGACGGAATTCCGATTTCGGAAACCCCCGGCAAGTACGAGAACGTCGCTACAAGTACACTGTACATCCTTGACGCCAATCAAAGCGATCTGGCTGAGTATTCCTGCATCGTCCGCGATCAATGCGGGGGCGAGGAAACAACCACATCCGCCTTCATTCAGTTTGGCGATGCAACGTTTGTCACCCAACCGGTCGGCCAATGTGCCACCGACGGCGACACCGTTTCTTATACCGCAGTCGCCGATGGCGGGATCTATCCGATATTCAGCCAATGGCACAAGAATGGCGCCCCACTGACCGACGGCGGGAACATTTCGGGCAGTTTCACCGATACACTGGTGATCCAAAACGTGGGGGCCAGCGACCAGGGAATATACGCACAGCGGGCGCTCACACTTGGCGCAAACTGTGCGACCTTCAGTGAAAGTGTTGAACTTGCTTTCGATTCCTGCGTATGCAATTCACCGGGCGACATGGATTCCGATGGCGATCTCGATTTGGCAGACCTTCAGATTTTTGCGGAATGCTTCGGAACAAACGTTGGAGAGTTGGCCGGTTGCGCTTGCGCCAACGTCGACAATACCGATGCGTCAATTGACCTCGATGACTGGGCGGCCTACGCCAACATCTTGACTGGCCCGTAGCTCAGCTAGTCGCCCGAACCGGCATCGCCCAGGAGGACTGCGTCCGGCGCTTTGGTGGCGGGTTTGTATTTTTCGATCAGGCGGCGGACGATGGGTTGATCGCTGTCGAGTTCGAGCGAGCGATGCCAGTATTCCATCGCCAGTTCGCGGCGGGCATTGGGAACGTTGTCGATCGCGCGAAACATTTCCAGACAACCCAGCCCCGTCAGCGCTTTCGACATCCGCGGATTGATCGATAGCGCTTTCTGATACGCGTCGTACGCAGCGTCGTATTCACGCATGCGAAACAGACACAGCCCCATCGCTTCATGGCTGACGGCCAACGATGGGTCCATCACGATCGCCTGCTCCAGCGCCTTCTTGGCGATCTTGAACCGTTCCTGGTTCATGTAGGTCTGCGCGAGATTGACCATGACGTGTGGTTGATGGCTGTCGCGCTCGAGCGCTTTCTTGTACGCGTCGATGGCTTCGTAATATTTACCCAACCGATCGTACGCCACGCCGAGATTGACGTAGGCGTGCATGCGGTCGGGATCGATGGCGATGGCTTTTTGAAAACGCTCGACGGCTTGCACCGGATCGTCCACCTGCTGATAGCAGACGCCGAGATTCAAGTTTGCATCGAAGTCGTCGGGCTTGAGATCGCACGCGTGCAGATACGCCTCGATGGCGTCGAACATGCGATTCGTGAAATGATAAAGCTGGGCGAGGTTGACCGTATCAAAGAAGGAATTCGGTTCGAGACGGACGGCTTCTGCGAACGAATCGATGGCCTGTTCGTAGTCGCCCATCCGGCGATACACGACGCCCTTTCGCGAGTGGGCGACGGCTAGCTGCGGCGTCAACTGCGAAGCCGCTTCAAACTCAGCCAGCGCCGATTGAAGGTCGCTCTGTTCCAGAAGCGCATCGCCCTTCTGAATCAACTGCTCGGACTGGGCCACCTTGATTTCCGCGCAGCCGCCAGCCATTCCGATCACGCTGGCCAACATGAACACAGCAGCCAGTCGAACACGAGCGGTCATAACTTGTTTATCCAGCATTGATTGTGCCAAAACCATGACGGAGTCCTTATCGCACATTATCGGGCCGACACCCCAAAAAAGTTTCGCCAATTCGCCCAAACGATCAGCCGCCATACTCGGATCTGTTCCACATGGCAGGTCACGCCCCCGGTGCCCATTTGATTTTTGACACGTCCCTACTACGATCACGGGGCTGGGCGAGCCTACTTTCTCCACGGAGCGGCGACAGCCGTAAGATATTGTCAATCCATTATTTAGTCGCGATACCGGTATACAACGAAAGCAACCACGTGGTTGATGTCCTCAGGCGCACGCGCCAGTATGCGGAGAACATCCTCGCGATCGATGATGGTTCTACCGACGATACGCCCCAATTGCTACAGAAGTTTCCCGGTATTGCAACCATTCGCCATCAATCCAACCAGGGTTATGGCCAAAGTCTGATCGACGCGTTCCAGTATTCCATCGATGAGGGCTTTGATTGGATGATCACGATGGATTGCGACGATCAGCACGAGCCAGCCGCCATCCCGGACTTCGTCGAGGCGATGGCCGACGACAGTGCCGACATCATCAGCGGGTCGCGATACCTGACGCGCATGGATGACAACGACGCCCCACCCGAGGATCGCCGCTCAATCAACGTGCGCATCACCCGCATGCTCAACGAGCGACTCGGGCTGTCGATCACCGACGCCTTCTGCGGTTTCAAAGCCTACCGCGTTTCGGCGCTGGCGAAGCTCAGTATCACCGAACCGGGTTACGCCATGCCAATGCAGTTTTGGCCGCAAGTGGTCAACCAGGGTTTGGTGGTTCGCGAATTGCCCATCCGGTTGGTTTACAACGATCCAAACCGCCATTTCGGCGGCGAACTCGATGACCCGACCATTCGCCACGAACACTACTTGAGCGTGTTCGAAGCTGAAATAGAGCGACTCAGAAACCATCAGTCGTCAAAACCAAACAAGCCGGCATCGAGTTGCAACAAGAAAGCCGATCGTAGCCAGCACGGATGTTGTCCCTGCTAACTGTCATTCATTCCGCGCCCGGCAATCAAGATGAATTGTAAACCCACCACGAGCACGGCACCGACTGCACGTCCCGATCTTGCGGACGATCCAACGGGCTCGCTGGACGATCTGCACGTGCCGACGGAGCAAGGCGAATGTCTTGTCGCGCCTGCGGCACAGCGACTTCCGAAAGCCGTCGAGTACAACCGCAGCCTGTTCGCGCAGTATCAATTCAAGATCGCGGGGATGCCGTTCGCAGCCGTCCGCGAAATGGTCCGATCGCGGATCGGCGCTGACGTTGCGCCGCTCGACAAGCCGTTCATTGCAACGGGGCACCAACCGGACTTTTTCCATGCAGGCGTTTGGGCAAAACACATCGTCGCGAAGCGGTTGGCCGACGCGGTGGGCGGCAGTGCCTTTGACTTGATTGTTGACCACGACGCCCCGAAACAACACACCGTGGCGGTTCCGACGATCGAAGACGGATTGGCGCATGCGATCGACGTGCCGTACGCAAACGCACCGGCAGAACACCCGTTCGAGTTCATCCCCAAAAGCAGCGATCAACAAACGCAGCAGTTCATCGAGCGCATGCGCAAGGCGATGGGCGAGCGATACGATTCCACGTTGCTGCCAGAATTTCTTGAGGCGTATCAAGCAACCGATGGCGATTGGGTTGATCAGGCGCTTGCCGCCCGAAAAGCCGTCGAAACCAACATGGGGATTCAACTGATCCAGCGGCGGACCAGTCGCTTCTGGTATAGCCCGCTCCTAGCAGAATTGCTTCTGTCGGCTGAGTCGTTCGCGAATACATACAACCAGATTCTCGCGGGTGAGGATCCCGGCGAAGACGTGCACGAACCGGATCGATCGGTGGCTACGCTGGAACGTATCAAGGGCACGATCGAGTTGCCATTGTGGATCAATCACCCGGGCCAACCGCGGCATCGCCTGTTCGTCGCGAAAGAAAACGGCAAGACCCACCTGTTCGCCGAATCGCAGCGCGTCGCCACGTTCGATGACGCGCGGATTAAAGATTGGCCCAGCTTCGAAGCCGACCTTCATAAACTGTCGCCGTGGGGCATCCGTCCCAAGGCGCTGATCCTGACGATGTGGGCGAGACTGTTCTGGGCTGACATATTCATCCACGGGATCGGCGGCGCGAAGTATGATCGATTGACCGATCGCCTTATCCAATGCTTTTTCGGCGTCGAACCGCCAGTGATGGCCTGCGTGTCGGCGACACTGCGAATGTCGCTACCCAAAACCGGCGCAACAGAAAAGCAGATCGAAGACGCCACCCGAAGCCTTCGTGATATCAACTTCAATCCACACCGCTACATCAACCACCACGAGTTGGCTGCAATACAGTCGGAAAAGGAGAAGCTCATCCGCGAATCCGAGCGACTCCGTCGAGAGGATCGTTTCAATCGGCACGATCGAACGGCTGTCTTCAACCGAATTCGCGAGTTGAACCGTCAAGCCAACAGCCTCCAACCGAACCGCTGGAGTGAGTTGCGCCAACAGCGCGATCGGATCAGCCGGGCGATCTCAGCCGACGTCATCGCCGATCGGCGGGACTACTTTTTCGCCATGCACGACCGGTCAGACCTCAAGCAATTGCTGGAAAACCTGCCAAGTGTGCAACAGATGCAACGGTCGGATATAGTCTAGCTCGATATTGCTTTGCACATGTCGCCCACAAACCATGTGGACGCTCGCCGAAAAGAACACGAGAGGAGTTGACCGATGGCCGACGAGAAGTCTGAACCGAAAATCATCATTGATTCGGATTGGAAAGAAGAAGCCCAGCAGGAAAAAGAACGCCTGGCTGAGATGGAAAAGGATGCCCCCGCAGGCGGCATGCCGGAGCAGGTCAGCTTCATGCACCTGATCAACCTGCTCGCGATGCAGGCGATTGTCGGCATGGGCGGCATGCAGGACCCCAACACGGGCAAGCCGTTGCCAGCCGACCCGATGATGGCCCGTTTTCACATCGACTTGCTCGGCTTGCTTGAGGAAAAAACCAAAGGCAACCTCGAAGACGACGAAAAGAGCCTGCTCTCACAAACACTGCACGAATTGCGAATGATGTTTGTGCAAGTCACCAGCGCTCCGACACCCCAGGCGCCGCCGACCGAGTCATAGACCGCTCGCATTCGATTCGCTGAACAAGAGCAGGTGAACTTGCGATGTTCATACCCATTCGAACCGAAATGGAAGCCAGGCATACACCGTTCGCGAACCTTGGGTTGCTGTGCGCGAATATCCTGGTGTTTCTCTGGTTCGAATTGGCCACAAACACCGACGCCAAAGCCATCAAAGATGAATTCTTCGTGCTCCACGGTGATTGGCCGTCGTTCTTTGAGTTCATCACCTATCAGTTCGGCCATGCCGACATCATGCACCTCGCGGGAAACATGCTGTTTCTCTGGGTGTTTGGCAATCCGGTAAACGCCAAGATGGGTGACATCCCGTACCTGCTCTTTTACGTCACGAGTGGGATAGTCGCGGGGTTGGTCTTCGCCTGGCAGACGCCGTTGGACCTCATCGGCGCCAGTGGGTCGATCGCAGCCGTTACCACCGCATACCTTGTCCTGTTCCCTCGCAGCAAGGTCACGGTTCTCTTTATCACCATCGTCACCGTTCCCGCGATGTGGTTGATCGTCTTTAAGATCATCCTCTGGGACAACGTCATATCGCCAAGTATGCATGGCGTCGGACAAGTCGCCCACAACGCGCACCTGGCTGGCTATGTGTTTGGCTTCGTCGCGGCGACGCTGATGCTGGTGTTCAAAGCCGTCGCTCGCGATCAGTTTGATATGCTGGCGCTGATCAAGCGTTGGAATAAGCGCCGCCAATTTGCGACCGTGATGGCCAGCCCCGAAGCGCAAGCCCAGGCGCGCTTCGGGCGGGTGGGACGCGCGAGTACGGCCCGCGATCCGTTGGCGGATCAAAAAACCGATCTGCGTGCGGAATTGTCGGCGCTGATCGAACAGAAGAAGATGGACGAAGCCCTGGCCAGCTACGACAAACTCACCACGCTCGACGCGGAACAATGCCTGCCAGCCGACCAGCAACTGGCGATCGCGCGGGCGTTCTTTGACAGCAACCGGTTGGCCCAAGCCGCCCAGGCGTTTGAAAAGTTTCTGGCCCGCTATGCCCACCATGGCGACGCCAACGAAGTGCGATTATTGCTGGGCATCATCAACGTGCGTGACTTGAAGCAAAACGAGACCGGCATCACCTACCTGGAGCAAGCGGTCAAACGGGCCACTTCAGATGCACGTCGCTCCCTCGCCCAACAATGGCTCGACCACGCCAAGCAAGCCCCAAGCCACCCCTCGTAGGCCCTTCATCGATTTTGTCGCGACGACTGGACGGTCCGCTGCGGGACCATATCATCGCGGCGATGACCGATGCTGCGAAACAACCGAAAAACGCTGCGACGCGCGAACTCCAGATCATGGGAATTCTCAACGTCACGCCGGATTCATTCAGCGATGGAGGAAAGTTTGTCGACGCGAGTCGGGCCGTTGACCACGCGCTGCGCATGATCGACGACGGCGCGGACATCATCGACGTCGGTCCGGAATCCACGCGGCCTGGATCGCAACCGGTATCCGACGATGAACAGATCCATCGCGCGGTTCCGGTGATCGAAACAATTCGTAAATCCAATACATCGGTTGAGATTTCAATCGATACCCAGTCAGCCGCAGTTGCGCAAGCGGCGCTGGATGCCGGTGCGAATATCGTCAATGACATCTGCGCCCTGCGCGGTGATGATGCGATGGCGTCGCTGGTCGCGCAACGGAAGTGCGGCATCATCCTCATGCACATGCAGGGCACGCCCGCAACAATGCAGCACAACCCAACCTACACCGATGTCGTCACCGAGAGCATCGCGTTTCTGCGCGAACGCTGCGACGTCGCGATGGATGCCGGCATCAAGAAGGACAAGATCGTCGTGGACCCGGGCATCGGGTTCGGCAAAACGACGGCGCACAATCTTGAGATCATGCGCCGGCTCGGTGAGTATCAGTCGCTCGGTGTTGACGTGCTCCTCGGCGCGTCGCGAAAGCGATTCCTCGATGAAATCACGCCCGGAACATCCAAGCCCGACGAACGGTTGGCCGGCTCGTTGGCGTGCGTCGCCCGCGCGATTCAAACCGGCGTACGGATCGTCCGCGTCCACGATGTTGCGGAAACGCAGCAATTTGTCGCTGCGTTCCGATCGCTTCTCCCTTGATCTCCCACCAAGAAAACACTGCAAATAAAGCCCTTGCATTCCATCGACACATATGTTACCCTACGGTCACATATGGTAACAGCCGCTCAAAACACCTGGCAGGCGCTTTCCGATCCGACTCGGCGCGAGTTGCTGGATTTGCTTCGCGACGGTCCTCGGACCACGGGCCAACTTTGCGAACCGTTCGACGTTTCGCGCTATGCGGTGATGAAGCACCTGGCTGTCCTCGAACGGGCCGAGTTGATCCGGGTGTATCGAAAAGGTCGCCAGCGTTTCAACGAGCTCAATGCCGCGCCGCTCAAGTCAGCCGTCGATGCATGGATTCAACATTACAAATCGTTTTGGGGCACGCAGCTTGACCAACTTAAGCAGCACATCGAAGCCGACCCGCCCCGCGCATCTCAACCCACCACTGGAGATCACCCGATGGCCAAGGACACCTGGAGCACAGACTGCGGATTCATCAACATCGAACAGGAAGTTCGCATCAAAGCTTCGCCCGATCGCGTGTTTGATGCGATCACTTCAGAGATCGACAAGTGGTGGGCGTACCGCGTTTGCAAAGGTGGCGCGGCGATGAAGCTCGAAGCCTGGCCCGGCGGACTGATGATCGAGAGCGATGGCGACGGCAATGGCCTCGTGTGGGGGCGCGTGCTGCAAATCGAACGCGCGAAGATCATCCGCATCGAAGAGCCGATGGGCAACATGCCGCTGCCGCGATCCGGTGCGCATATCTATAAACTCGCCGCCGACGGTGAGCACACCATCGTCAAACTCATCTGCCAGCAGATGGGGCAACTCAGCGAGAAGGACAAAGCCTGCCTCGAAGACGGCTGGAAGGAACTGCTCGATACGCACCTGCGCAAATGGATCGAAGACGGCGTCGCGTGCGAGAAGATGGTCGACGATTGCGGCTAACTCACTGCACCGCTAGCCAATGCCGACCGATTTACCGAGGACAAGCATCACCACCACGCCGAATACAAACGCGGAAGCCGTTACCGTCTTTCCGGATTGTTCCGTACCCGTAGGAAGCAGTTCGCTCACGACGAGGTGTAGCATCGCCCCAGCCGCAAAGCCCATCAGACCGGGCAGCAATGGATTGAAGATCCAAACCGCCCAAGCCGCAGGGACAGCCGCCAAAGGTTGCGGAATGCTGCTGAAGAGCGCCCACCCGACGCATCCCCAGTTTGAAACGCCGCGCGGTCGAAGCGCCAAGGCAATCGCCAACCCCTCCGGAATGTTGTGCACCCCAATCGCCAGCGCTACCGCAAGCCCGAACTCATTCTGACCGCTGCCATACCCGACGCCGATGGCAATCCCTTCGGGGAGCGAATGAATCGTCATCGCCAGGACAATCAGCAGTGAAGCGGCTCCACTTGTCTTGCGCAGCGCCAACACGTCAAGATCGTCATTGTGTTCAACCCACCGGGCGGCCGTCAGAAAGAAAATCGAACCGAGCGCAACACCCAGGCCAACATCCCAGGCCATGAACATCTGCGTTTGGTGCAGACCTTCACCCACAAGCTGCACGAGACTCGCGGCGGCCATCATCCCTGCCGCCATTGCCGTGAACATCCCTGCCGACTTTTTGGAAATCTCGTGAACAAAGAAGAAGGGTACACAACCGACGCACGTCGCCACATCGGTGAGGGCAGCCGCCACGAACGTTGTGATGAGAAGTGTGTGTAGCTCCATCAGCGCCTTTCCGGTGGTGGCACTATCGGATGAAGCTTACGATTTTGCAATCAACATTCCAACGATCGCACGACGAATAATGTTTGGCGAATAATGTTGGGTGCATCAAAGTCTGTCATGCAACAAGCGACTAACCGCGAATCGCCCAACGCACCAGGTCAGTCAGCTTCGCCGGCTTGCCTTGCATCAGCAAACCGACGCGGAAGATTCGACCGGCTACCCACACACAGAAGATCGTAAAGAGCACCACGCCCCCCAGACCGACCCACGGTTGCCACGCCGGAATCGTTGACGGTGTCGCCTGTCTGACAAGCATCAACAGCGGCGTGCATGTCGGTACGAGCGACAACCATGTGGAGAACCCGCTGAGCGGATCCTTGACCACGTTGACCCACACAAACATCGGGATCATCACCGTAACCATCACCGGCATGGTCATCGACTGCGCTTCCTTTAAGTCGCTGCATGCGGCGCCCACCGCGCTGAACATCGCGCCAAACATCAGGATGGCCATCACAAGATAGATGACAAACCATGGCAGCAAGTGATACGGCACGTATTGGGTCGCATCGATGCGGTCTGCGAGCAAAAGCCCACCGCCGACATAGATCACGACCATGGTCAACGACACCCCAACCGTCCCGAGCAGTTTGCCAAACATAATCTGGAACGGCGTGACCGATCCGAGAAGCACTTCGGCGATGCGCTGCATTTTCTCTTCGAGGACAGAGTTGATCAGGGGTGGCGCGCCGATCATGATCATCATCAGCATCAACATCATGATAATGATCGGAATGACCATCAACTGCCCTTCGCTGCGCCGCCCTTCTGCTTTGACCTTGCCGCCTTCGAGGCTGAGCAAACCGTGTGGTTCGACTGGCACAAAGCGTGTCAACCGCTCTACAACATCGGCGGCCATGTCGACCTTGGCCAAGCGGAGTTCTCTGATACGTTCGTTCAAGATTCTGCGAACCCAGCCGCGCATGTCATCAATGGCGGCCCGCTCGCCGTGATAGACGACGCGCTCCGTCATGGGAAGGATATCCGCGTTTGCGCGGGGATTGGAATTGGGCTCGATGACATCCTTGCCAATTTCGACGAATGCGTGCAGCTTGTTGGCTCGAATGCGATCGGACAGATCGACGCGTTGTTTGTCGGGCTCTTCTTCGCTCGGCGCGACGCGCTCGATGATGTATTTCGGCTTGATCTTCTTACCCGTTTTGGGATCGAGCAGTTCATTCTCGTTGTAAGCGTTCGCCGCGGCTTCGATCGCTTCGCACAGTTGATCCGTATGATCGATAACCGCGATCGTCTTGTCCGTGGTGTCGACTTTTCCCTTCAGAAGTTTCTGCACGACGATACCGCCCACCATGAACACGGGCATGAGCACCATGCTGACGATGAACGCTTTGCTGCGGACGGCTGCGTTGTATTCACGAACGGCGATGTACCAGGTTTTACGCATGGGTGGCTTCCTCCGCTTCGGGCCCGGCGATGCGGACGAAGATGTCGTGTAGTGAAGGTCTGGCGATTTCGAAATGACGCACGCGCGCTTTGGACATGATCGCTGTCAATAGATCCTGAGAATCCGTTCCGTTTCGCATCCGAAGTTCCTGGACCTGGCCGTAGTCGTTGATTTTATCCACGCCATCGATCTCGCGAAGCAGGTCGGAATTGCCGTCGATTTGCACGCGGATCGTGTCGGCGCCGTACTTGTCCTGGATGGCGCTCAACGAACCGTCGAGCACCTTGTTGCCTTTGAAAATCATGAAGATGAAATTGCACATTCGTTCGGCGACGGCCATATCGTGCGTGCTGAAGATCACGGTGGTGCCATCCTTTTGCAATTGCAGCACGGCGTCTTTGAGCACTTCGGCGTTGACCGGATCGAGCCCGCTGAACGGCTCGTCGAGGATCACCATCTCGGGTTTGCTGATGACGGTGGCAATGAACTGAACCTTCTGACTCATGCCCTTGCTGAGCGTTTCGACTTTCTTGTTGGCCCACTCAGCCAATTCGAAACGCTCCAGCCAATCGGTGATTCGTGTGTTTAAATCGGCTCCGTTCTTGAGGCGCCCGTAAAACTTGAGGATGTCTCGCACGGTCATCTTCTTGTAAAGCCCGCGCTCCTCGGGCAGGTAACCGATCCGATCGGTCCACGCCCCGTGCAGCGTCTCGCCGAAGACGCGGATGCTGCCTTTTTCGGGGTAGTAGATGTTCATGATCATCCGCAACGTCGTCGTTTTGCCCGACCCGTTGGGACCGATGAATCCGTAGACCGTCCCCGAGGGTACATTCAGCGACAGCTCATTGACGGCGATGTGGGATCCAAACGATTTGGTGACCTGACTCAATTCGACCGCATTTTCCAAGACCCAACCTCCAGAGAGTTGATTTGACGCAAGGTCAGTCTAGCACACGCATGGAAGCGCGGCTATCAACATGAGTCGAAAGTTGTCCCGATTGGAATTCAACAAGCCGACGAAGACCGACACAATGTGACATTCTGCCCGTCGGTGATGTGCGATCAGTCGAGCAGACTTCGTGCATCTGACGTGGGATCGAGCGCGACGGCCTGCTTGGCGTGGACTTGCGCCTCGTCTTCTTTGCCTGACTTGAACAAGGCGAGCGCACACGCCGTGTGAAACTTCGCTTCCTCCGGCTTGATTCTGCACAGCAATTGATACCGCGCGATCGCATCATCGGTCCGCCCCATCTGCATCAGCACGTTGGCATACGCTTCGCCGATATTGGGTGATAGCGGATCGATTTGCAGCGCCTGCTCGTACCAGTCGCACGCCTCAGCCAACCGACCGGCTCGGCGGTGAATCGCGGCGATGGCGGCTGGTATCTCCCGGTTGTTTGAAAACTCCTGCCGACATGCTTTCCACATCGGCAGCGCCCGCTCGTCGTCACCCATCGACGTGTAGATCCGCCCCAACTCATAGGGCACCATCGGATCAACGGGATAGAGCTCCATCAGATCGAGCAAATGCGGAAGTGCGGCATCGTCTTTCTTCTCAGACAAATGGTGCTTGGCGATGACCATGCGGGCTTTGCGGTGTTTTGGATTGGCGATCAAAACCTCGCGGGCATGATCGACGACGGCTTGCTGCCATTCTTTACCTTGCTCCGCGTCTTCGGCATGGTGAAGCTTGTTTGCGTAGACGCGCATCAGGACTTCATGGGCGAGCGCATTATCTTTCGCGTTGATCGCCAGGCTTGCGTTTGCGTGGGTCATCGCTTCATCGAGATCACCGGCATCTATGCACGCCATCGCCAACCGAGCAAGGATCGACGCATCATCAGGTTTTTCAAGCGCTAACGCTTCAAGGGTTTCGACGTTTTCCGGCGGGGTCAGATCAAACCCCCACGGTGTCGCCTGCTCGATCGCCCACGCGCGAAACGCATCGTCGAATTCTTCCGGCGTCATCTTGGCGTGTTTGGCGAACAACCCGGTCTGCGACATCCCTTCACGCGAATCGCGCAGCATGGCGTTGATCACCCCGTCGCCGAATCGCGCCATCAAGAACTCGCACATCCATTCGCTCTGGGCGTAGGCCATCGCGCGGTCGTTCTGCCGCTTGGGCCGCATGAATCCCCAGTCCACTTCGTTGAGCGGCGCGAGGTTGTCGTTGCGGATGCGCTCGGAAAGATCTTCCTTCCACCCGAACGAACGCGGCTCGTCTTCATGCAAGACCGCCAACCCTTCCGTCATCCAATGCGGAATCCGGTTGTTGGTCGCAGCCAGCGTCACCGTGTGCACGAATTCGTGCCGCAATACGCTCGGCAGATGAAACGGTGACTTACCCATCCCGAAGCGCGGCGCGATCACGCCAATGACCCAGCCCGTGCACGCCCCGCCGGTGTTGATCCATGGCTGCCCCGTGACGCGCACGCCGAAATCATCGTGCGCGGGGAAAATCTCGACGATGGTCCTGCGATCAAGGGTCAACTCAAACCGTTTGCAGATTTCGTCGTAGATCGATTCCAGATACTTCGCGGAGCTGGCTGCGATGACTTCATCGATCCCCTTTTCGCAGCGCACGTCAAAATGCTCGGTCTCCAAACGGGCGTAGGCCACAAGCTTGTCGAGCAGATCGAGCGAATACTTGGTGCGGGCATTGAAGGCGTCGATCTCCCATGCCGCATCGAGATGGACGCGGGCTTTCTCTTCATCGCCCCACTGCATGTACAACATGCCCAACTCCGCCCGGGCCATCGCACTGCTCGGTTCGTATTCGATCGCTTTGAGAAACTCCACCTCCGACTGCGGATACTGCCGACGATCGGATAGTGTTTGCGCGACGATTTCGTGAAACCGTCCGGACTTCGGATTGATTGCATCCGCCCGTTTGATGTACACCTCGGCCGCCGCTTCATCGAAGAGCGCGAGCTTCGCCGACGTTGCATAAGCCAACGCGTCGATGCTGTTCGGATTGATCGCCAGCGCCTGCTGGGCAAACGCATCAGCCAACGTGTAGCGCCGTTCGAGCATGCGCGAGGCGGCAAGCAATACCATCGCATCAACGCTGTTCGTATTGATATCGAGCGCATCCTGTGCGTGTCGATCGACATCCTCGAAGCGCCATTGATTCCGCGCGATCCAACCGAGGCCCACATGGGCGGCCACCGCGTTGGTGTTGATATTCAAAACCGCTCGATAATCGTCAGCCGCTTCGTCGAGACTGAACTTCTCAGCCAGCAAATCCGCCACCGCGATATGCGCCGGCCAATACTTTGGATCGAGCATCTGGTACGCTTTTTGATACATCTTTTGCAGAACGTGACGCGTGCGAAATGCCAGATTGGAATGTTGCGTCAGCACACTGTATCGATAGAACCCCGTACCGGCGGCTACGAGGTTATCCGGATCAATCGGTAGGCGATGTTGGACGAGTCGATCAAACCACTCGTACACCTGCAGCGCTTCGTCCGACTTGCCAACGATCTCCAGATTCTGTGCCAGCAGCAATCGCGCGACACACGAATTCCGATCGATACCCATCGCACGCCGCGCGTATTCGATCGCCCCTTCATAGTCGCCCAACGTCTCGGCCAACCGAGCCGACCATATATGCCAATCGACGTTGGACCGGCAATCATCCTTGACGGATTCGAGAATGGTCTTGGCCTCTTCGTACCGCCCCGTTTCGAGGTAGCATTGCCCCAGCGCGATCGATGCCGCAACTTTGGACTCGCCCGAAAGCAGCGGCTTCAGCGCGGCCTCGGCTTGCTCGTACGCACCGGTTTGTACCTTTTCGTTAACCGATGCCAGTTGCTCGCCGGCAGACTCCGATCGCGCGATCGCCGGCGCCATCATTACCACCGCCAGCCACCAGCCAATCCATCGCTTACTCGTTGTCATGGTTCACCAAGTATGGGTATCGCGGGCTTGCCGCGTCATGTTTGCTACCTATTGATACAACCCTACATATATAAGTATAGGGGCCGCCTCAGTCGAGACGACCCCCGGGGAGCTGTTATGACAAGTTACTGCAAGTGAATCAGGCGACGCAGCGGCGACGGCGAACCCGAGTCCCGCTGAGCCCCAGCATCGTCAGCGTCAGCATGCCGATGCTGCCCGCACCGCAGAAGCCCGAACGCTTTTCCTCACGGTTTTCGTCGCGATCGTCGTCCTGATTGTTGTTGCCCAGGTCATCGTTGTCGTCATTCTGATCGACGACATTGTCGTTGGCATTGTTGTCATCGTTATCATTGTCGACGATGTCCTGATCGTTACCATCGTCATCAACATTGTCGTTGTTGTCGACATCATTGTTTCCATCGTTGTCGAGATCATCGTTGCCCGGATCGTCGACCACGATCGGATCCTCATCGACGGGCGGGGTCACCACTTCGCAATCGTCGATGATGCCGTTGCCATCGCTGTCGGTTTCCAAGGCGTCATCGACACCGTTGCTGTTGCAATCGTCGAACAGTTCGACGGCCACCACATCGTAGCTGAAGATCACGTCGTAAGGCGTCTGCGTTCCGTTGTTGAGCATTCGAAGCGTCGCGTTCGTGGCACCTTCCGCCGAAGGAATCAGCGACAGTTCGATCGCGCCAGCCGCACCGGCGTTCAGCGAAAGCGGCAGATCGGTGAGGCGTTCAAAATCGCTGGCTCCTTCGCCCAGAAAGTTCGTGTCGAACACGTTCATGCTGGCGTTGCCGACGTTCTCAAGCTCGACCGACACCACGTACTCAACGCCCAACTCCAACTCGCCAAGCTCCACGAGTCCGCCGTTCGCAACGGTCGCACCATCAACGCTTGCACTCAACGCACCGATCTGCGGTTCCGTCGCGGTGGCACGCAGCGTGATCTCGTAAGCGCCGGCAGGATCGTTGCTCAAGATGCTCAACTGTGCCGCACGGAAACCAACAGCCGTCGGTGAAAATCCGATCGAGAGCACACCAAAACCGCCCGGTTGAATCGGCTGAGTCGGATACTGCACGGTAAAGTCGCCAGCGGCTGGCCCGACGAGGGCGGGCTGAGCCTGCTGCCGCTGTTCATGAGCCTCCGCGCCCTAATCCGGGCCGAAGTGGGCGCGA
>JAUIEW010000406.1 GCA_030429365.1 Phycisphaerae bacterium
TAGCGCGCTGGGCATGTCGCTGATGGTTAGCACGCAAAACATCCTGATGATGATCGTCGCGATCGAGTTTGCGTCGCTACCGAGTTACGCCATCGTCGGGTTCAACAAGCAAAAACGGATCGCAGCCGAGGCTTCGCTGAAGTACATGATCTTCGGCTCGGTCAGTGCAGCCGTCATGCTTTACGGCGCCAGCTTGATCTACGGATTCTTTGGCACGCTCGACGTTGCTCAGATCGCGTTGAACACGGGTCCGGTGCTCGAAGCCGGTGGGGCGAACCGATTGCTCGTCGGCTTGGGCATGCTTTGCGTCTTCGTGGGCATCGCCTTCAAGATCTCAGCGGTCCCGTTCCACTTCTGGTGTCCGGATGCCTTCCAGGGTGCCAAGACGGAAGTGACGGCATGGCTGAGCGTCGCCAGTAAAGCGGCTGGCCTGCTGCTCCTCATGCGGTTGGCCCACGTTTTCTGCATGAACGCGGGGGCAGAAGTCCTCCACGGTGTAGCGATCGTGATCGCGATCTTCGCGACAGTGACGTGCACCGTCGGAAACCTTGCCGCGTACAAGCAAACGTCGACCAAACGCATGCTCGCTTATTCATCGATCGCACACGCCGGATATATGATGGCCGCGGCTGCCATTCTCGTCGATGCAGGCAAAGTTGAATCGTTCAGCGCGATCAGCGCCGTCCTGGCGTATGTCGTGGTTTACATGCTGATGAACCTTGGCGCGTTCGGCGTCGTGGCGCTGCTTGAATCGAAAAATGGCGGCGACGATTCGATCACCGCGTTCGCCGGACTGGGTTGGAAGACGCCGGTGCTGGCGATTCCGATGTTGTTCTGTTTGGTGTCACTGGTTGGCATTCCGCCGTTCGCCGGCTTCATTACCAAGTGGTATCTGCTGGCCGCACTGGGTGAAACGGGCGTTGGGTTGTATTGGGCGTTGGCGATTGTCATCGTCATGAACACGTTGATCAGCCTTTGGTACTACATGCGGGTGGTCGTGCAGATGTTCCTGCGGGAATCGGACAAACCAGCGACCGAAGTTCCCATGTCGGGTGCACTGTTGGTCAACGTTTGCGGCGCCTTGCTCATTGTGTTGCTTGTCTTCAGCAACCCGCTTAAGAATCGATCTGACAAATACTCGGCTGGCCTGTTTTCAGCGTCACCCTCAGCACTTGCGAATCAAGGTGCGAACCAATCACTCGCGCAATCAGACCCGCAAGCCCCAAACGATGACGTTCTGGAGGACAATCACGGTGGATAATTACGACGTCATCCGCATCGTGAGCAATCTAAGCAGCGAATTGGCTTCCAGCATGCTGATTCACCTCAAGGATGTTGCGACGTTTGTCAGCGATGCCGATGTTTCGATGGCGGCTGACATTGAGCAGATGTCCAACGAAGAACAGGATTGCCTCCATCGGTTGGCGGATCTTCTCGAATCGCTGGACGCGTTACCGGGCCCTCCACGGGTTCAAGCGGCGATTGCGGCGATGCCTTACAACGAGATTCATGTGCTCATCCCTCGTCTGATTAAGGACAAGACGCACCTGGTCGAACGCTGCAAGCAGGCGGCGGCCATGGTGACGGATCATCCTGCCGCGGCCGAATGTTTGGCGGCAGTTGTTCAGCGACACAGCCAGCATCTCGAAAAGCTGAATTCGATGCGGGCTGCCCAGGCGAGCTAGCGCGAATTCCTCTGGTCTAGGTTCACGATCTGATTCGTCAATCCCCCGCAGACGAGAGACTGGCTTTATTCGTCACTCCCGTGTAGGCGGGAGTCCAGAGCGGATTGAGTTTATCGCCCCAGTTCTGGATTCCCGCCTTCGCGGGAAAGACGGCGCGATGCCAGCCTTTCAATCACCCCGCACAACCGAAACATTGCAAGCCCAAACCCGGCCTCCTAGAATGGTCTTTGTCTGTGAATTAGTCCTTTAACTGGCGTCAGCACGCGCCATCTCAGCCGGAACACCGCATGGAACAGCCGCCCAAAAAACAGAAGTCAGTCTACATCGAGACGATGGGCTGCCAGATGAACGTGCTCGACAGCGAGTTGGTCGTCGGGCAGCTTCTCGCGAAGGACTATGTCACCACCGATTCGGTGGATAACGCCGACGTGTTTCTGGTCAACACATGCAGCGTGCGCGACCATGCCGAGCAGAAAGCCCTCTCGCGATTGGGGACGGCAAAGAAGTCGAAACAAGCCAATCCGGACATGGTCATCGGCGTCATCGGATGTATGGCCGAGCGCGATCCCGACGGGCTCTTCGCGAAGATACCCTACGTCGATCTGGTGTGCGGACCGGGTGAGCTTAACAAAGTCCCGGCGATGATCGAAGAGGTGCAAGAGACCCGCAGTCGCACGGTGGCATTAACCCTCGACAAAAAGCGCAACAGCAATCTGCTCGATCGAACGCTCGATTTCGATTCGGTTGAGGCGCTGGACCTGTCACGCGAACCCGCACCAAGTGCCAACGTGCTTCAATCGTACATCCGAATCCAACGCGGCTGCGATAAGTTCTGTACGTTTTGCGTGGTCCCGTTTACGCGTGGCAAGGAACGCTCCCGCCCACCGCAGCAAATCGTCGAAGAAGCGAAAATGCTCGCCGGACGCGGCGCGAAAGAGGTGACCCTGCTTGGTCAGACGGTCAACAGTTATCTGCACCAGGAAGGTGGGGCGGCGATCAACATGGCCGACCTGCTCTACCGCCTCAACGATGTCGATGGGC
>JAUIEW010000097.1 GCA_030429365.1 Phycisphaerae bacterium
AGCGTTACGCCAACCTCGCGGCGAAGCCGGTCATCACCAAGGACGAAGCCATCTCCCGCATTACCGGCGCCGACATCGAACGCCTCTTCTACCCGGTCATCGATCCCGACATCAGCCCGGGCGAATTGAAGTCGAAGGAGATGGGCACGGGCATCAACGCGGTCCCCGGTGCGGCTTGTGGACGGATCTGTTTCACCGCGGCAGAAGCCGAAGAACATGCGGCAGGCGGAAGCAAAGTCATCCTGGTCCGCAAAGAAACATCGCCCGAAGATGTCGGCGGCATGCACGCGTCGCAGGGAATTTTGACGGCGACCGGCGGTAAGACATCGCACGCAGCCGTCGTCGCCCGCGGCTGGGGCAAGTGCTGCATCGTCGGATGCGAAAAACTGCAGATCGACTACGCCAACAAGAAAATGTCAATGAATGGCACTACCTTGAAGGCTGGCGATTTCATCACGCTCGACGGAGCGACCGGCACGATCTACCGCGACCAGTTCAAACTGGTGCCGCCGTCAGCGCCCGCGGAATACGATGAATTGATGAAGTGGTGCGACCAGCGCCGCCGCCTTGGCGTTCGCACCAATGCCGACACGCCAGACGATTCCAGCAAAGCCATCTCGCTGGGCGCGGAGGGCATCGGACTTTGTCGTACCGAGCACATGTTCTTTGAAACCGAAGAACGTCGCCTCGCCATTCAGGAAATGATCGTCGCGGACAACGAGGAATCGCGCCGCACCGCGCTCGATAAGTTGCTGCCATTCCAGCGCGGCGACTTCGAAGGCATCTTCAGCGCGATGAATGGCTTCCCGGTCACGATCCGCCTGGTCGATCCGCCGCTGCACGAGTTCCTGCCGAACACGTCAGCCGACATCGACCGTCTCGCGTCGCACACCGGGGTCAGCCGCGACTTCATCGAAAAGCGCACCGAGCAGTTGCACGAATCCAACCCGATGCTCGGACACCGCGGCTGCCGTTTGGCGATTACCTATCCGGAAATCCTTGAAATGCAGGTGCGGGCGATCATCGAAGCCGCCATCAACTGCAAGCGTCGCGGCATCAAGGTGCTGCCCGAAATCATGATCCCGCTGACCATCGATCCGGTCGAGTTGAGCATTTTGACCGAGCGCACCAAAGCCACGGCTGACGCGATCCTGGCCGCTGAGGGCATCTCGCTGGATTACATGGTCGGTACGATGATCGAGACGCCGCGTGCGGCGCTTCTGGGCGATCGCATCGCCGAGGTGGCTGACTTCTTCAGCTTCGGCACCAACGACCTGACGCAGACGACGATGGGCCTGAGTCGCGACGATGCGGGGCGCTTCCTGCCCGACTATGTCGATTCAGCAAAGGCCGGCATCTTCCCCGACGACCCGTTCCAGTCGCTGGATCAGGACGGCGTGGGCATGCTCGTTCGCTGGGGCATCGAGAGAGGTCGCAGCACCAAGTCGAAACTGAAGATCGGTATCTGCGGTGAGCACGGCGGCGACCCGGCATCGGTTTACTTCTGCCATCGTGCGGGCATGGACTATGTTTCGTGCAGCCCGTATCGCGTCCCGGTCGCGAGATTGGCCGCAGCCCAGGTGGTGATCGAAGAGCAGGCGGCCTCAAAGAAACCGCGCAAGAAGTCAGCTGCCAAACCAAAGGCAACCAGCAAGAAGAAGGTCGCAAAGAAGGCCAAGACCAAGAAGAAAGCCACAGGCAAGAAGAAGACGGCGAAGAAGAAAACCGCCAAGAAAAAAGTGGCAAAGAAGAAGGTGGCCAAGAAAAAGGCAACCAAAAAGAAAGCGGCTAAGAAGAAATCAGCAAAGAAAGCACCGAAGAAAAAAGCCACAAAGAAGAAAAAAGCCAAACGCCGCTAGCGGCACTTGGCTTTTGAGGTCGCGTTTGATTGTGTGACCTGACTTCAACTTGAGATCAAATCCCGCAGACCCTCGGGCCTGCGGGATTTTCTTGTATCAGGGGTTAAGGCGATTTCGTAGCCGCCATCTCTCGCTTCGTCTGTTCCACCAACTCATGGACTCTTGCAAGCGGTTTAACGAATTCGACGTGCATGTCGGCATAGAGAACATTTGCCCCCTCGTTGGTTTGCCCTTCAAATTCTTCATAGGCAAGCACCCATCTCGGATGCGAGTCATCGGTATGGCCCTGAATGTAGATATACGAGCATTTTGTCCTGTCGCTGTCAGGGTGGTATAGCGATTGCTCAGTGATGTAGCCGTTGGCAACGAGCGATTGAATGTCGGGCGGGAACTGACCGTCGTTTTCATACGCGTAGATTGCGCACGCCGTTCCCAGGCCTTTGAGATTCGTGGCGCTAACCAATCGCTTGGATAACGTTCGGGCGCGAGACAAACTGGGTAACAGAATCGCAACCGACATCGCCACGCCCGCCGCATTCACATGCGACGTCGGCCCAAACGGTATCGGCCAGGGCCCGTGCCCCGAGTAATGCACGCCGTCATCGTCGATCCAGGTCGCACTCATGTTTCCGAATGCACCGGCAACGAACGTGTCGTGCGTCGGAAACTTCGCGAAGTCCAAATCAACATTCGCAGCCGGCGCGAAATTCCCAAACGCCAGCGCTCCCAGCGACGCGAATCTGTAGATGTCCGAAAGCCCGCGCTTGGTGTCGATGTAGTTGATCGCGACGACATCTTTGGGGAACTGCTTGCGACCCCGACGGAAGTCTTCATTAGCAAGGATGCTCGTATCTAAGGCCTTTTTGCCCGTCGCGCGTTCCATCGCGTATCGAACGGTGTGCGGCATCAGACCGACGACCATTCGGTTTTCATGGAAGCTCCAAGACACAGCCAACGGCAACGGCACGCCCGTAACCTCCAGATAGTTGAGTTTGTACCCATCGAAATCGCTCGTGCGGATGCGATAAGTGATCGGCTTGCGCGCTTCCTTTTCAAAGAATGCAATTGCTGACTTCGTTGCCCGTTCGATCAACGCCTGCATTTTGGCAGGGTCCTTCACCTCAAGACATGCGGTGATACCGGCAAACCAGGAACCGCCAGCATTGGGGCTGTCGAAGTAAATGAAATTGTCATCGAGAACGGTGAGAATGTCGTTGCGAATGCTCAGCCCCATGTGCTGTTCGATTTTCTGGATGCCTTGCTGGGCGTACACTCCGGCCATCGGAATCGACTGCAAGGCGTTCATCAGATCATCGTATGACTGAACGTGGTCGTGATTGAACACGTACGCGAAGTTGACGTTTTTCGGAACCCATTTCAAATCGTCATCCGTCAGCGGTTTCTGGTTGGCGAGTTTGAAGATGCCCTGACGCTCCTTGCTTGTCTTGACGAACATCGAACTCTTGTAGCCGCCATTGTCGAAGTGCGAGGCGGCGGTCACCGATTGGCAACTGCCAAGGCCGAGACCGTCGATCACCATTCCCGCCGGCGGCGGGAAGTCGGACTGACCCATCGCCTCGAAGATCGCTTTCGACTGTGCGAGGGCGGCTTGGATGTCGACGTGAAAGATCGCGTTGAAGTAACCCTTTTCGATGCCGATGGTCTTGAATGCGGCATTCATGGACTCGTTGGCTGACAGGCTTGGCGACTTGCCCGACATGGTTGCGATGACCTTTGACGGCGCGGTATGACCGATCGTGAAGATGAACGTCCCATCGACGACACCGTAGTGGGCGGATAAAGGCATGGGGGTCGGCAGCGCGAAACGCATCAAATTATGGCCGTCAACATCGACCGGGCTGCTCGGTGGCACGTCGGGCTGCTGTAACAATCGGCTGACCGACTCGACGAAACCCTTCGCCTTCTCGCCAGCCGGCGTCACCACTGCCAACGAAAAATCCGGCCCCTGCTGCCCCATCTCGATGTTGCCCAGGCTCAGCGCGAACCCCTGCTTCCATACATGCGTGAGCACATCGGTCACAGCTTTGGCGACCTTGGCGTCCTCTTCGCTCTTGGCTTCCTTGGCGATCAGCTTACCGATGGCCTCCCACGCCGAGTCTTTGAAGGCTTTCATTCCCGGATCGTTCATCAGTCGGCCAAAGGGCGTGGTCAAACGGCCTTCGAGTGTGTGCTCGCTGCCGCTGAGTTCAACGTAGACGATTGCGTCTTTGGGCAGTTTGTCGCGCAGTTGAGCGCCGGCTTGTGTTGCGATGCAAAACACCGTGGCGCAGACAAGCAGCGACGCCACCCGCCATCGTTTGAATACCTTCGTGTCAGTCATGGTTGGTTCCCCTTTGCTCTCGAATGTGTTCAAGAACCATTAGCTTGGCTTCTTTCAACGGCGCTTCGATGCGAGCGCCAGCCGCCCGCACGTGCCCACCGCCTCCGAAAGAAGCGGCCAGCTTCGCCACATCAACCCGACCTTTACTGCGGAAACTGCATTTGGTTACACCATTGCCCCAATCGACCAATAGCGCGGATACCCCGACCGTCGCCACCGAGAGTGGGTAGTTGACGACATGCCCCGTGTCGTCCGGCGTGACGTTGCCGTCCTTGGTCATCTGCTCGGTCACGCACAACAGCGCGATGCTGTCGTCATCGTGAAGTTCCAAACCCGATAGCGCCATCGCCGAGAAGCGCAAGAGCGATGCCGGGTCCTGGTTGTAAATCCGCTGGTTGGTTTCATCGAGATCGACGCCCAGTTCCGTCAGGTCGGCTGCCACCCGAAGCGCCTCTGCCGTCGTGTTGCTGAATCGAAACCAACCGGTGTCGGTTGCGAGCCCTTCGAAGATCGCCTGGGCAGCCTGCGTCGAGATATCCCACCCGGCGCTTTTCGCCCAGCGATAGAGCATCAGCGTCGCGGACGATGCGGACGTGTCGATCAAGTGCAGGTCGGCTGGCAGGTCGCGGGTCGCGTGGTGATCGAGAACAATCCGCGGGACGTGTCGCTTATCAAGCCACTCCGCCACGGGGGCCAACTGGGCAAACGCGCATGTGTCCATCACCACCACGCCATCGACTTTTTCAAACACCGGATCGTCAGGTCCGCTGATCACGTGCAGGGCATCCACACCGGTCAGGCTGCACTGATGTTGCGATGGCGTTTCATAGACCGCCGCAACGCTCTCGCGCCTCTGCGACGCGAGCATCGCTTTCAGACCGACGATGCAACCCAGCGCATCGCCATCCGGATGAACGTGGCTGAGAAGCAGCGGACACTTCCACGACATCAGCAGCTTCGTGGCCGAGGCGTAATCTTCTTCCCGGTGAATGGTTTCGGTGATCGTATCCATGAGTTCAGGTCACGTTCCTTGAGTGCAATGCGTTGTTGTTATGTACCGATTCTGCCCGATCAATCAGTACTGGAGGCTGCGAACGAATTCGACGTCGGTCTTTATCTGATTCACCAGTGCGTCGATCGAGGAGAATTTGGTTTGTTCGCGCACGTGTTCGATGAATTCGAGTTTCAATTGTTGGCCATAAAGGTCGCCATCAAAATCGAGCACGTGGGCTTCGACCTGTTGAACGCGTCCGTCAAAGGTCGGGGTGCTGCCGATGCTGATCGCGCACTTCTTGTCGACGCCATCGATCGCGACACGGCCCGCGTACACCCCGTCGGCTGGGATGATCTGATCGGTGATCGCGAGGTTGGCGGTTGTAAACCCGATCGTCCGTCCGCGCTTCGATCCTTCGACCACCGGTCCATCGAGCGCGAAAGGCCGCCCCAAACCGTCGGCGGCTTCGCTGACCCTGCCTTCGCAAATCAAACGGCGAATCAGGGAACTCGAGGTCCGCGTGACTTCGCCATCTCCCACTCCACCATCTCTCAGCGTCTGGTTGAATGGTTCGACGAGCTTGACCTCGTAGTCCCACTTGGTGGCGTACTCTTTGAGCGTCTCACCGCTACCCGTCCGCCCTTTGCCAAAACCAAAGTTAAACCCTTCGACAATCCCCACCGGACGAAACCGGGCGACGATCACCGATTCGATGAACGCGACGGCTTCGATCTGAAGCAACTCGGGTCGACTTTTGGCGATGACCACGCAGTCCACGCCGCAGGTTTGCAGTTGCGCCAGTTTGCCTTCGACCGATGCGATGCGTCGGGGCGGGTTGGCAGGGTTGAGGATCGCCAGCGGGTGCGGCTCAAACGTCATCACCGCCAACGGAACACCGCGATCGTCGGCCTTTTGACGAGCGACGGCCAATATCCGTTGATGACCTCGGTGAACCCCATCGAAATTGCCGATGGTAAGGATGCACCGTGACTCGGTCAGGTTTGCGTTGTCCAACCCTTCGACGACGTTCACTGGTTCGATGTCCCCAATAACCGATTTCGCAGCGACCGGTCCAATCGTGCCCCGCACGCTGCAGAATACTTTGGATTTGGCAGGATAGGCACCCAACTACGACTTGGCAACGCAAGTTCCGTGTTCAACCTTGCCACTGTTCGGCGAACAGACTGGAATCCCGAGCGTTTCGCCACGATACTGGAGGTATGGATTCAGATCCCAATCAACGCCCGATTCACGTCGCCATCTGCATCGACTCATCGGTCTATTCCCGGTACCGCGCCGTCTTGCGGCATCTGTGTGTGGGGTTGAGCGATCTGATCGCAGGCATCCGGATTGTCACACCAACCAAGGAAGCGACGGCACTGAATCTCGGACCGGTGCAAGCCGTCATCCACGAAGAAATCCGTTGGCCCTTCCGCAAGCAACGCACCAAGGACATCATCGCGAAGCTCTCGTCAAAACCACCGACGATTATCCACGCGATGTCTGCCGGCTCGTATGGCAATTCCGAATCGCTGGCCAACGCGTTCGATATCGAAATCGTATACCAGGTCACCGCCTACGAAGATGTCTTCGCGCTGGCCGAGTCGCAGTTCACCGGTATGAAGCACGTGATCTGTGCGAGTGAGCCGCTGCGCGAGGCTTGCCTGTCACAATGTCGATTGTCGCCGGAGGATGTCACGCTTGTGCGACCCGGTGTCGTCTGTGCCAAAGAACCGACCTGCTACCGCGTGGCGGACCGTGTACCGACAATTCTCGCCACGGCCTCCTTCGAACCGGATTCCGGCGTCGATCAGTTGATCCGGGCGATCGCATTGGTCAAGGGCAAGAACCACGAAATGCTCGCCTTTCTGTTGGGTAGGGGTCCGGAAGAGGATCAACTTCGACAGGTGGCGGCGAGGCTCAACCTCAGTTCTTCGGTTATCTTCGCCCAGCCGGAAGGTGACATTCTTCAGGCAATGGTGGGTGCGGACATTTTCGTCATCCCGTCGGCTGAAAAGTCGATCTCTGCCCGCAGCCTTCAGGCGATGGGGCAGGGGATGGCCGTCATCGCGGTGGACGGCGGTGTGTCGGATGCCTACCTCGCCGATGAAACTGCCATTGTTGCGCGGGCGGCAACCGCACCGGACCTGGCGGCTGCCATCGAGCGGCTGCTCATCGACCGCGACTTTGCCCGCCGGATCGCCGCCAACGCAATCGCCCATATGAAAGACCGCCACACCATGTCCCGGATGGCCGACCAGACGGCGGAGATATATCACAAGCTGGTGCTGCGCAAGACCACCTTGAAAATGCCGAAATCAAGCAAGTCCTAGACGGGTTGCAGAGCTTCGGTCGTAGCCTTATAAGTGCTATATGAAAGCCTCAACAACCATATCCAATCTCAAACACCACGAAGGCGAAGAAGTCACCCTTGCGGGCTGGGTCTACAAGAATCGACCGAGCGGCAAGCTGGTTTTTCTCGTCCTTCGCGACGGTACCGGTTTGTGCCAGTGCGTGATCGAAAAGAATGACGCATCAGCCGACTACTTCGACGACGCCAAACGATTGTCGCAGGAAGCGTCGGTGGTCGTACGCGGCACGGTCAATGCCGACGAGCGCTCGGTGGGCGGGTATGAACTTCGCGTGACAGGCATGGACATTGTCCATGACTCCACCGACTACCCCATCACCCCGAAGTCGCACGGCGTTGAATTTCTCTTCAAGCATCGTCACCTGTGGTTCCGCTCGCAGCGACAATTTCTGATCATGCGTTTGCGGCACACGTTGATCGACGCGATCCGATCGTTTTTCAACAGCAACGGATTCACCTGCATCGACACGCCGATCTTCGCGCCGTCGGCTGGCGAAGGTGCACAGACACTGTTCGAAGTCGACTACTTCGGCGATCCGGTGTACCTCGCCCAAACGGGTCAGCTTTATCTGGAAGCCGCGTGCATGTCGCACGGCCGGGTGTACTGCTTTGGTCCGACGTTTCGCGCCGAGAAATCGAAAACCCGCCGGCACCTCACCGAGTTCTGGATGGTCGAACCCGAAATCGCCTACGCATCGCTCGACGAAGTGATCGACGTGGCTGAAGACTTCGTGTGCAGCATCGTCGAACGGATGCTCAAGGACCATCGCGAGGATTTGATCGAGTTGGGCCGCGACATCACCGAGTTGGAAAAAATCAAGAAACCGTTCTACCGCATTCGGTATCACGAAGCGGCAGAACTGCTTCGCGGGCCCAAAGCCAAGGCGCTGCTTGAACGCGATCTCGAAGAGAAGAACGCACGCATCGCCGAACTCGAAAAGCAGATCGTCGAGTTGGAAGAGCAGTCTCAGTCGGCGAAAAAGCAGTGGCAAAAGGACAAAGCAGCTCAGGAGGCAATCGCCGCCCGCGAGGAAATGTCCGAACTCAAAGAGCAGGTCGGCAACATCCCGCACCACATGGAACTGGCGGCCAACTTCCAGATCGGCAGCGACCTCGGCGGGTCAGACGAGACGATCATTTCGCGTCTGCACGATCGACCCGTTTTTGTGACGCACTATCCGGCGGGCGTGAAAGCGTTCTACATGCGGCGCGATCGCGAGAACCCCGAGTTGGTCGAAAACTTCGATATGCTCGCGACCGAAGGTTTCGGTGAAGTCATTGGCGGGTCGGCCCGCGAGGAAGACTACGAACGCCTGCTCGAGCGCATCAAAGAGGAGGGCCTGCCGCAAGCCGACTACGAGTGGTATCTCGATTTGCGGCGCTATGGCAGCGTGCCCCACGGCGGGTTTGGTTTGGGATTGGAGCGAACGGTCTCGTGGATCTGCGGGCTGCGTCACATTCGCGAAACGATTCCTTACCCGCGCATGATGGGGGCTGTCTACCCCTAGTCCGATCAGCACGACCCTAAAAGCAGCACAGTCTGGAGATGGGCATGGATTGTTTGACAAAGTTGTTCGCCAACATCCGCATCATCATGGGATGTGCGTTCGCGTTTCTCTCAATGTCGACGATGGTCGGATGCGGTGGCGGCGGGTTTGGCGAGTCGGTCGCGGTGCCTCAGGAAAAACGAACCGTGATTTCGGGCGGTATCAGCCCCGGCGAACGCGTCGCATTTCCTGGCGACAAACCATTCGCCATAGCAGAGAGCGCCCGTAACTCGACCGGGAGAGGCACTGCGCAAGCCGACGCAACTGAAGACGGAACCGCACGTTGCGAGATCAAATCAAGCGGTAACGGTTCGGCATCGAGCGAATTTCAGTTGGGCCAAGTGATCTACAACGACACCGATCAACCGCTCGACGTCTCGATTCTGTTCGACTTTGAATACACGTTTGAGATTCTCGATGAAGGTCCGGAAAGTCGCGCGCCGGACACGATCGGTTTGAAGGTGTTCGTCCAGGATTCAGACCAGATCGTGCTGCATCGTCGCACGATTCTCGAGCAAGGCGACGGTTTGACCGCGTGGAAGGATTCGGGGCGCGAGTCGCCCTGGTTTAATGTCACGTTGCAGCCGCGCCTGGCCTACAACCTTGTTCTTACCGGAAAGCTCGCCGTCGAGCCCGAGGAAGACGGCCAACCGGTCGAAGCCAAAATGAACGTGTCCGGTCTCCGGATTGAGATCAATGCACGTCAGCGCCGCGCACCATGATCGACGTTGGTCGCGGCCAACCAAGCGAATGACCACGCGTTTGCCAGGACGTAACGCGCGGCAACCCCAAACTCCACGGTCGCGATAGGACTTGCCATGACCACGTCAACACCACAAGTGAACCTGCCCGACAGTGTGGGTCAGGATCGATTCCTCGGACACGCGATCACGTTCGCCGACGTGCTGCTCGTACCGCAATTGTCCGACGTCGCCCCCAACGAAGCCGACGTACAGACGCGCGTGACCCGCAACATCACCATGAACGTCCCGCTGCTTTCCGCGCCGATGGACACCGTGACCGAATCGCGCCTGGCGATCGCCCTCGCACAGGAAGGCGGCATGGGCATCATCCACCGCAACATGAGCATCGACGACCAGTGTCGCGAAGTGCGCAAGGTCAAGCGCAACGAAAGCGGCATCATCATCGACCCTGTCACGCTTCGACCGGAGCAATCCGTCCGCGAGGCCCAGGACCTCATGCGAATGCACAACGTGTCGGGCATCCCAATCACTCAGCCCGATGGAAAACTTGTCGGCATCCTGACCCGACGCGATTTGAAATTCCTGGAGTCGCCGGATCTGAAAGTTTCCGAGGTGATGACCAAAGATCATCTCATCGTCGGCAACAATCAAATGTCGCTCGATGAATCGGAACGCATCCTCAAGTCGGCCAAGGTTGAGAAACTGCTGCTCGTGGACGACAAGTTTCACCTGACCGGATTGATCACGATGCGCGACATCGAGCGCAGTCGCGAATTCGGTCACAGTTGCAAAGACGAACGCGGCCGCCTTCGCGTTGGTGCGGCGATCGGCGTCCATGATTACGAGCGCATCGAAGCGCTCATCGCCCACGATGTCGACCTCGTGGTCATCGACACCGCCCACGGTCACAGCAAGAACGTCATCGAAACCGTCAAGACCGTGAAGCAGCGCTATAGCATCGAACTGGTAGCCGGTAACATCGTCACAGCACAAGCCGCCAACGATTTGATCGACGCCGGTGTCGACGGTTTGAAAGTCGGTGTCGGACCGGGAAGCATCTGCACCACGCGAATCGTCAGCGGGGTTGGCGTCCCGCAGCTCACCGCGATCATGGATGTGACAGCCGCTGCCGCGCCGCACGATATTCCGGTGATCGCCGACGGTGGGATTCGTCATAGCGGTGAAATCACCAAAGCAATCGCGGCTGGCGCCCATTGCGTGATGCTTGGTTCGCTGTTCGCGGGGCTGGAAGAATCACCTGGCGAGTCGGTCACCTGGCGTGGGCGACGCTTCAAGGAATATCGCGGTATGGGCAGCCTCGGGGCGATGGTCAAGGGGTCAGCCGCCCGGTACGGACAATCCGCCAACGCAGCCACCCAGAAGCTCGTTCCGGAAGGGGTCGAGGGACGGGTGCCCTATCGCGGCCCGCTCACCGATTTTGTGTATCAACTTGTCGGCGGATTAAAATCCGGAATGGGCTATTGCGGAACGCCCACAATTGACGATTTGCGGACCAAGGCTAGATTCTGTAGCGTGTCTTCTGCTGGCGTGGCAGAGTCGCACACGCATGACGTCACCATCACGAGAGAATCGCCGAACTATGCGATCGAACCACCATCCAGTCTATAAGACCCGTTGCTTCAACGTCGGCGCAGCACTGACTGTTCTTTTTTCTGTCGTCGCGTGCGGTTGCAACGAATACATCAACCCGTGGACCGACGAAACGGTGTCGCACGAATACGTCACGACCGCATCCGTCGAAGGCGTGCGGTTGGCCAGCGCACCGGTCGATCCGGCGGTCCGTTCCTTCCAACCCAAGTTGGCCAGCCCGCAAGACGGCACGGTCGGGCATTTCCCGCTTGGATGGGAAGATCCGTTTGAAGATCGCGGCAGTGACGATGGACAGTTCGCCTGGACGGCTGAGGATTACTTCGCCATGCCGTATGGTTATGGCCGCTTCATCCTCAACACCATCGCCGTGCCCGCGAGCGTGATCGTTCAACCGCCGGTTCCGCTGATGGGCAGTGATGGCATCACCAGTCGCCAGTTGATGGGTCTCGACCACGATGCCGAGTGGCTGCCAGCCGGTCGATCATCCACGCCCCCAGACATCCTCGAAGTTGGGTCGATCCCGTCGAGTTCGGTCGACACGGGGAACATCGAATCCGGCACCATCGACCCTGGGTATGGCGAAGCTGAGAACGTCGAATCTGTCGAATAAGGGTCAAATCATTAGGTCGCGGCCAATCGCATGATGACGGACCCCACTCCTCACGCCCACCTTCGACCTGACGATCAAGCTGCGTATCCGCCGGACGAAGAACTCACGACCGAACTGATTGAAGGGGTCGCATTTGACGACCGTACGCCATATGCCCACGCCCGCGAATCGGGTCAGCGCGCGTTCTTTAAGATGTGCCGTTGGGTGTGGTCGGCTGGCAAATATCGATTGACCCATTTGGCGCTGTCGCGCCCATCCCGATATTCGCGCCGTTTCGCACGCATCCAAATACTTTGGTTTTCAATCGCAGTCGCCTTCTGCGTGTTTACCAATGCGGCGCTGCATTCGGTTCGCGTTGGACCGGGCATGGAAAACGAAGCCACCGCCCCAACGGGCAAAGGTTGGGCTGAAGTCGTCACCCGTCCATTTCCCACGCCCACCGCATTCGCCGAAAGCGTGGTCGTCTCCAGCGTGTGGTTCAACGCCACGTGGGCAGCGATGGCGGCTGGCATCGCTTGGCTGACGTCTGTCGTATTTGGAATGCTATTGGTCGCAATGTTTGCATCATTCGCAAGGCGAAGCCTGCAACCTGAACATCGCACTGAACCGCTGCTACGCTGTGCGATCCACTATGGCACGGGCTGGTTGTTGTTTCCGATCGCGGCGATTTGGGTGCTGGGCGTGCGTCCGGTGGCGGTCCTCGGCAAAGTTGCGGGATGGACCTTCGCCCCCAAGACGATTGTCTTCGACGCGATCGCGCTGCTTCTGGCGATATTCGGACTGCTGCTGGGTTGGTTCTGGTTGATCCGACTTGGGGGGGCTGTTCCGAAAGGCTCGCGAAAGTCAGCCAGTCGCTACTTCATATTCTTAGGTCCGCTGAGCATGATCATCGTGATTGGAGCGGTTGGTTATGCGATGTATGTTCTTTCCAATGAATTACCTCAACGATTGAATCTAAACTGGTAGGATTCGCCGCATGTCCAATGCCACCATCGCCGTTCTCGACTATGGCAGTCAGTACACCCAATTGATTGCCCGCCGCGTGCGCGAACACCAGACGCACAGTCTGATATTCGCGCCAAATACCACCGCCAACGATCTTGCTGAGCACAACATCGTCGGCATCATTCTTTCCGGCGGACCGGCCAGCATCTACGACGACAATGCGCCGCAGTGCGATCCAAGCTTGCTCGACATGAACGTTCCGATCCTCGGCATCTGCTACGGCATGCAGGCGCTGGTTCGGGCGCTTAAGGGTGAAGTCGTCTCCACCGTGCGCCGCGAATACGGACGCACGCAACTCGAAGTGGTCCAGAAAGACAAACTGCTCGGGCGCCTGCCATCACCGTTTACCGTCTGGATGAGTCACGGCGACATGGTCGATCGCGTGCCCGATCAATTTGAAACCATCGCCAAGACCGCCAACTGCCCCATCGCTGCCGTCCGCCACAAATCCCGCGAGATTTACGGTTTGCAGTTTCATCCGGAAGTGTCGCACACGCAACACGGACCGCAGATCATCCGCAACTTTCTGAGCGAAGTGTGCAAAGCCCCAATGGACTGGGTGATGGGCCACGTCGTACGCAACTCCATCGCCAACATCAAGAAACAAGTGGGCGAGAGCAACCGCGTAATCTGCGGGCTTTCGGGCGGTGTGGACAGCAGCGTGACTGCCGCCCTTTTGCACGAGGCGATCGGTGACCAGTTGGTCTGCGTGTTTGTCGACAACGGAGTTCTTCGCAAAGGCGAATTGGAACTGGTCGAATCGACTTTTCGCGAACACTTCGCCATCGACCTGCGCGTCGCGCATGAAAGCGAACGATTCCTCACCGCGCTCAAAGGCGTGACCAATCCCGATCAGAAACGCCGCATCATCGGCAAGACTTTCGTCGATGTATTCAAGCACGCAGCCGCCGACATCAAGGACGCCAAGTTCCTCGCGCAGGGAACGCTTTATCCCGACGTCATCGAATCCGGCGCCGGTCCGCATGGCAAGTCCGCGAGCATCAAGCTGCATCACAACGTTGGCGGGTTGCCAGCCGAGTTGGGTTTCGAATTGATCGAACCGCTGCGCGATTTGTTTAAAGACGAAGTTCGCCGCATGGGTGAGCACCTCGACCTGCCGCCGGAAATCATCTGGCGACATCCGTTTCCCGGACCGGGGTTGGCCGTCCGCATCATCGGCGAGATCACCCCCGAGCGCGTCGCCCTGCTGCAACAAGCTGACGCCATCACCATCGAAGAGATTCGAGCGGCTGGCTGGTATGACAAAATCGGCCAGGCGTTTGCCGTGCTGCTGCCGATCAGCACGGTTGGCGTGATGGGCGACGCCCGCAGTTTTGCCGGACAGCAAGTGGTGGCGATTCGCTTCGTTGAGACGACGGACTTCATGACAGCCGACTGGGTGCGCGTCGACTACACGGTTCTGGAACGCATTTCGTCGCGGATCATGAATGAGGTGGCTGGGATAAACCGCGTGGTCTACGACGTTTCGGGCAAACCACCGGCTACGATCGAATGGGAATAACCGATTGACTAACCGGTCTAGTGAATCGACCTGTTGGCATGAAACAAACCGCGTAAAGCGGTTATCACACCTGTCAATTCGAGAACGTGGGTGGAATCGGTAAAGCCAAAATCGATTTTGCTGGTCGGCGGTAATTTTGACTCAATCAAAACGTTCTTGACGCCGATTCTTTAAGTATGCTAGGCTCGCCCGAGAACGATCACTTCGCCCTTTCAACCAAGAGATAAGTTACCGCGTTTGCAAACGTATCTGGGGAAACCCGGTCCGTTCGGAGATGGATGATGGATATTCAAAAAGACGTGTGTACGTTGCAGGACTTCGTCGTCGATTCAGAAAACGTGATCCGTGACATTCAGTCGAACCAGCGCCCCGTGATGGTCACCAGCAATGGCGAGCCCGGTGTTGTGATCATTCCTGCCGAATTCATGTCAACCAAGTTCAAAGCACTCAAAGCCATCTGCGACTTGTCAACAGTCTAGGTATTCTCTTCCGCGCCAGATTCATCATCACCAGCATCTTCGACGTGACGGATCTCGCGCACCTTCGGCGGTTTGGTCAATAGCGACACCTGCGACCAGATCGAAACGTACAACAACACAACCGATGCCAAGACGCGAATCCACCAAACGAGGGGGCTCACCCTCGGCTTGATCATGACTGTGTTGATCTGAGACGAAACCTTCAACTCAACCGACCCGCCCGTTCCGACCATCTTGAAGTAACCCAAAATCCCGCCGGGTGGGTACTCGCTCTTCAGATAGTCCGTGATGAATGTGTGCAATTCGCTGCGCATTTCTTTGACTTTACCGCGCGGCGTGCGGACCTTTTCATTCTCCAGCGCGTTGTCCACAAAGTTTTCCGGATAGTCAACGGCTTCCTTCGTGACGGCGATCGACCAGCACACCAGCGACACGAGGGCGGTTGCAACAATTGCATTTGACCGCGGGACAATCTTGGACTTGTCGGCTGTCCGATACATCGCTGCGCCGATGATCAAGCCAAACAGCATGAAGAAAAACAACCCCAACATCGCGATCAACGAAAGGGCATATGACAGCAGTGTGTAAGCGAGGATCGACGCGACGACCAGACCGACGATCGCCGGCACAAGAATGCTACCTTCAGGCGACGACTTTGATTCCGTTGACACCGTATTCAATTCGCTTCCTTTATGGCTTAATTGCCAAAGTCGTTTGCACGTCAACCGTGAGCAAGGCTTCTGGCGCTTGGCCTACACAACGCCGACTTCCAACCCTCGGGCGATGCGGAATCCCAGCCAGCACCCGGCCAAACACAGCAGGACGCTCCCGACCACATTGACCACCGCGAGCGCGTATTCACGTTCGTAGAACAGCTGGATCGTGTTGAGCGAAAACGAGCTGAACGTCGTGAATCCGCCCAAGACACCGACCAGGACCGCCACCCGATGGACGTGCGATAGGGACGATGCCTCAAAGCGTACGGTCAGGAATCCGATGGCCATGCTGCCCAAAACGTTGACCAGCATGGTGCCGATGGGGAATTTCTCAGCGCCAAAAAACCGCTGGGCACCGGCGGCCAGCGCGAATCGCAACATGCTGCCGACCGCACCGCCCAGACCGACCCATCCCGTTTGTACTAGAAGCGATCCCAAAACCGTTTGACCTCATTGATAAACTGACCGCCCGCGCCATTATTCGACTGGTCGCGTGGGCAGACATTACGCACGCGCTATCTTCGAGTATCTTGGATTTGCTTGCAACATTCTGTACGGTGCGACAATCTACAGCACCTGCGCACAGGCATGCGCGGTTG
>JAUIEW010000407.1 GCA_030429365.1 Phycisphaerae bacterium
TTCGAGTCGCGGGAATCCATCATTGTCAATGCGAACGATGATCTGCAATCGTGCTCGGCAGCCTATGATTCACCCTTCTTTGTGAGCGCTCCAATTCTATCCACTCCGCTCGGTAGCGCGGGTCGAATTGTTGGAGTCCTGAATCTAACGGATCGAGTCAGCGGAACGCCCTTTGGCCCTCGTGAATTGGAGTACATTGAACTCATTTCGGGAATTGCCGGATCGGTGATTCACGCCAATATCTCACAAGAGGCCAAGGACAATGCGCGTGATCTGACGCTCGTGGCCCTGGCCAAGTTAGCAGAACACCGGGATAGCGACACATGTCAGCATGTGGACCGAGTGACACACTACTCACTGGCGCTTGCCCAGGAACTCGCACGCAACGAAGATTTCAGCAGTCAGATCAACGAGGAATTTCTTCATCGCCTCAAGTATGCCGTTCCGCTCCATGACATTGGAAAAGTTGCCATCCCTGACGCCATCCTGAAGAAGCCGGGACGTCTCACCGTCGAGGAAATGGCAATTATGCGGACGCATTCCGACATCGGGGCCGAGACCCTGCGTCGAGTCATGATTAAGGCGCCAGAGGCAGAGTTCTTCAAGCCTGCCATCGATGTGATTCAGTCACACCATGAGTGGTACGACGGATCAGGGTATCCGCAAGGCCTGAAGGGCAATAATATTCCGTTGTTAGCCCGCATCACGGCGTTGGCTGATGTTTACGACGCGCTGACGTCCAAACGCGTGTACAAAGATGCGATCAGCCATGACGCCGCTGTCGAGATCATCAAGGAGTCAACGGGCACGCAATTTGATCCGGTAATCGTGCGCGCCTTTCTGCAACTCGAACAAGTATTCGCCGAACTGTCAGTCAAACACGCCGACGATCCAATCGCGATTGCGGCCGAACTCGCTCCAAGTACTCCCGAACATCAACATGCCGAGGCTCTATAGCTGATTCAGCCCGCCAGCGTTTCGAAACGGTATTATTCCCTTTCGTAATCGGGTCGTTGCAATGCACAACTGCCTGCCCATCACCGCTGACCATCTCTCCGAAATCTACAGGGATAACGCTTGAGAATCGAACGTTTGTCGATGAGCATCACCTAAAAACGCACGACTGGGCGGTTTCCGCAGTCCCCGGACCGCCAATCACAATTAGACCCATGAGACTTGGAGACCGACGGTCATCTGATAGCACAATCGGGCGCATGCAGTTCAAGAGAACATCGGCGAGGTGTATTCGTGCGTGACTTTTCGACGTGAGATGTCACGGGATTGCCTAGCATGTCGCAAGTGTGAATGATTTCAGGCGCGAACTGTCCGCGGCGGGCATGAGTCGAACTGGTTCGCGGAACATCGCAAGTAATACCGAGCGCCACCGCATGCCACCAGGCTGCCGGTCGTGCCTTTGCGGATTCCAAGAAGACCTTCCGCTCATGTTATCGGGCCACTGCCCGCCGTTTGAACTCTATCAGCGAGCGTCTACGGACAGCTTCGATCTGCCCATCTGATTATCCGTCGAAAACAGTTGCAGCACGGCGCGGACCGGGTATACCATGCAGTTGCGTGGGCGTGCAGAATCGGCGATTCACACACCGCGTAGTTCACGCCATTCTGCAACCCACCGACACCAACTCATACCGGGGACTGAGATCATGTCTACGCGCGCCTCGACCATCTTTGCTCTTGCCTCCATCTGCGTTTCATTGGGCCCCATCGGTTGCCAGGGACCACCAGTTCCGAACAACGGAACCGACGTGGTCCCGATCGTCTTGTTCAACAACCATAACTCTTCGGGCGTTCACAACGGACCGACATCCCCAACCCAGTTCTCTACAACACGGCGATTACGAATCACTTCAATCGAGACCTATCACTGGAACGATGGAGTCGGTACGACGACCGTTGGCATGGTGGGTTTGAACGATGCGAGCAGTGCGCAACTGGGAACCTGGACATGCACAGGACGCGCGGGGCAGGGCGACGTTCCCAACGCTTACTGGACATGCTTACCCAATCTTGAAATACCCGCCGGCACCTACACGGTTGTGGATTCCGCCCCTGAGACATGGTCGTGCAACACCGCCTCGGGTGAAGCTGGAATGTGCATTGTGATGGGCGTGCCTCTGGAAGATAAAGATGACGCACTGCCAGACGGAACCTCCGACACTCCGTTTGTTGTTGCAAAAAGATACTTCGACGCCCAGATGGATGGCGATGCCCAAGGTATGCTGGATGAATGTGCTCTGCATCTGATGAGTGAAGAGGACATCGCCGACGCGCGGTCGGTTATCGACGCCGTGGCAAATCGGGCAACGCTAAGCGGTATCAGCTTCGAGTACCTGGCGACGGGTTACGATGCCGAGCGATCGCTCGCGCTGATTCGCTGCCAGCACGAAGTCAAGGTGACTGTCGACGGCTTCTCAGAACAGCAGATTGGTGGAACCCTTTTTTGGATGGTTTGGCATGACGGACGGTGGAAGATTCGCAACATCTTTCCGGATGAACTGCTTGCGTTGGCGTTGGCTGAAGAGCAGGGCCTGCAAGGGATAATACTCCTGATGGGTATCTACCTGCTGATCCTGTTGCGCGGGTTCTGGATAGGCGCCCATGCGCAAACCAGTTTCGGTCGAATGATGGCCGGCAGCCTCACGTTGACGTTTTTCGTGTACATCTTTGTTAACATGGGAATGGTTGCCGGTTTGCTACCGG
>JAUIEW010000098.1 GCA_030429365.1 Phycisphaerae bacterium
CCAATCCACACTCAAGCCGGTCCTCGATCTGGGCCAGATGCCGTTGGCCGACGGCCTGCTAAGTGACAAGCAACTCGCTCAACACGAAAACAGGTATCCGCTTGAGTTGGCGTTCTGTTCGAATTGCGCGCTCGTGCAGATTCTGGAAACGGTTCCACCTGAGACCCTGTTCGGACACGACTATCCCTATTTCTCATCGTTTTCTGACGCGTTGTTGGCCCATTCGCGTGACAACGCCCTGGATCTGATCGATCGGCGCAATCTCGAAGCCGGTGAAGGGTGCCTCGTCGTCGAGTTGGCGAGCAATGATGGATACCTGCTCAAGAATTTCGTTGAGAAGGGGATCAACGTTCTCGGTATCGATCCCGCACCGGGACCGGCAAAAGCCGCAGAAAAAATCGGCGTACCCACCCTTTGCGATTTCTTCACCGAAGAGCTGGCAGGCAAACTGGCCAACGAAGGCAAGCAAGCCGACGTGATCATCGCCAACAATGTCCTCGCGCATGTCGCCGACACGAACGGTTTCGTCCGCGGGATTCGCACGCTGCTCAAGGATGGCGGTGCGGCTGTCATCGAAGTGCCATACGTGCGCGAACTCATCGAGCATGGCGAGTTCGACACGATCTATCACGAGCACCTTTGTTACTTCTCGGTGTGCGCGCTCGATGCATTGTTCCGTCAGAACGGTTTGTTCCTCAACGACGTCAAGCCGCTGGCGATTCATGGCGGTTCGCTGCGACTCTACGTCGAGAAGCACGAACGCCCGTCACCCGTGATTGTGGAAATGCTTTCGGAAGAGCGGGCGTTGGGGCTGGATCGCTACGAATACTTTAAGAACTTCAGCGAACGCGTCCTCGACATTCGAAGCGAGATGCAGACGCTGCTGAGTGACCTTCGCGAGCAGGGCAAGACGATCGCGGGTTACGGAGCCGCGGCCAAGGGCGCGATCATGCTGAACTTCATCGGCGCGGGCACGGACGTCATCGACTACGTCGTCGATCGCAACGTCCACAAGCAGGGACTGCACATGCCCGGTACGCATCAGCCGATTCCCGATCCTGAACGGATCTTGCAGGAAATGCCGGACTACGTGGTGATTCTGCCATGGAATTTCAAGGATGAGATCATGTCGCAGCAGCAGGAATACCGCGACAAGGGCGGCCAATTCATCATCCCGATTCCCAAACCCCACGTGGTCTAAACGAGACACTGTGCCACTGCTCTGTGAGCAGTGCCAGGCGCTGAAAGTTTTTGTAGATAAGCACTGCTCACAGAGCAGTGGCACGTTAGATCGACGAGTAATTCCAAGGGCCGGGACATGACCAGAACCATGACGTCGAACAAAACTGCCGCAACATTCGAAACGGGTCGCGAACCCACGCTGGCATGCCCGAACTGTGCATCGGTCGGTATCGACACGTTCTACGGTGTCAGCGACATTCCCGTGCATAGCTGCCTCTTGATGCCCACGCGCGAAGCGGCTTTGGAGTATCCGCGCGGCGATTTGAAGCTTGGGTTCTGTCGTCAATGCGGATTTGTGTTCAACACGCTGTTTCGCCCTGAGGTTCACGAATACTCGACGGCCTACGAAGAAACGCAGGGGTTTTCGCCAACGTTTAACGCGTTTGCCCGCAAGCTGGCGGCTGACGTGATCAAGAAGCACGGCCTGGAGCACAAGACGATTCTGGAAATCGGATGCGGCAAGGGTGAGTTTCTCGTATTGCTTTGCCAGTTGGCGAGCAATCACGGCATCGGTATCGACCCGGGTTATGTTCCGCAGCGTACGCCGCCCGAAGTCGCACCGCGCATCGAATTCATTCAGGATTTCTATGGGCCGAAGTACGCGCACCTGATGGCCGACTTCATCTGCTGCCGTCACACGCTCGAGCACATCGCCCCGACGCTTGAATTCATGCAGTCGATCCGAAAGACGATCGGCGATCGCAAAGACACGGTGATCTTTTTTGAATTGCCCGATGTCTACCGCGTGCTGACCGAAGGTGCGTTCTGGGATATCTATTACGAACACTGCACTTACTTCAGCCTGGGATCGCTCGCGCGATTGTTCCGACAGACCGGGTTTGAAGTGACCGAGTTGGAAGCGGTCTATGACAAGCAGTATTTGCTTTTGACCGCGATCCCAGCCGATGGACCCACGGAAGCGAATCTGGCAGAGGAAGACGACCTTGCGGAAATGTCGCGTTCGGTGGAGGCATTCCCGGGAATTGTTGAAAAATCCATCCTCGGGTGGCGCAAGTTCGTCGACGATGCGGTAGGCCGGGGCGAGAAAGTCGTACTTTGGGGCTCGGGTTCCAAGGGCGTTTCGTTTCTTTCAACGTTGGCGCTGGGGGATTCGATCGAATATGTCGTCGATATCAACCCTTACCGCCAAGGCCACTTCATGCCCTCGACCGGTCAGGAAATCATCGCTCCGGAAGCGCTCAAAGACTATCAGCCGGACCATGTCATCGTGATGAATCCAATCTACTGCGACGAGATCCAAGCCGACCTTGACCGGCTTGGCGTTTCGGCGAAGATTTGTGCAGTGTGATCGCTGGATTCGAAACCGAAGGACACGTCTAAGCATTGCGAATCTCCCATGACTTCCCAAACTTCATCGAACACGTACAGTTGTCCAGGATGCGGCAAGGAGGGGGCGGCTGTCTTCTTTGAAGCCGACAACGTCCCGGTGTTCTGCAACGTCTTGTGGGATTCACGCGATGCCGCGATCGAAACCAATCGTGCCCGGATGAAACTTGCACATTGTCCGAATTGCGATCTCGTGTTCAACGCCGCGTTCGATCCTGAGAAGATGACCTACTCGGCGCAGTACGAAAACAGTCTCGATTGTTCGCCGCGTTTTCGGGAGTATCGCGGGCAGTTGGCCGAACGCTTGGTTTCGGATTTTGAACTGAAAGGCAAGCGCATCGTTGAGATCGGTTGCGGGCGTGGCGATTTTCTGCGGCTGCTTGCCGACCTTGGAAGCAATGAATGCTTCGGATTCGATCCGAGTTTCGATCCCGATGTCGATCCGCCGCCATCGCATCCCAATGTTGTGATTCGCTCGGAAGACTACGGCCCCAAACATCGCGGATTCGACGCCGAGTTTGTTTGCTGCCGCCATGTGCTCGAACACATCAGCGAACCGTTCGGATTCGTGCGAAGCGTACACGGGACGATCAAGGGCGGGAGCAGAACGGCTGTCTACTTCGAAGTGCCAAACGCGCTCTACACGCTTGAGCATCTGGGCATCTGGGATTTGATCTACGAGCACTGCCTGTATTTCACGCCGACCGCACTCGACGCACTGTTTCGCAGGGCGGGGTTCAGTCCCATTCGCGTTGAAAGTGTCTATGACGGACAGTTTCTATCCATCGACGCGACGACCGATGTGGGCGGTGAATCCAAGGCGTCTTCCAATGGCGATTGCGACATGAAACGTCTCGTCAGCGATTTCAAATCGGCCTACGAGACCAAGGTGGCCCATTGGAAGAAGCAGTTCGAAAATTGGTCTGCCCAAGGCGCCCGCGCGGTGATATGGGGAGCTGGTTCCAAAGGGGTGACATTCTTGAATGTGATGGATGCGCCCTGCGAGGTCATCGCCCATGCGGTGGACGTGAATCCGCGAAAGCAAGGTCGATTCGTCACGGGAACAGGCCAGCAAATCGTAAGCCCGGAGGCACTCACTGAGATCAAGCCCGACAAGGTCTTGATCATGAACGCCATCTACAAATCCGAAATCGAGGCGCAACTCGCCGAGATGAGCGTCGCAGCCGAAGTCATGGTTGTCTGAGCTTCCGGAATACTGCACGCCACAAGTGCAAGTGCCTAACCGCGAAGCTTGCTCCGGCGCTTAGGACGACTGCCGGCCAACCCAGCCAAGACAAAGGCCATGCTGGTCATTCCAATCGTACCACATGCACCGCCACCACCGCATCCGTTGGCAGTCTCGCTCTCAGCAACCACGACGCAGCCTGTTTCATCGACGGCAGAACCCAGCGGCGTGTCTTCGCACAAGTCGTCGACGTCGGCAACGCCATCGCCATCGGTGTCGGTTTGTCCGTTACCGGTGACGCGATTCGGTGTCGGCGCCGGTTGGGAAACGGGCTTGCCGACGCTGGCCAACTGCTCGTCGGAGCATCCGGTGTCGTAAACGGGGGTACGTGGCGGTGTGCCCGGGCAACTGTCATCGTCGTTGATGACACCGTCGTTGTCGTCGTCTTGCGTGCGCTGCTCTTCGGTGCAGCCGTTTGCGTTGACCAACCCTTGTGATGGCGTATTGATGCAGCGGTCGATGCTGTCGGGGATGTTGTCGAAGTCCGAGTCAATCCTCGGATTCACGACGATGACGGCACCGGTGTCCGGGTCGGTTGACGGCTCCTGTAGGTCACATCCAAGGCATTCTTCAGGCGTTGTCTGTGTCGGGGGAGCCGGTGCAGGCGGTGCTGGCAGCGGGTAACACTCTTGGGTGATGTCGTTGCAGCCTTCACCGGGGCACTGCTGGACGCCGGGCTCACAAGTTCCGTCTTCGCACGTTTCCGCACCGTTGCAGAATTTTCCATCGTCGCAGTCGGCATTGGTTTGACACACGAAATCTTCCGTTTGGGCGATCAATCGCGGAATAAAGGTCAAGTCCGAACTGCTGATGTTGTAGTTGTGGATCTCGATGGCCAGGATGTTCTCGCCATCTGTATTCAGCTTGGTATGCGGCAGTGTAATCAATTCAAACGAGCCGGCTTCTCGCAATCCTGAAGCGATCGTATTTCGATTGACCGGTGTAAACTGTCCGCCCATGTTTCGTCGAGCGACTTCCTCACCGTTGAGGTACGCAACGAATCCGTCGTCGTAGTCGATCTCAAGGATCAGGCTGAACGCTTGCGATGCTTCTGGAATCGTGAATTCACGCTTGGCGTACACCGTGATGTAATTGCCGCTCATGTCGCTGAGGACGGTTTGGTCATCGCCGTCGCCATAACCGATTCCGGTCGGTCCTGACGGCCAACCTGCATCCCGGCAGTTCGTTGACTTCCAACCTTCTGACGGCGTGCCGGCGACACCCTTTTGATAACACCACGAATCACCGACGTTGATGAGTGCGTCGGGAACCACGCCGCAGGTCTGCGAGTCTTCGTTGCACTGTTCGCTTCCGCACTCCGGTGAACCTGCGAAACAGGTTCCAGCGTTGCACGTCTCTTCGCCGTCGCAGAAGACGCCGTTGTCGCATTCACTGTCGTCAAAGCAGTCGACGCAGCTGTTGCTCGCTTCATCGCATGCTTGTGTTGGGCATGGGTCCGAGCCGTTCTCGCATTCTCCGCCGATACAGCGTTCGATTCCGTTGCAGAAATCTCCATCGCCGCATTGCGCATCGCTTGTACATGACACGCATGAATTGGTTGATTCGTTGCAGGTCTGGCTTCCACATGGGTTGTTGCCATCCAGGCATCCAGCAAAGAGGTCGCAGGTTTCTTCGCCGTTGCAGAAGTTTCCGTCGTCGCAATTGGCATCGATCGCGTTGTTGACGCATACGCCGCCAAGGCAGAAATCGTACGTGCAGTCTACATTGTCATTGCACTGACTGTTGCTTGTGCATCCTGGCGGTGGAGGGGGTGGAGGTGAACCGCCACCCAATTCATCGGCTCCGATGTCGTATGCTGAACCACCCGGGCGCGATGCGCCGTCAATATCGATGTTGATATTCAAGCCGTATCGACTTGCAAACGTACTGTACACCGAATGCGACGAACCGGCGTCGATGGCAGGGCTTGACGACTGAATGTGCAGATCGCCGGCGCTGGGATTTGAGAAACTCGGGTTGGCGTCGAAGTTTCCGGAACCGGCTCCGGTGCCGGACTGAAACGAACTGACGCCCGAGTACGTGGTCCCGCGCCAGTTAAAGCGAACGCTTCCACCGCTCTGGTAGAACAGGCAGTCATCGACAGTCGAGTTGTTCGCAGCCGTCGGGTGCTCGAAGAATATGTGCCATCCGGACGACCGGGCGATGTTGGAAATGATGTTGCTGGCCAGGTGGAATTCTCCATTGGATGCGGCCCCGTGAACCCCGCCATCGGCATCATAAATCGAGTTATTGACCAGATGACGGCGTAATCCACCCGCAATCATAATCGCGGCGTTCGTCCATGCCGTAGCGGGGTTATACCCGCCATCACTGTCGTGAATGGAGTGGATGACATTGCCAACGATATACATATCCTGGCCGCCACCAAGCCCGCTTCCGCTGGCGATCATGATGCCAAAGTCGCAATCGAAGATCGTGTTGTTGATGAACCAGATGCGACTCGGGTCATACTGACAACCCATGCCCGCGCCCAGGGACGAGTTGCTTGGGCGGTGATCGTGAACGTAGTTCTCAGAGAAGACAATGTCTGTTGCTTGCTTCGACCACATTCCGGTCTGCTTGTTTGAAAACGACTCGTTGCGTCCGACGTAAACGTGATGGGTTGTTCCTTCTGCCGATCGACTGCCTGCATTGATTTGAATGCCATCACCGCTGTTGTGATAGAAGACGCTGTCAACGATCCAGAGATTGTTCACGTGATCGCCAACACCCACGCCGTGGTAGTCCTCGTCGAAGTTGGCTTGCCAGTTGCCGTTGTCGTGAACTTCCAGATCGTACAGGACGATGTTGCTCATCGTTTGATCATCCCACGCACTGATCTGAATTGCCGGTCCACCACAACTGTGCACCTCACTGCTTCGAATCGCAATGTGGTGCGGTGCATCTTCGGTGACCAATGGGTTGCCACCGTCGAACTCGATGTTCTCGACGATGATGTACTGACCTTTGATCTGCGTTCCGTAAACAAAGCGAGGCTTGTTGGAACTGCTTGATCCGCGCACGAAGATCGGATTCGACGCGGTGCCCGATCCGCTGATTGGTGTCAGACCACCAGTCGTGTAGTCGTATACACCTTCGACAATCACGACGCTGCCCGCGGACAGGTTTTGGGGGATTGTTCGGCGGGGCCGACTTGGCGTTCCGTTGGGATTGCTGCTGTCGGTCGCCGCGCTATGGTTCCGATTGACGTAGTGCGTGTAATACGAACTTGATCCGTATTCAGACTGGACGGTCTCATCGATGCCGAACGAGGGAACTGGGACGCCAACCGGCGGGTCCCAGGCAAAGACCGGCGCGGAAAAAGCAAAAGCGATCATCAAAGTTGCGACACGGCCCACTCGACCGAAGTTGCTCAAATTCATATTCATCAGGCGCGTTCCTTGCATGGTCCGCCCTCCTTGGCATGGGTACTCGTGTACCGGATGTTGGAATTCGTCGTTCGTTGCGAATCGATCCGGACCGCGCCAACGGTGACGGTATCGCAACTGAACGGATTGCCATCTTCCTTACGGGCAGTGGGGCATAAAAGGCGGGCTGGGGAGCCAGTCCCACTGCGGGGTTCGTGTTGTGTCCAATTCTGCTCAGACTTACTTGCACCGTCTTGGTGCAATCGTTAACGGCCAGGGCTTCAGTGTAACTTAAACTGAAGAGCCAACCAAGGCGGTTGGTCCAAGCTCTGTGAATAACCAAGTCGCCTGCAAAGCCCCAGCGTTCCCTGACTTCCTATCCTTTTGCTGCGTGAATGTCTAGCATGAAAGATTTGGACACAAGTTTGGTGAGATTGAAACCGAAAAGTTCCAATAATTCGATTTCAGCGCCGCTTTATGGAACCGGCGATCCGGTGGCCTAGAACGCGGCGCTCGATTCTTGCGTATCGGGCCAAAAATCTATCGATATTTTTTGAATTTGTCCGCGCGAGTTTGCGTTTGGAAGGCTGATCTCATTTGGAATCCGGCGCGAAAACATCCTGCCATCGGTTTCGTTGGTTGGCGTAGCGTCCCTCGACACATGCGATTCGTTGGTCCGAACCGAGTTGTTACGACCGGGGGGCTCAGCGTTTGTAGTCTTTGGCGAGGTGCCGAAACGCGCCGGCCAATCCCGATGAGTTCTGGTTTATGCGCTCTGCAATGACCAGCCAATCGGGATGAATGGTCCCCGTTGAGGCTTGGGCGACCGCGTGCCGATTGTCGCCAGACGGGCCGGCTGGCATCACATCAGATGTCGTGGGCGATTCAAACGACGCCCGCCCGAGCACGAACCCGAGAGCGAGGACTGCAGCAATTCGAAGCGATGCCAATACGAACCGCTGAATTACGGGCCGCCGCTGGACGATTTGAAGTCCGCGGATTTGGCCAGCAGCGTCGGCATGGCTGATCGTGTCGAGTTGCCCCAGTGTGGTCACCGTTTCCTGTAGCGATTCCACTTCGCGGGCGCAGGTTGGGCAACTCGAAAGGTGCTGCTGAATGGCCTTTCGATCGACGGACGACAGCTCGTCTCCAAGGTAGTCGGCCAACACTTCGGCGAGTTCGTTGCAGTTCATCATCGGTCCTCCCGTAGCTTTCCCAGCACGTTGCGCAGTGTCGACAGCCCGCGCAAGTAGTGGGTCTTGACCGTGCCGATTGAAAGGTTCATCGACTCGGCGATTTTCGCGAACGTCTCACCGTCGTAAGTCTTGGCGATCACAACTGCCCGCTGCTGTTCGGTCAGCCTTTCGAGTGCGGCTGCGATCATCTCGGCGGCTTCAGTACCGATCGCCTCACTGACAGGCGATGGTTGGCGGTTGGGCGGTTCAAGTTCTTCGACGGCGACAGGGCGTTTTTTGCGCAGCGCGTCGATGCAATGATTGACTGTAATACGCCGCAACCAACCGAGGTCATTCTTGATGTTCGCGCCGCCATGTTGCACCGAGCGAAGCATCACTTCCTGCGTCGCATCCAGTGCGCCGTCATGATTGCGCATGAATCGATACGCCCAACGATAGACGTTGGCCCAGGCTTCGGATTGCAGGTCGATATCTCGCTTCATGAACCAGGCGCCGTCAAAAATCACCCGTCAACAGTCTGGAATACAAGCAACGTCGAGCACTAATTGTTCGGTACGAACGAACTGGCCATGATAACCACATCGCGATCGTGAAGCGCTCTTGAATCGAACGTCCAACTGTATGTTTCGAATCCCGGCTTGGTGGCGAACGGTTTCATCCTGTCCGCCAGCGTACGCATCGCTTTGTCGAGGTGGCTCTCTTCCGCGTCCGGTTCGTGCTCATCAAGGTCAGTCGGGTCGAGTGATTCGGGATTGCCTTGAAAGTCATGGGCCACGATCTTGCCCGGGAGAGCCAGTTCGACATCCCAGCTTTCATCCTCCAGGTCCTTCGAAATCTCAAGCCTTAGGCGGGCCGATTCAAGATTCTTCATGACCTCGGTCACGTCGGCGGCACTCGTCCCGTTTTCCACCAACGCTTTCCTTACGCCCTTGGAGATTCGATCGTACAGATCCTGTTCAAGCGTGTTCGCGTATTTCCCGGCATCCGTTTTGACCAGGAGAGTGACGGTCAACGCTGTGAGTTGGCTGTCGTTGGCGATCTCGCGAATGCTTCCAATCGCCTTGAGTTGTGCCACCTGCGGGATGTTGCCCTTCGATTGGGCAAACGCCTGATGCAGCAACTCAACTTCCTGTTCGACCTCTACGGCAATCAGCGCATCGGCGACCGTTTTGCGATTGGCATCGCTCATGTTGGCCGGGTGTTCCTCCAGAAGCTTCTTGATTTCATCCGTCTCCAAGAGGCGCTCACGGTGATATTCAAATGGCGCCCACACACGTCGCGGATAGGTGCGTTTGAAATGGTAGTACGTGCCATCTTTGGTCTTCTCAAGCCGGACCTCGGTGTAGAATTTCTTCGCCGCATCGGCAACCGGCGTGTTGGGGCTAGCGTAGCTGGTCGGGAGCGGTTGTCCCGGCGCGAATGACTGGATGGCAACAAGTGTCATCTCCTGTTCGCCCGAATCTTTCTTGTCTTCCAGCTGCGTGCTGACTTTCCACCCGCTTTCGGCGCTCGGTGGCGGATCGTTGGCCAACTGTCCCTCGGCTCCCATGATGTCATTGACGTCACCGTGAAGCATCGCGACCATCTCGACGCCACCATCCGGGAGGACGGCCACAACTTCTGTGCGCTTGACGCAACCCACCACGGACGTCAGCAGAGCGAACATGGCGAGTGCGCATTTCAAGTGAATGGGCTTGTTGTATGTCATCGAAAGACTCCTGAAGTCGGTTTCTCGGCGAGCCCAATCTTCGGGGATTAACCAAGACGCGGCTACCACACCATCCTTGACGATTGTGCATTCGGTCGGGATGACGTGAATTATGCTCAAAATCTGATTAGCTCAATCTGGTTGAGTGGTCTGGTTGGCCCTTGCGGCATATGGGCGATTGGCCCCTGTGAACCGGGATTTTGGCGGTATTCGGGTGGATTCGGCGCATTGTGCATCTTGCCGGATTGGTCGGTCGCAGCCGCTTGCGTGGGGCGGACGGTATTGTGGCTTGTTTCCGGGAAGTTGGTAAACTGCGTGGCTCAGTTTCGACCGGTTTTTTCGCGCCGCGTGGTGCGGGCCGGCGATTTGGCAATTGGCTATTACCTGCTCGTGATGCAGGGCTGTGTAGGGACAGGTCGCGGAACTGAGGTGACGCGGCATTGAACCGACGCGGTGACGTGGGAACATTACTCTTATGGTTGACTTTAATCTTATCAGTTCTTTGGATGGCTCCAGCTCCGAGTTGGATTCTGAACTCAATTCCCTTTTCGATACCGGAACAGACGACGGCGCGATCAGCACGTTGGTCGATGGTCCGGAAAACGAAGAGCTCGCGCCGGGCCGCGTGATGAAAGGGAAGATCGTCGGCCGCGCCGGTGACGATGTGGTCATCGACGTCGGGCTCAAGAGTGAAGGCGTCATCCCGATTCAGGAATGGGACGATCGCAGCTCCATCGACATTGGCGACACCATCGACGTGTTTCTCGAAAACCTCGAGACCGATAGCGGCGTGATCGAACTGTCGAAGCGCAAAGCCGATCGGATCATCAACTGGAATCACATCGTCGAGACGAAGAAGGAAGACGACTTGGTTTCAGGTCGCGTTATGCGAAAGATCAAAGGCGGGCTCCTCGTCGATATCGGTGTGCCCGTGTTCCTTCCTGCGTCGCAAGTCGACATTCGTCGTCCCGGAGACATCGGTGAATTCATCGGTAAGGATGTCGAAGCGAAGATTCTGAAAATTGATACCGAGCGTCGCAACATCGTCATCTCTCGGCGCAAGCTGATCGAAGAGACGCGTGGAGCGGCGAAAGAAAAGCTGATGGCCGACATCGAAGTCGGGCAGACCCGCAAGGGTGTCGTCAAGAACATCGCGGACTTCGGTGCGTTCGTCGATCTTGGCGGTATCGACGGTTTGTTGCACATCACCGACATGAGTTGGGAGCGCGTTGCGCATCCTTCGCAGGTCGTCAAGATCGATCAAGAGATCGAAGTCAAGATCCTCAACATCGATATGGACAAAGAGAAGATCGCCCTCGGTCACAAGCAGCTTAAGCCGAGTCCATGGGAAGGCATCGAAGAGAGCTTCCCGATTGGCGGCAAGGTGAAGGGCGAAGTGGTGAACATCATGAACTATGGTGCGTTCATCAAGCTGCGTCCGGGTATTGAAGGTCTGGTGCACATCTCCGAGATGAGTTGGACGCGTCGCATCAACCACCCGTCGGAACTCTTCAACGTCGGCGATGAAATCGAAGTCGTGGTCCTCGACATCAACAAGGACAAGCAGGAGATTTCGCTTGGCGTCAAGCAGACCGAAGTCAATCCGTGGACCAAGGTGGCTGAGAAGTATCCGCCGAACACGCGTATCACCGGTCAGGTGCGCAACCTGACGAACTACGGTGCGTTCATCGAGATCGAAGAAGGCATCGACGGCTTGCTGCACGTTTCAGACATGAGCTGGACGAAGAAGATTTCGCACCCGTCGGAAATGATCAAGAAGGGTGACGAACTCGAATGCGTCGTGCTCAAGGTTGAAGAGAACAAGCAGCGGATCGCGCTCGGTCTCAAGCAGCTTCACGAAGATCCGTGGCTGCGTGCTGTGCCCGATAACTACATCCCGGGTCAGATCGTCGAGGGTACGGTCACGAAAATCACCAATTTTGGTGTGTTCGTTGAGCTTGAAAACGACCTCGAGGGACTGTTGCACGTTAGTGAGTTAGCCGATCATAAGGTGGAAGATCCCCACGACGAGGTGGAGATTGGACAGAAGATTCAGGTGAAGATCCTCAGGGTCGATTCGCAGGATCGCAAGATTGGCTTGTCGAAGAAGCGGGCCCAGTGGTCTACCGAACATCAGGAAGAAGGCGAAGCGCCCAAGGTTGAAAAACCGCGTCGCGGTGGGCTGCACGGTCCTGGTGAAGAAACGACCGATCTGATCACCAACTTCATACCCCAGCCGCCAGCACCAAAGGCTGCGGATGATTCTGCAAGCGAAGGAGCTGCCTCAGATGAAGAATCGAAATCCGATGACGAATCAAAGGATGGCGGTGCATAGTCTGGGCTGTGACTTCCCGGCATATCTGTGTTGGCCGGTGTTGTATTGACTGATATTCAAGCGGTCTCAGCGTCGGGTATCGGCGCTGGGGCCGCTTTTGTTATTCTATGTGAACGGGTCTCATCTCATGGTGCCCGATACAATGGGGTTTGATGATTGCTTCGGATGTTGAGGTTGTTACCCGATGGAAGGAATTGGGGAAGACTCGATCATCGTTCGGTGCAGTCAAAGTGCGGAAAACGTGACGCGTCGCCGCTTTGTTGAAGTCGGCGATTCTTGGACGTGTCACGCAATGGGGAGTATTAGCGATCGCAATCGACTCTGATCTACAATTCTACCTGAAGCAGATCAACCAGGCACCGCTGCTGACGCCCGAGGAAGAGAAGGAACTCGGTGCGCAGATTCAGGCGGTGTACACGGCGGCTGACCGTTTCAAGAACAAGGAAATCTCGCTCGCGGAAAAAGAGCAGATCGAGATCGACGGGCAGAATGCGCGCGATCGCATGGTGAAGTCAAACCTGCGACTCGTTGTCAACATCGCCAAGAAGTATGGCCACCGCGGCATGCTGCTCAACGATTTGATCGAAGAGGGCAACCTCGGTCTGATTCGCGCGGTTGAAGGGTTTGACCCGAAACAGAACACGCGCTTTAGCACTTATGCGTCGTGGTGGATCAAGCAGTCCATCAAACGTTCGCTCATCAACGGCGTGCAGCCGGTGCACATCCCCGCGTACATGGTCGAGATGATCGCCCGTTGGCGGCAGACGATGGATCGGTTTGTCGAGAAGGAAGGTCGTCAACCGTCTCTCGAAGAGTTGGCCGAGTTGATGGAAATTCCGCTGAAGAAAGCCAAGATCGTCCGCCGCGCGGTCAAGGCGTTCACCGCGCGACCGCAGGCATCGTCCGGCGACGACGCGATGGGCCTCGGCGAAATCCTGGCTGACGAGAGAACCCCCGAACCCGACAAAGCCCTGTTCGAGGAATCGGAAGCGTCGCTCATCCGCGAACTTCTGTCGCAAATCGACGAACGCGAAGCCAAGATCCTTCGCCTGCGGTTCGGCCTCGATGACGAAGAGGCGATGACCCTAAAAGACATCGGTGCAAGGGTAGGCTTAACCCGCGAACGAGTCCGCCAGATCGAAGCCGGCGCCCTCCGCAAGCTCAACGAAATGATGAGCAGCCTCCAATCATAAAGCAATTCCAGATTGCAAATCGACGTAGGGTGCGGCTCGCCGCACCTATGTATCCATCGTGACCAATTTGAAGGTGCGGCAAGCCGCACCCTACGGGGTGAATGCGCTCGCGAAGCTTGCTGCGTCTTGCATGTCGATGTCCTCGTCTGCGTCGAAGTCGAAAGCGCCAAGGCACTGTTGCGCGGTTGTTGGCGGTGTTGGGGATGGCGTCGTATCGGGGCCGTTTAGGCAGTCGGCGAGTTTGGCGTAGTCGGTCAGGTCGATGTCGCCGTCGCTGTCAAAATCGCCCAGTAGTGGGGCGTATTCGAATGCGCCGCGGTCGACGGTTGTGTCGGCGATTCTGGGGCGTTTGTCGAGGTCCAGGGTGACGGTGACGGGGACGCTTGCGTTGTCACCGGTGTTGATGGATGGCGAGGCGGCTGACAGTCGGGCGTTGTCGTCTTCGGTGCCGTAGGTGTTGTCGGGGCCGTTGGCGTCGATGAACATCGGGTCAGCGCCACTGTTGCTGACGCCGCCCAGTGCGCCGGTCCAGCCTTCGACCGTGGTGTGATTGATCGTTGGGAAGCCGTCATTGTTATCAATCTGGGCGGATTCGTTAAATGTCCCGCCGGCTGAGTTTCGCCAGAGGATGCTGTTGGCGATGACGGGATCGCTTTGATCGTTGTAGATTCCGCCTGATCCGAATGTGCCGGCGTTTCCGACGATCGTGCAGTTGATGATGTTGGCGTGGCTGTCGAATAGGTTGATCATCGCCGCGCCGGTGGCACCCGTGTTTCCGGTCAAAAGGCAGTTGGTCATCAGGCCATTCGAGCTGACGTAGAGATAAATACCGCCGCCATCGCCGGTGGTTGCGTTGCCGCGAATGATGCATCGGTCGAGGTTGGGCGAACTGCTGAAGTATCCGGCGATCGCGCCGCCGATTGATGCGCTGTTGCCTTCGAAGATGCAATCCGTCAGCGTCGGTGCGGAGAATGAATAACCGTAAAGCCCGCCGCCTTCGGATGAACCGGCGCCCGTGTTGTCTTCAAAGATGCATCCATTCAAAACCGGACTGCTGCCAAAGTAGTTGGCCAACCCCGATCCGAGCGAGGTGCTATTCGCTCGGAACGTGCACGCGGTCAGCGTCGGGTTTGACGACGAACTGTTGTGCATGCCGCCGCCACCCCCGGGCCAAGCAGTTCCGATGACGACGTTATTTTCAAACGTGCAACCGATCAGCGTCGGTGAGCTGCCGTTGGTGTTCATCATCCCGCCGCCACGGTTCGTAGCATGGTTGTCTTCGAATCTGCAATCGACAAATTGCGGATCACCGCCTCCGTCGATGATCGCGCCGCCACCGCCATGATCCGGACCGGTTCCGTCGGCATGACCGTCGCGAATGGTGAACCCTTCAAGGATAGCCGTCGCGCTGTTCAGGCTCGCGGTGACGACGTGATAGCTGTTGTCGCTTGCGTTCGACGCGATGCCGATATCGCCAGACAGGATCGTTTCGTTGGCCGCCGGGTCGCGCTGCGATTCGAACGTTTCCGTTCCGTCGAATCCGCCAAGAATGCTGACGCCGTCGATCAATTTGAAGGTCGCGCTTCGATCACCGCTGCCGCCATCAGGCATATACACGCCAGCCGCAACCCACACCTGCTGCACGGTGCCCGCAGAGCCTTTGGCCATGCACAACGCCTCCTGCAAATCGCCGACAGCCGTCGCCCAGCTTTGACCATCACCGCCTGGAGCCGCGGCTGCGTCGACGTAGAGCGTCGAACCCAGACCCGAGACGGATGTCGCGCGGAAGTTGGCGACGACGGTGCGCAGTTCGTTGATCGTGCGGGCGTTGTCGCTGGGGAGCGGTTGACCTTCGGCGATGCCGGTGGGCCCGGGATTGGTTCCCGTCCAGTTCACGTTTGGATTGGCGAAGTGGGGGACGACGGTTGGCGTGGCAGTCGTGGCCATGATCGTGCGCCACTGGCTGCCCGGTTCGACGTAACCATATGAGTACTCGGCGAAGGGCGGATCGGGTGCATTGGGGCGATCGTGTGCGCAGAAGAAGTTGTGGCCGATCTCGTGGGCGAAGGTCAGCAGCGGTGCGTTGTCGAGTCGCAGCATGCTCAAACCGCTTGCCCCAATGCCTTGAAACGATGCGTCGGGGAAATATCCGATGCCGCCAGTGTTGAGGGTGTTGACCCAGAGGCTGACGCAGTCCGCGCCGTAATGATCGCGCAGGGTGTGGGCGACGTCGAGGAATCCGTCGTTTGGGTCGATGAGGCGCGGGCCGTCGATGGTCCAGTTGCCGGTTTCGACGTAGGCGATCTCTTCGGCGTGGACGAGATTCAGCGATGTGTTGATGAGGCTGTTGGCGAACGCGTTGTTGGCGTCGCTGATCGCGAGATTGATGAGAGCCTGGATCGCGGCTTGTCCGCCGGCTGCGGTTTTGGCGTCTGAGGTGTAGACGACGAGAACGTCGATCACGCTGCCGTCGTCACAGTTGGACGTGGGTATGACGCCGCGCGTGATTGTGTTGCGTGCGTTTTCTTTCATCGGGCATGTGGCGAGATGCGCGACGTCGAGTTGTCTTACGATCGTTGTTCCACTTGCGCCCGGGCGAATGTCGAGCGTGCCGAAATTCGTGGAGCGGATGTATCCGATGATT
>JAUIEW010000099.1 GCA_030429365.1 Phycisphaerae bacterium
GCGAAGTCCAGCAGGTCGACGTCTCCATCTTCGTCGATATCGCCGAAGTTCGAGACCGGGACGAACTGCCAATAGAGCGTGACGAAGTCCGACACGTAATCGGGAAGTCGATTGCCGGCAGCGTCACCGACGTAGACTTCGTACAGCGCTTCGTACTTGCCGCAAGTGTCGGCTGCGTACCAATTGTGGGTCATGAAACCGTCCCACTGCCAGACGGCGTCTGACCCCTGTGTTCCGAAGATGGGAGCGAACGTGCCTTGTTCAAAAGCCATCAACCCGTCAGATTGATTCTGCAACTCGACAAACACGCCCGAGCCCGGAGGGATGCTGACAATGCCGCCGATGAGCCAGCCGTATTGGCCGTTGTACGATCGACCATCCAGAACGGCCGCAGCACCAGAATATGATTCGCCATAATCCAGCAGCCACAGTCGTTCGTCCGGGTCGCCGTCGACCGATACCGAAACGACCTGATCGATGACCGTCACCTGCAAGTGCTTCATCGGTCCGCCCAGTTGTGGGGAGGCAGCCGTCGCCGAGGTTGCGCACGCCAAGACAGAAAGAAGCGAAATTGCTCTTGCAATGTTGCTCATCGCGTTGCCCCTGATTTATTGCGACGTCTTCTTAGGGCGACCACGGCGCCACCAGCCAACAAGATGACGCTGGTCGGTTCGGGTACGTTGGCCCAGGTCAGCGTGACATTCGTCGATGTATACGCCAGGTTTTCCACGCCGGTGATTTCGTCGCCCACATAGACGTTGTAGGTGGCCGAGTATTCGCCCGGCAGCGCCGCGGCGTGCCAGTGATGGGTCATCATCCGGTCGAAGCGCCAGATGTTCGACGATCCGTCCGTGCCGAACAGCGGGGCATAGGTGTGTGATGCTTTCATCATGCGCATACCACCTTCGTAGGTTTCGAGTCCGGCGGTCTGCGATTCCAATTCGATCCAGATGGCGTCTCCGGATTCCGGAACGTCGAAGCCTTCGAAGATCCAGCCGTATTGATCGTTGTAGGCCTTGCCGTCGAGCACGTTGGCCGGTGCGGTATACGATTCACCGAAGTTCACGAGATCGAGGGGGCTGTCCGCAAGGTCCGCGTGCACCACGACGTTTGTTCCGTCGAGGCTGACAGCGACATGCTTCATACTCGTGATGCCGTTGACATTCTGCGGCCAAAGGTCTGCCAGCGCCGCGCTCGACGTCATTACAAACGCCGCAGCGATCACAGCGACAATTTTGATTTTCATACTTGTAATATCCTCTTAATTAGGCACGCGCCACAGTTATTGAGCGGTGCCAGGATTCCAGTTGTCATGTGACGATTGCTCGTCATCTGTTTTTTCAAACGTCTTTTCGAATTTGAGATTTTCGACGTGCCCATCGACGAAAGTGTAACCGGCATGGGGACGATGACGATCCTTATGAACTTCTGCTGGAGCGTCATACTTCGACCAGAAGTGAGCCATCAAATGGTCCGACGTCATTGAGGACATCAGTGATTCATTTCCCACTTCGGCAAAGAGAACCGTTCCGCCCGGTCTGGGGATTTGATCCAACAATCGCCACGTTCGATCTCCGGATTCTGCGACCGAAAGTTCGAAGTAGACGTTGAGGCCATAACTCCAGTATGCGGGACCCGTCGGTTCGGCACGTCGTCGGTCGAAACCGCAACGGTAGTTTTCGTTGAGCAGTTTCGCCCAACTCGATTTGTCCATGTTGTTCGACCATGGCTCTGAGCCCGTGTACTTCACGAACGCATAGCCCCACGGCAAACCGTTTTGGAATCCAAACCCAGCCGAATGATGGCTGCGCGGAAAACGGTTGTCGTATTCGTCTGTGTAGAACTGGTTGAAACGTCCCAGTTCACGCAACTTGGACAGGCACGCGACGCGTTTGGCCTGGTTTCTGGCGCTCTGCAAATTGGGCAGAAGCACCGCGACCAAAAGCGCGATGATAGATACCACGACGAGCAACTCGATCAGCGTAAACGCAGACCGATTGCGCATCGGTTGAACCAATTTCACATTGATTCTCCTGGTTGTGTGGAATTCTGGAGGCGCACTTCGCCCCAGGGCCCGGATGACAATTCAGGGCTTGAATTCGATTCGCTGTACTAGGAGAACTCTGGCCGTGGCGGGGGTGGTTCGATCAGAAGGGTTGCCAGCGGGATCAGATGATGATCGGTCGGCAGTTGACTGACGATGTGTCTGACGAGAATCAGACCCGTCGGATTGAACTCGGGCGGGACGATCAGCCCCAAGCCGCTCCATGTAGCCGATAAGCCTTGGCAAGATGCAGCCTGGATGGCCCACCGACTCTTGGGGGCTTTTTGACGGTTGTCGTGCTTGGTTGAGCAACAACCGCCAGCCGGTTTTGCGGTTTCGATCTTGGTCTTCACTGCCGGTTTCGCACAGCAGCACGCAGTCCTGCACATGAGGGCGGTCGTACACCCACAACCGTGATCCTTGCACGGAAAGTCCTCGTCACCGCCGGGAATCGATTGGGGAAGCGGGAAGCCAACGATGGCCAACAGGAAAGCCATGATGGTGATTGCGGACGATAATTGTCGAATTCGCAGTCGAAACATTTCGATTCGGGATTTTGCACGAGAATACGGCCAGTTCGCATCGGCCAGTTCATGCAGACGAGGGAGTTGTAGCATCTGCGGTCGGTTTTGGCCAGAAGATGGCGAACGCGGCGATGAAAAGTGCAATGGAAAGCATCAATATCAACTCGCGGGCCGGGCTGTGCACAAAGATTCGATCATAATCGATCGCTGGCAGCATCGACGAGAATCGGGCCAGCGGCGCCGGCAACTGCGCAGCGACGGGTCGCTCGCGATCGACTCCGGTTTCGCGAAGACCCTCCGATTCATCAATGGACGCTAGCGCGGTGTCGATCTGACCGACATGCAATACCTGTTCTTCCGGGTTTTGAAAACCGAGTTCGCGACGGGCGAGCCGGGCGATGACCACCGGGTCGTTGTGGATCGCATCAAGTCGTTTGCGCATGATCTCAAGTTCGCGCTGAGCGTCTTCCATCTGCAGCGCGCGAACCTGTTCGGTGACCGTGGCGTCCTGATACTCGCGCCAAGCGGGAAGCACCATGCATGGCAACATCCCCGCCAGCGACAAACCGATCAGGCACCAGAACACGATCCCCGCACTGTCTCCAGGCGGGATTGGCGCCTCGCTGATCTCAAGGGATCCAGGTTGTTGGCGATCCGTGCCCACTAACGATTCCAGAATTTCCCACCGTAGACGGCTGAGCTTCCCAAGTGCTCTTCGATACGAAGCAGTCGATTGTACTTCGCCACGCGGTCGCTGCGGCACAAGCTTCCGGTCTTGATTTGGCCGGCATTGGTGGCAACCGCGATGTCAGCGATGGTCGTGTCTTCGGTTTCACCACTTCGATGCGAGATGACCGCAGACCAGCCGTTACGCATCGCGAGATTGACGGCTTCCAGCGTTTCGGTCAGCGTGCCGATTTGATTCACCTTGATCAGAATCGAGTTCGCACTCTTTTCTTTGATTCCGCGGGCGAGGCGCTCGGTGTTGGTCACGAACAAATCGTCGCCGACCAACTGGACATTATCACCCAACGCGGCGTTGAGCTTGCCCCAGTTCTCCCAATCGTCTTCAGCCAGTCCGTCTTCGATGCTGCGGATCGGGTACTTCTCGCACCAGCTCTTCCACGTCGCGATCATCTCGTCACCGGTCACCTTTTTGTCGGGCGCCGATTTGAAGAACGAATACGTCTTGGATTTCTCGTCGTACATCTCGGTGGTCGCGGGGTCGAGGGCGATGAAAATGTCTTCGCCAAGTTTGTAGCCAGCCGCTTTGACCGCTTCAGCGACGACTTCGAGCGCTTCGTCATTGCTCTTGAGTGACGGGGCAAACCCACCTTCGTCACCGACGGCTGTGTTGTAACCCTTCTTCTTCAACACCGACTTGAGCGCCTGAAAACATTCCGCGCCCATCTGGATGGCGTGGGCGAAGCTCTCCGCGCCCCACGGCTGAATCATGAATTCTTGGAAGTCGACGTTGTTATCAGCATGCTTACCGCCGTTGAGAATGTTCATCATCGGAACGGGCAAGACGTGCGCGCCTGGGCCCCCGAGATAGCGAAAAAGCGGTTGCTCGCATGAGATCGATGCCGCCCGCGCTGCCGCGAGCGAAACCGCCAACATCGCGTTGGCGCCGAGGCGTCCCTTGTTGGGCGTTCCATCGAGATCGATCATCACCTGATCGATGAGTTCCTGATCGGTGGCGTCGAGTCCGATGACCGCATCGGCGATCTCGCCGTTGACGTTCTCAACCGCTTTGAGCACACCCTTGCCATTGAATCGGTTGGCGTCGCCATCGCGAAGCTCGACGGCTTCGTACTGTCCGGTGGAAGCGCCGCTGGGTACGCCCGCTTCACCAACCGCACCATCTTCCAGTGCGACGACACCGTGAATCGTAGGCGTGCCTCTTGAGTCCAGGATTTCGCTGGCTTCGACGTGCGTGATCGCGCGCGACATGTTCGTGTTCCTCCGTTGGGGCCCATGAAGGCCAAGACAATCGCCGTATTGAACGGCAAGACTGCTGCAATGAATATCGGCTGGCGCACTCAAAGTGCGCCACTTCGGGCATCATAAGAGGGCACCCAACGGCGTCAAGATGAAAGCGGTGGGGTAGATGGGGCTATTTTTGGAGGCGCTTGATCGGGCATGAGCAGCATTTGTTTAACGCGATCGACGACGCAGCGCGAAACAGTTTCCCGGCAGTTCAACGATCGTGCTCTTGATGCGCAGCAGCGTCAGTGCAACCGAGACTTCCGACGCGCTGAGGTCGCTTCGAGCTATCAGTTCGTCGATGTTCATTTCTCTTTCGGCCAGCAGGTTCGCGATGGTTCGCTCATGGCCGCTTAAGGATGCGATTCCTGTAATGGTTGAAGAATCACTTTCGCGGCCAGTTTCGGTTGAATTTTCCACCGCCCCCATCATTTGGCCAACATCACCCAACTCATCGAGGATGTCTTCAAGGCCCATCACCAGCTTCGCAGAGCCCGATTGAATCAGCGAGTTGGTACCGATCGCGGTTGGCGTGTCGAGTCGCCCGGGGATCGCGAAGACTTCGCGGTTGTATTCATTCGCCAGTCGGGCGGTGATCAGCGCACCACTTCGATTGGACGCTTCAACGACCAGAGTTCCCAGCGACATACCGGCGATGATGCGGTTGCGACTTGGGAACGAGCCAGCCGTCGGTTGCGATCCCATCGGTAGTTCGCTGATGATCGCACCGCACGCGATGATCTGGTCGGCCAACTGCCCATGTTCGGGCGGGTAGACCACATCGACGCCGCAGCCGAGTACGGCAACCGTTCGCCCTTGTGCGGAGATCGCGCCCTCGTGGGCATACCCATCGATTCCACGGGCCATCCCCGAGACGACGGTGAAACCCGCTCCCGCAATCAACGCGCCGAAGCGATGGGCTTGGTCGTAACCGTAGCGGCTCGACCTTCGCGAACCGACGATGCCGATCGACACAGCGTCGGCTGGCTGGAGTTGACCGCGAACGTAAATGCAGACGGGTGGATCGTTGCAGTGGCGCAGTTGCTTCGGATAGGCGTCGTCTTCCCAGCAGATGATGTGCGCGCCGGCTGACTGTGCCCGTTCGATTTCGTGATCGATGATGTCGTTGTCGCGGGCGTTGAAGACGGCTTGGGCGCGCCTTGGTCCGATGCCTTCGACCTGCGTGAGCGAATCGATCGATGCATGTTTGAGTTTGTCGATGCTGCCGAAGTGGGTGATCAATCGCCCGAGCATCACCGGGCCCACCGCATCCGAAAGATGCAGGCGAAGGTATTCGCGACCGATTTCTGTAATCGTGGGTTGACGTGCGCTGAGTGTGTCGGCCATAAACAGGTCCTCAAAGCGATGCGCACGCGGCAGGTTGTCGACGAGTTCCTGCGGCGTCCGAATCTCTTATCCGACCATTTTAATGTTTTGCAATCGATCAGGCGCTAACGGCCTGCCGTGCAATGCTCAGACTAGCGGTCTTGTCGGCAATCTTGACGGTGCTCGAATGCCCATCCGCATTGTCGGGCGGTGTTTGCTGCAACTCAACGGCCAGCGTTTCGTCCTTGATATACTGCTCAAACGCGCTGACCGCTGCCTGCAAGTCTTTGTCTTCCGTCTCAATCGACAGGGTAATTCGATCTTCGATGTTGAGCCCGGAATCTTTGCGCAGGTTCTGGATGTTGCGAACCAGATCGCGGGCGAGGCCTTCCTGGATCAACTCAGTCGATAGACGTTTGTCGATCAAGATAACGGTTTCCCCGTCCACCGCGACCGACCAGTCGTCGCCGGCGTCGTGCGTGACGATGACGTCTGAGGTGTCCAGCGTGAAGACGCCGCCGCCAACCGAAACATCAACGGTACCGTTTGTAGCCAGTGAATCAGAAACGGCTTGACCGTCCATTTCACCAATGGCTTTGATGACGCCGGGCAGGTCCTTGCCGAATTTCTTGCCGGCTGTCTTCTTGTTCACTTCGACATTGCGCGAGATCAACCCATCGACCGACGCCCTTGCTTCCACATTTTTGACATTCAACTCCTCGAGAATGTGGCCACGGAACTCGGCGTGTTCGACCGCTTCCCGCTCGGTATCGTTTGCGGGTTTGACCAACACGCCTGCGAGTGGTTGACGCACTTTCAGTTTGGAAGACGCGCGAGCCGATCGGGCCAACGACACGATGCGGAGCAGGGCGGCCATCTTATCGGAAAGGGCATTGTCGATGAGCGTCTCGTTCGGTTCCGGATAGTCGCACAGGTGGACGCTCTGCGGTTCGCTTGACGATTGCTTGGCCACAAGGTTCTGATGAATCTGCTCGGTGATAAATGGCAGAATCGGAGCGACAACTTTGTTGAGCGTCACCAACACTTCGTAAAGCGTCTGATATGCCGCAAGCTTATCGGTGTCACCCGCCTGTGGTCCGCGCCAGAAGCGACGACGGTTTCTACGGATGTACCATGTGCTGAGGTTCTCGATGAATCGTTCGACAGCACCGCATACCGGCTGAAGATCGAACGCTTCAAACGATGCGCGGGCATCGCGAATCAATAGCTGCAAGTCCGAGAGAATCCAGCGATCGATGTCGGGCCGATTGGCATAGGGGACGAGTGCGGCATCGACATCGAATTCATCGAGTCGCGCATAGTTGCAGAAGAACGCATAGGTGTTCCAGAGCGGCAGCAACACGCGGCGACGGGTTTCGTCGGCTGGCGTTGAGGTCACGCGGCAAATCTGATCGCCGCCGACCGTTTTTGAAAGTTCAATGCCGTCGTCGCCGGTGATGGTGATCGGCTCATCCGGATGACGCGTGCCAAAGGCCAAGTCGCTGATTGGCGTTTGCGATGCGTACATCCATCGCATCGTGTCGACGCCGAGTTGTTCAGCCGCCTCTTCAAACCAGATCGCCGTCCCATCCGACTTGTGCATCGCCTGACGCTCCTCGTTGAGCACCAGCGCGTGTCCGAGCAGATTCTTAAATGGCGGGCGTGGTTTTTCTTTGCCCATTTCCATCATCGTGCTCATCGCGAGGATGGCGTAGAACCAGTTGCGAAACTGGCCGGGGAAACACTCCGTGATCAAGTCAGCCGGGATCCACTTATCCCAGTATTCACGATCGGTGTTGTACTTGGTGGTCGAGTAGGCCACGATGCCCGCGTCGAGCCACGGGTTGCCGACATCCGGGATGCGTGCCATGTTCTGGCACTGGCATTTGTCGCACGCGATTTTCACCGCGTCGACGTATGGACGGTGGGGCGTATTGCCTTCGAATTCTTCCCAACCCGCAACAGCCCGTTCTTTCAGTTCCTCGTATCCGCCGATGACATCGAAGTGCCCGCACTCGGGACACTCCCAAATCGGAAGGGCCAGCCCCCAATAGCGCTTCTTGGAAATCATCCAGTCGCGCATGGTGGTCAGCCAGTCGAGTTCGCGTTCGAGACCGCGCATCGATGCGGGCAGCCAATTCACCTGCGACGCGACTTTCTTGATCTCCTCGCGCCAGTCCATCGAGATGTACCACTCGTCGACCAGACGGAAGACCAGTTCATCACCAGTGCGCCAACAGTGCGGATAGATGTGCGGATATTCTTCGTGGGCGACTAGCAATTCCTTTTCGCGCAGACTTTCGAGAATCGCATCGACCGTTTCGCGATCGGTGGCTCGCTTGCCGGTGAATGTGCCGAAGCCTTCGGTGAAGCGTCCTTCGGCGTCGAGCGGGGCGATGGCCACGAGCTTCTGCGTCTTGCCCCACGCGTTGTCGACGTCACCGCAACCCGGTGCGGAGTGGACGATGCCCGTACCTTCGCCAGCCACCACGTACGCTTCGCCCTTTGACGTTTTGCCCGGGTCGAACACGCGGTGACCTTCTGCGCCGCTGGGCCAATCGCGCTGATCCTGCGGGATCAACTCCTGCGGATGGGCGAAGCCGCCGCGTTTCTGCTGCGCGGGAAGTTCATCGAACGGACCATCGTAGGTCAATCCGACCAGTTCGCTGCCTTTGATTTTGCCAAGGACTTCGTAGCCACCCTTTTCCTGGAAGATCTGGTGGAGTGTCTTGAGCTTGGGCGTGTCTTTCGGCCAGGGCTTACCGCCGAAACCTTCCTTGTATTCCTTTGCAAGCCGCTGGAACTGGAGGTTTTCTTCGGCGAAGTAATAGATCGCACCGTCGCGTTTGGCCTGCAGCTTGACGTAGTCGAGATCGCCGTTGACCGCGCAGCCGGTGTTCGACGTCAGCGTCCAGGGCGTGGTTGTCCAGACCAGCAGGTATTCATCCTTGCGATCGCGAATCGGAAAACGCACGAAGACGGATGTATGCGTGACGAGTTTGCGGCCTTCCGCGATTTCCATGTGCGAATACGCGCAACCGGCGCGACCCGACCACGGCATCACGTCGGTGCCTTTGTAGATGAACCCGCCTTCGTGGCACTTCTTGAGAAAACTCCAGATGGTGTAGTTGTTCTCGGGGGCCATCGTGAAGTACGAATTGTCCCAGTCCATCCAATAGCCGAGGCGTTTGGATTGTTCCGACTGAATCGCCGCGTACTTGTGGACGCGGTCCTTGCAGGCCTGGGTGAATTTATCGAGGCCGAGTTTCTCGATGTCGGCTTTGGTTTTGATGTCGAATTCGCGCTCAACTTCCACTTCGACCCAAAGTCCCTGACAGTCGAAACCGTTTTGATATCGAAGCTCGTGGCCGGTGGCTGCGAAGTAGCGGCAGAAGACGTCCTTGTACGTCCGACCCCAGGCATGGTGAACGCCCATGGGGTTGTTGGCGGTAATGGGCCCGTCGAGGAATGACCAACGCGGTTTGCCGGCGTTCTTTTCGCGAAGCTTGTTGAACGCCTGAATCTCGTCCCAGAATGCGAGCGTCTGCCGCTCCTGGGCCGCGAAGTCAACTTTTGTCTCAACCTTCTCAAAAGCCATTTTCTTTCCTCGATGTTCGCTGTCGGACGGCTGATCTGGATGAAGCCGTTTATGAATCTGCGTCGAATCCGAAACTATAGTCAACTTCGAGAGGATTTGTAGGGCGTGAAGACGGTTTGCACTGGCCCGATCAGGCGTGGAACCCGCTGCTTGATCATGCTTCTATCGTCAAGTCCGGCAAATTCAATCAAAACGGGTGTTGGACGATAACTCTCTAATTCATATGATGTTGCATGCCAAGCTGGCTGATTTTCCGCCGATTCGCCTGAATGATACTTGGTTGTTGCAGTCTCTGGTGTCGATGGCGAGTAGATTCTAAACGAGTACGTGCGCTCCAGTCGGGAAGGGTTGGCTGAGGCGGGTTTCTCAAAGGTGATCAACATGCACGATCGTGACTTTCACGGTAGTCATCCGCAGCGATCGCGGATGTCCACATTGATTTTCGTTCTCTGTGTCGCCGCTGTCGGGGCATCTGCGCTGCGGTATCAGATTTTGGCCAAGGGCAGCGACGCCGAGACACCTGTCAACCGACCGGTCACGCCGCGGGGGGAGTTGAGTGCGAGCGAGCTATCGACGATTGATCTGTTCGAACAGTGCTCCAAGTCGGTGGTCTACGTCAGCCCGATGATCGAACGCATCCGCCGCACGGGGTTCTTCGCCGACCGCGTCACCGAAATGGGAACGGGGTCCGGATTCGTCTGGGACCGCAAGGGGCACATCGTCACCAACTTTCACGTCATCCAGGAGGCGACAGCCTGCCGCGTGACGTTGCATGATGGCTCCACTTACGACGCAAGTTTGCAAGGGGCATGGCCCGATAAGGACATCGCGGTTCTGAAGATCGATGCAAGCAGTGACAAACTCACGCCGATCATGGTCGGTACGTCGAACGATTTGCAAGTCGGGCAAAGTGTTTACGCCATCGGGAATCCGTTCGGGCTCGACTACACGCTGACGACTGGTGTGGTCAGCGCGCTGAATCGGGAAATCGCGTCGGTGACGCGCCGAAAGATTCAAGGCGTGATCCAGACGGATGCGGCGATCAATCCGGGTAACAGTGGCGGTCCATTGCTCGACAGCGCCGGGCGCTTGATCGGTATCAATACGAGCATTTACGCGCCGGCTGGCGTTTCCGCGGGGATCGGATTTGCGGTTCCGGTGGATGCGGTCAACGATGCGGTGGCGCAGATCATTGCGTATGGCAAGATCGTTCGGCCCGGGCTTGGGATTAACATTGCTTCTGATGCGGTGTCGAGGCGATTGCGACTTCCGGGCGTGTTGATCATCAACGTAGCCGAAGGCAGCAGCGCCGAAGCAGCTGGTCTAAAGCCAACTTCGCCTGACCGCGATGGCGGTATTATTCTCGGCGACATCATCGTCAGGATCGACGACACGGCGACGCCGAACGAAGCCGCACTTCTCGACGCCTTGGCCAACCACAACGTCGGCGACACGGTTGATGTTCAAGTGAAGCGCGATGACAAGTTGCGCACCGTCAAGGTTACATTGCAGGCTTTGGAATAGCCGTCGGTTATTTTCGCTTGAACTGCTTTTCGAGTTCGTCGACGGAGAGGCTCAGCGTGGTGGGGCGGCCGTGGGGGCAGTTGCTTGATTTTTCGATCGCGCCTTTTTGTTCGATGAGGGCTGCGATCTCTTCGGACGTCAGCGAATCGCCTGCTTTGACAGCAGCTTTGCAACTCATCATGTCGAGCACTTCGTGAATCACAATCTCCGCGCTCGTCTCTTCATCCTGTTCGCCCAATCGATCGAGCAAGTCGCGCATGAAGGCGGCTGCATCGATATCCTTGAGTAGCGAGGGAAATGCATGGACGGCGATCTGATCTTCACCAAAGGCGTTGGCTTCGACGCCGAGTTTGGTCAGCAGTTCTTCATGTTCTTGCAGGAGTGCCATATCCGTGGCGCTGGCCGTCAATGTTTCGGGCATCAGCAGACGTTGCGATTCGAGCGGGCCGTCGGTGATTTGCGCCTTGAGCTTTTCATACATGATCCGTTCGTGCAGCGCGTGTTGATCGATGATGACGAGACCGTCACTGGTTTCCGCGACGAGGTAGCTGTTGTGGACCTGAAGCGCCCGATATCCCCTGATCGTGGGTAACTCAGCCGGTTCTTCGGCTGGCGGCATGCGCGATTCCACGGAGGCAGGTTGGTCACCTCGGTGCATCCTATCCCAAATGTCTGAACGGATGTCAGACGGTGCGGTGCTGGGCGGCGTGCCGATTGTCGGGGAAAAGTCACGGCCCTCATACGTGGCATGAATAGGCGAACCCATCGGTGACGGCACAAGGCCCTTGTAATAGTTGGCCGCCTCGCGACGCACTTCTGCCGCTTTTTGAGGATCAAATTCGATCCTTGATGGCGTCGCACTCTCACCCGCGCGAAGCGACGGTGAGAGATTGGTCGTCAAGAACTTGTCGCGCAAGGCAGATAGAACCTGCGAATGCACAAGCTGCGAATTCTGCCAGCGGACTTCCAACTTGCACGGATGCACGTTGACGTCCACCAACTCGGGGTCCATGGTCAAAAACAGAAACGCCACCGGGAAGCGTTGGTGTTCCATCAAGCCGCGATAGGCTTCGCGGATTGCGTGCTGCACCGATCGATCGCGGATGTAGCGCCCGTTGAGAAACACGTATTGCCATGATGCGGTCGAACGCGAACGCGCAGGCGGGGCGGCGTAACCTTCAATCCGCAGACCGCGTTCGTCACGCTCGATGGGGATCAGCTCGTTGGCAAGGTCGGCGCCGTAAAGTGCGCCGATGCGTTCGCGGATCGAAGAGTCCGCGGCCAACCGATGCGTGGTGCGCTGGTTGTTCGTCAGTTCGAAGCCGACACTGCGATGACCAAGGGCCATCCTCGCGACTTGTTCGTTGATGTGCCCGACTTCCGTCGCGTTTGCCCGCATGAATTTTCGTCTGGCGGGTACGTTGAAAAACAAGTCGCGGACTTCGACGCTCGTACCCGCGCGGCAGCCAGCCGCCTGAGCAGTCTCAAGATGCTTCGCCGAAATGACGATTTCGTTGCCTTCGATCTGATCGCGAGGGCGCGACGTGATCCGCAATCGACTCACCGCGCCGATGCTGGCCAACGCCTCGCCACGAAACCCGAGCGTCGCGATCTTGAAGAGATCCTCTTCGCACGTGATCTTGCTGGTCGCGTGGGGGGTGACGGCAAGCCTCAAATCCTCAGCCGACATGCCGATTCCGTCATCCACCACGCGAATGAGCCTTTTTCCGCCGTCTTCAATGGTGACAGTGATGTTGTTGGAACCCGCATCCAGGGCGTTTTCGACCAGTTCCTTCACGATGCTGGCCGGTCGCTCGATGACTTCGCCCGCAGCGATCTTGTTGACGAGCAGATCGGGTAAGATTTGAATGCGGCTCATGGATTTCGACCAGTCGAATGAAGGATCCGGGAAAGCTGACGATTCAAGTATAGACCGTCGTGATGGCTGCGACAATGTGACCGACGTTCACACAAACGACCCTGTGAAATCTTCCATGAGCGACCAATCGCCATATGTCATTCAAAGGCCAATCAACTCATCCGTTGACGAGTCGAAACTGCTTTCGCAACTTGCGGCGAATGTCGGAACGCGGCAAATCGAACTCGCGGGCAGCGTGGATGAATTTCTCTCAGCAGCGAATTCACAGGCGCTTTCGGGTGCATCCGCCGGTATCGAAACACCAAACGGTGCGGCCATTGTTGCCTGGCACTTGAACGGATTTGTCGAAACCTCCGAAGCAGCCAATGGCGATACGTCGATCGAATCGGTCTTGAAGTCCCTGATTGAACGAGCCGCACCGCTTGGCATTGAGCGAATATCGTTCGCGCCGGCACAATTGGCCGACTCGCCGAGTGCAACGAATTCCTATGCGGCGGTCTTGAATCGAACCGCTTCGTCGCTGACGAAACTGATTCCGCGCGCCGAACGGTGTGGCGTTCGATTGTGCGTTAGGCCAGCACAGGGACGACTGCTGACATCACCTGTCGAACTTCGCGAAATGATCACCGGCATCAACTCGTCGATGGTGGGCGTTGACCTGCCGACAGCGTTGCCAACCGGCGTTGCGCCGTGGACTGATTGGTTCAAAACGCTTGAGCCGGCGGTTCGATCCATTCGCGTGCCAGTCGACATCGGCGAGTCGGATGGGGACCTCACGTCGAAGTTGGGATTGGCGATGGATTCGATCGGTGGCGTGTGTGCGCCGAGGCCATATGGCGGAGTGGTTACGATCTGTCAAAGCGACGCTAGTCGAGAGGTGACGAACCACCGACTTTGATGTCATCAACCTTGGCCTGATCGCCGTCGATTCCGATGTACACTTCGATCGGGGCCATCCCATTGACGAAATGACCTTTTGAACGAACGACGATTGCCCCATTGACGGAAGAGATCGGACGCGTTTTTGAGCGTTCGTTTTGCTGCAATTGTCCGTGCTTCTGAGCGATCTGTTCAAGCCAATCTTCAAATTCGTTCGGCTTGATGCTAACGGACAATCGCTTCGATGCGTACATCGCAATCCATTTATCCGTTTCAGCCGCCCGGTTGGCTGCAGAGGTCTTCAAGACTGCCACTGCGTCTTCGCTGCAACCCAAGCTGGCTTTGGTGATAAATAGTCCAACGCCAACGAGCAGATTGGTGCCAATTCCGAGCAATCCCAACACGCCGCCGGTCACGCCAATCCAACGACCTCGCCGTACTCCGTAACGGGTTCGGAAAAACGAAAACACCCCTAGAATAACAGCGAATCCGCCGCCTATGATTCCAATGAGCATCCCCGTTCTGATCGCGGCAGACCCTTTTGATGCAAAGCCAAGAAAGGGCAGCCAGGGAATCAGAACAGCCAGCCCGATAATTCCGGCCAGCATCGCCACAATGCTTAGTGGAGGTCGGGAATCCCCCAAATCGAGAGGGTCGTGTTCGAATTGCTGCGTGTTTTCAAGTGGGTCGATGGGCATCGTACCATTGAACCAAAGGACACGGCATCGGGCAACTGATTTTGCGCGTAAGTGTCAGCCGGATGAAAGGGTTGTGGCGCTTGACGGGACAATTGGGGTGCCTTTAGTATGAGCGTTGCCGCAAAGTGACAGTGTACTCCGGGCAACCGGCGACGCCCATTGCGGTTTGGACGCCAGGGACGGCATTTAAGTTGCGTATTTGGACGAACGATCACCGCGATGTTTCAGGTGGTCGACGGTCTTGCGAGATTCTCGAGCGCGGTGAATAGCCGGGAGCGAGCAACCTGCGCGATACCCTCCCTCCGTTCAGCCAGAAAGTGAAGCGAAGGAAACAAGGCAGCAAGTGAGAATCGGACCGCCAACCGGTGGGTGGCCAGCAGCGAAAACGTTGGCAAAAGGTTCTCAACAAATGTCGTCAGACAATGCAACTTGGAAGCATCCAAGGTTGCCAAACGAATTGCATACATTGGAGTGAGCGCCCATGCCTCATCAACCCAAACGGTTCCAACTCAGACAGTTGCTGACCGCGCGATTTAGCAAGACGGCAATTTGCGCCCTGATTGGGGTGAGCGTCTTCTTCGGTTGCATCGGAGATCTTCCGCGATTGGTCTTAGGACCCGGAGTCATTGGCAACATTCCGCCGTCGCTGCAGATTCTTGCGCCGGTTGCCAATATCAATCGAAACCAAGGCGAACCATTTGAGATTCAATGGAGCGATGACGACCGCGATTCGCCTGCGCTGATCTCGTTTAGTTTGATCAATGTGGTGACCGGTGCGGAAATCGTACTCGTCTCCAACATTCAGGAGAATGATAATGCCGGCCCCGATCAGTTCAGTGCGTCGACCGGGCTGATTCCGCTTGGCACGTACAACCTGCTGGGCCGGATTACTGACGGGCTCAACGATGTCGTGTCGGTGTTCGCGTTGGCCCAGGGTTCGAGTTCGCAGCGCGTGGAGATCACGATTGGCGAACCGGGCACGAATCCGCTGAACGTCCCGCCCCAAGTCGCGGTGATTCAGCCGGCGTTTAACCAGGGGGTTGCGCAGGAGGATACGTTGACGGTGACCGTGCGGCCGACAACCGGACCGGTGAACGAGAATTCACCGTATGACGCCGACAGCGAAGCCGAACTGTTCATCGTGCTGGACCTCAACGACACGCCGAACGACGACGATCCGCGCCTGCCTGATCCGAATGAGATTATCGTGCTGCGGCAGCAGGACATCGCGATGGGTAGTTCTGAAGAATTGACGTTTAACATCGCCGTCGACCTGGCCGTGATCCCGCCGCGATTGAATGGTGAAGCCTACCGCGTTAGGGCGACGATCATCGATGCGGGCAATCAGCGTGTTCATGCCTATGCGCAGGGTTCGATCAACATTCTCCGATCAGCAACGGGGACGGTCGATTTGAACAACGTCGGTAAGACGCTTTCGGGTGCGGTGTTTGAAGGGGTCAATCCCGGTTCACAATTGGGTTCGACTATGACCGGAATCGGCGATTTCGACGGGGACGGTGTCGACGACTTCATTCTCGTTGCTCAATTCGGCAATCCGCGCAACTTTGGAAACATCGGTGAATCGTACGTGATCTACGGGCTCAACCAGGCTCGATTTGGTGGTGTCAACAACGTCAACAGCGTCAGTCGCGGTATTTCCGGTGTAATTCTGGAAGCCCCGCCAAACCGAATGCAGCATCTGCACAGCGATCCGTTGGCGATTCCCAGAGGCATTACTTCTGCCGCATCATTACCGGATGTGACGGGCGATGGTCGGCCAGAAATTCTTGTGGGAATGGGGATG
>JAUIEW010000100.1 GCA_030429365.1 Phycisphaerae bacterium
CACCGAGAACGCCACCGAAACGCATTCGGTCTTGCCCGACATCATCAGCTATTACGGCAACCGCGTCTTCCAATACTTCGCCCAACTGTCCGGCGTCATTACCCTCTTCGCGTGCATGTTGACACTGTCGCGCATGCGCAGAATCAACGAGATGACCGCAATCCTCGCCGGCGGCGTCAGCCTCTACCGCGTCGCCGCCACCGTCATCGGATTCGGACTTGCAACCACCACCATGTGGTACATCGACAGCGAATACATCATCCCGTCGATCGCCCACAAACTCGCCCGCGACCACGATGACGCACAAGGCACCAAGACATTCAAGCTCCGCTTCCTCCTCGACAGCGACGGCTCACTCATGTCCGCCCACCGCTACGATCCACAAACCGAGGAGTTGCATCGCCTGCTCATCCTCAAGCGCGACGCCGATGGCCGCCTAAACAACATCATCCAAGCCGACCGCGCCACCTGGTTCCCCGACAAACCCGGCAGCCAACGCGGCGTCTGGAAACTCGAGCGCGGTTTTGAAATCGCTCGGCCAACCGAATCAGAAGCCGCCTTCGATCCCGGCGACGACATCCGCCGCCACATCATCGATCAGGTGGCCAGCGACCTCAGCCCGCAAGCCATCGAAATGCGACAGTCGGCTGGCTGGATTAACTTCCTGAGCTCCTCCCGACTCGACGAACTGGGCGAACGGCTCGACCCCGCCAGCCAAGGCCGCATCCGCCACGCCAAGCACGTGCGCTTCACCACCCCGATCGTGAACCTGCTCATGCTGGTCCTCGGCCTCCCGTTCGTGCTGACCCGCGTACCCGCCAACGTCCTCGGCAGCGTGCTAAAACTCCTGCTCGTGTGCGGCTCGTGCTTCCTTTTCACATTCATCAGCCAGACCTTCGGCAAAAACGGAACCCCACTGCCCGCGTGGATGCCCATCATGGTGTTCACCCCCATCGCCGTCATCCTGTTCGACCGGCTTAAGAGTTGATTAGGTTTTTGAATGCGCCTTTGACGTTGGGCGGTCACTTCGTCAAAATCAAAACATGACCGCCGCCCCCCACACGCACAGCGCCGCCAACCCCCAGCGTCAAGGCATCATCGAACTCATCTGCGGGTGCATGTTCAGCGGCAAGACCACCGCAGTCCTCAAAGAACTCAAGAACGAACCGGCTGACAACATCCTCGTCCTCAAACACAACAAGGACGATCGCTACAGCAAAGCCAGGATCATGACCCACGACGGCGACGGCCGCGACGCGTTGGCGGTCACCTGCTCCGAAGAAATCCTCGACACCGTTTGCGACGCGACCGAAGTCGTGGTGATCGACGAAGGGCATTTCTACGACGACGGCCTGCCCGACGTATGCAAGACGCTCGCCAGTCGCGGCAAGCGGGTCATCATCGCGGCGCTCGATCTCGACATGTGGGGCTTGCAGTTCCCCGTCATCGAGCGGATCAAGGAGTTGGCCGGCGTGGTGCGCGTGCAGCAATCCATCTGCGCCGCATGCGGTAAGCCAGCCACGCACACGCATCGCAAGACCCCGATCGTCGGCACGCACATTGTCGGAGGAGCGGCTGACTTCGAACCGCGCTGCAAAGACTGCTGGTCACCGCCGAAAGAAGCCCACATCGACAGCAGCGAGATGGCCTGACCATGCTCGTCGTCCGCAATATCTCGGAAGTCTGCACCGGTCCCGTCGGGCCCACGCCACTCAACGGTGAACTCGTCCTGACGCGCCGACGCAACTCGGCGATCGGTATCGAAGGCGACACCATCGCCTGGATTCGCGACGACGATCCCAGCAATTGGCCGACCGACGCAGACGTCATCGACGCCAATCGCGGCTGCGTGATCCCCGGGCTCATCGACTGCCACACGCACACTGTCTTCGCCGGCACGCGCGAGGATGAATACGTGCAGCGCGCCCAAGGCCTCAGCTACGCCGAAATCGCCCGACGCGGCGGTGGAATCAAGAACACCGTCGATGCCGTGCGACAATGCAGCGTCGATGAACTCGTTGAGTTGGCTCTTCCGCGCTTGCAGCGGATGCTCGCACTTGGCGTGACCACCGTCGAAATCAAAAGCGGGTACGGGCTCACCGTCGAAGACGAATTGAAAATGCTGCGAGCCGCGAAGCGTTTGGGCGAGTTGCAACCGATCGAGATCGTCGGCACGTACCTCGCAGCCCACACCATCCCGCGCGAGTTTGACGGTGATGGCGACGCTTATCTCGACGTCGTGCTCGATCGCAAGGTGCTCGATCAGATTCGCGCGGAGGGGTTGGCCGATTTCGCCGATGTTTTCTGCGAGACCACCGCGTTTAATGTCGAACAATCGAGGCGATTCCTAACGACCTGCGCCGATGCCGGACTGACCCCGCGCATCCATGCCGATCAGATCACGCAGATCGGTGCATCGAAGTTGGCGGCTGAGGTCGGGGCGTCGTCGGCTGACCATCTGGAACGCATTGACGATGAATCGATTCAGGCGATGCAGCGCGCGGGCACGGCGGCTGTCCTCCTGCCGGCATGTTCGTTCTACCTCGGCGTCGAACAAGCCCCCGCCCGAAGGATCATCGATGCCGGTTTGCCCGTAGCCATCGCCACCGACTTCAACCCGGGTTCATCCGTCGTCGAATCGCTCCCGCTGACCATGAGCATCGCCTGTTCGCAAATGGGAATGACGCCAGCTCAAACGCTGATAGCCACAACCGCCAACGCAGCCGCCGTCCTCAAACGCGAAAGCAAAGTCGGCGCAATCAAAGAAGGCATGCAAGCCGACCTGACCATCTTGAACGTCCCAACGATAGAACAGATGTGCTACTTCGCAGGACGAAACTGCACAAGAAAGGTCATCAAAAAAGGCCGCGCCATATAGTCGTTGGCAACGAAGCGCGGGTGCCCCGCCCTTGAGCGAAGCGGAAGGGTGGAGGACTGAAGAAAAAGAAAAAGCTCGCCCCAATCCAACCAAGGATCAAATCCAAACCAAGGAGCAAGCAATGGCCGCCACCGAGAAAGACCCAACCGAGCCGATTCGCAAGAAGGCAAGCGAGTTCCCCAACGTCGACAAAGGCACCGCCTGCACCCAAAGCTCATTCAAAGCCAACAAGAAGGGCTTCCTCTACATCGGGATGCAAGGCGGCCGCTACAAAGCCATGTTCAAACTCGACAAGTCTATCCCCGAAGCCGCCAAGCTAGCCGCAAAATCCCCCGACGAATACGAAGTAGGCAAGGGAGGGTGGGTTGTCGCACGGTTCACCGCCGAAAAACCAATCCCCAAGAAAACATGGGAAAAATGGCTCGCCGAAAGCTACGAACTAACCGGCGCCACAAAAGCAAAATCAACGGCAAAGAAGAAAACAACCAAGAAGTAGGGTGCGGCTCGCCGCACCTGTTAGATTATTCATTGCCAAAACAGATTCGAATGATCCATCGCGGGTCACCGACGAATCACGTCATGCCCGACCCATACACCCCATGGCGGATACCGACCCAGTGAATTCCAGTCAAGTACGATGCTTGTGATAATCAAAGCATAAATGGCCACAAACACGATGATTTGGCGCAAACTCGATCGATTGGTGTGACACATTCTCGACCTCCCCGTCTGGAATTTCTCGGAGTAGCGACACATTCAACTACGCCAGCCGATTGCGTTCGGTTCAGACTTGTTACCGGTCTCGAAAGAGTAACAGGTGCGGTGAACCGCACCCTACGCGCTAGCGTTTGACGATCTTGAGATGCGCAATGCGCCTTCTTGCGTCGCCGTATAGCAGCAGGGATATGAACATGATGACGGCTGCGAAGAGCATCCATAGGAATGTCATGCCGTCGATGGTCCAGTTGACGAGGGCCATGATCGCGCCGGCGGCCCACATGAATCCGGGGATCATCAAGAGTGCGACGATGTGATACTCCAAGACCGGTATCCACCAGCCGCGTTGGCGTTCGGCGGCTTTGGAAAACTGCATGATCGAAAAGATCCAGCCGGCAAACACAAGCACGACGATGATGCTGCTGATCGTGTCGCTGCCGCCTCCCGTCCAGAAGATCACCCCGATCGATGCGAAGAACAACGTCGTGAACCAAAACGGCAGTTGCGTCAGCCGCTCGCCCCCCGCGACCAATCGCCAACCGGGCGGCGGATCGGACGAGAGCATCTGCATGTGCTCGCATTTGTCGCAGCGGGAATAGTCACCGGGAAAGCCCGCAACGGAGCGGCCACACTTCGAGCAAACGCCTTTGACCACGGGCTCGGCTGATGATTTCTGATTGTCGTTCGCTGCGATCATCCGCCTGCCGAACAATGAGGAATGTAGGGTGGGCCGTGCCCACCATGTCGTACGGATTCAATCGTATTGTCGGTATTCAAACAGCGGTGGGCACGGCCCACCCTACGCACGATTTGAAGAACACTGGGTGACTAGCACCCAGTGGCACACGATTCTGAAACAACACGCGCCCTATTCTTTCGAACAATCCTGCGGCGCGGGGATCAGGCAGATAAACTCCAGCGGCGAATCGCCGGTGTTGCTGAAGTTGTGCATCTCGTTCGCGGGCACGTAAATAATGTCGCCCGCGCTGAATTCGCGCTCGCCCTGCTCCGACTTCGCCACCCCTTTGCCCTTGAGGATCACGATTTCATGTTCGTAGTCGTGCTGGTGGTGCGGCGTGTAGCCACCCACCTCGACTTCGAAATGACGCATGTGAAAGTTCGGGGCGCGCTCACCGGGCCCGATGAGCATCCGCATCTTCGCGCCCGAAGCCCCCTCCATCGTCACCGGCGCCTGGTCATGCGATTCAATCGATTGCACTTTCATGATATGCGCCCCGTAGGGTGCGGCTTGCCGCACCTGCTAATCGGTTGTGATCAATTTAGAAGGTGCGGTAAACCGCACCCTACAAATTCTGCGCGACTTACACTTCGTTCGGCTTACTCGTCCAACCCTCTGCGGCTGTCGAATAATCGAGCAGTTCACCCGGTGCAAAGTACAGCGCGATTTCCGTCTCAGCCGTCTCGGGTGCATCGCTACCGTGAATCAGGTTGAAGGTCTTGCTGATACCAAAGTCGCCGCGAACGGTGCCCGGCTCGGCGTCGAACCCGAAGGTCGCGCCCATCAACTTGCGCGACACGGTGATCGCATTCGGACCAGCCAACGCCAACACCACCACCGGACCGCTGGTGATGTACTCGATCAAACCGGGGTAGAACGGTTTGCCAACGTGCGGGGCATAGTGCTTTTCAGCCAGCGACTTCTCGATCTGCATGAGCTTCATGCCCGAAAGCGTCAGCCCCTTGTCTTCAAAGCGCTGAAGCACGCGTCCAATGAGTCGCCGCTGCACACAATCCGGTTTGAGAATAATCAGTGTCTTTTCCAAAACTCGCTCCTTGTCGAATCAAACCGGCAAAGCCGAACCGCCCGCCAGCATCGTTACCATGAGAAACCAAGCCCGATCCGACCCCAAAAATGCAGTAAAAAATGAGTCGTCGGGCGGGTAATCTAGGAGTTGCGGATCAAAGGGTCAACCCAGCCAACCCGACGCGAGCGAATCGCACGTCAGCCGGCAAAACGGGCCTATTCGGGCTTGATGCGGCTTCGAAGCTCAGCTGCCACCTGCTCGGGCGTCACCCCGTCAGCCACCATCTTCACGCAGAGATGATAGAGCACGTCGGCACACTCCCAACGCATGTTCGCACGATCGGGAGAGGCGATCACCTCTTCAATTTCCTCGCGCAGCTTGGCCGCAAGCAGTTCGGGATCGGAGAGCAACTTCTGCGTGTAGCTCGGTTTCTTCGTGTCAGCCAGCGCTTCGAACCGATCCTGCAGCGTGCGATGCACCTCGACGCAGGTATCAAACGCCCGCGGTCCAAAACACGTCGGCGAACCCGTATGACACGTCGGGCCAACCTGCTCCACGCGAAACAGAATCGCATCACGATCGCAATCGAATCGAGCCGACAACAGCTTCTGCGTATGCCCTGACGTTTCACCCTTGCGCCAAAGTTCCTTGCGTGATCGCGACCAGAAACACCCGATGCCTTCAGTTAGCGCGGCATGCAGCGATTCGGCATTGCTGTAAGCCAGCATCAAGACGTCGCCCGCGCGCGCATCCTGCACGATCGTCGGAATCAAACCGTGCGCATCAAACGCAACGCCTCGCACCCACGCATCCGCAAGGTCCACTTTGCTTTCGTACAGCGCCCGACCAATCTGCGCACTGAAACCGGCATGCACCAACTCGACAACGTCAGCCGCATGCCGAATTCCTCCCGCGACCGTGATGGGCACATCCACAAGCTCACGAAGCTGCCGCGCCCGCTCAAGATCAACCCCCGCGAGCATCCCCTCACGCTCCACCTGCGTGAACAAAAACTCGCTGCAATAGGGGGCTAATTCTTTCGCCCGATCAAACAGACTTTCGTTCGTGTCGCGCGTCCATCCCGAATCAACGACCTTCTCGCCCTTGCTGTCGATCGCGGCTACCAACCACCCGCGCGGAAACTGTTTGAAAAACTCCACCGACGCCATCGTCCCGACGACAACCTTCTGGGCACCGCGTTTGATCCAGTCGCGCACGTCGTCCGCGCTGCGAATGCCGCCGCCAACGCGACACTCGGCTACCTGGCAACACGCTTCGATCAAATCCGTGTTGCTCCCCTTGCTCATCGCCGCATCGAGATCGACCACAGCCACCGGACCGTAACGGTTAAACATCCGCGCCAATTCCACCGGATCGCGATCATCGACCAGATGCAAGTCGCGACCCTGACGAAGCTGAACGGCTTTCCCGCCTGAAATGTCTATGCTTGGAATAATCAAAGCCGCACCTCAACCCCTTTGTTTTGCAGCACTTTCTTCACATCGTTCGGTGTCGTCGACCCGTCGTGAAAAATCGAAGCCGCCAACCCCGCGTGCGATCGCGTTTTCGTAAACAGTTCCACAAAGTCAGCCGCACTGCCCGCACCGCCCGACGCAATCACCGGAACCGACACCGCATCGATCACGCATTCAACCAACGCCGTCGCGAATCCGCTGCGAGCGCCGTCGGCATCCACCGAGTTTAGCAGAATCTCGCCGGCACCGAGTTCGACAGCCTCCCGCGCCCAATCGCAAACCTTTCGATCCGTCACTTCGCGCCCGCCGTGCGTCGTGACCTTCGCATCGTCGCCTGGCCCCAATGCGTCAATCGAAAGCACCACGCATTGATTGCCAAACTGTCGAGCCAACTCTGCGATCAGCGCAGGACGCGTCACAGCCGCCGTGTTCACGCCGACCTTGTCCGCACCGGCCCGCAAGAGCGCCTTCGCATCATCCACGCTCCGCACGCCGCCGCCAACCGTAAACGGAATAAACAAAACCTTCGACAACTTGCGAATCAAGTCGATCAAGAGCGGACGATCTTCAATCGACGCGGTAACATCGAGAAAGCAAAGCTCGTCAGCCCCGCCGGCCATGTACGCCTGAGCCCGTTCGACCGGATCTCCCGCATCGCGCAGATTCTTAAACGCAACGCCCTTGACCACGCGCCCTTCGCGAATGTCGAGACATGGAATGATCCGCCGGGCTAACATCGCGCGAACCTCTCGAGCAGTTGTAAACCAACCGGCCCGCTTTTTTCCGGATGGAACTGAACACCCCGGACATTCTCCCGACCGACGGCGACGCAGAACTCCGAAGTGCCAAATTGTGTCACAGCCAGTCGATGATCAGCCGACACGGGGTTGCAAACGTAGCTGTGCGCGAAATAGTAATGCGCATCACGCTCGCCCACGCCAAAAATCGGCGACTCACCCGTCGGGCGGACGCGATTCCAGCCCATGTGCGGCACCGTTTCCGTCTTCAGTCGAACGACCGCGCCGGGAATCAAACCCAAACCGTCAACACCCGGCGACTCTTCGCTGGATTCAAGCAGCAACTGCGCCCCAAGGCAGATACCAAACAGCGGCTTGCCCGAATCCGCAAAAGCAGCCAACCGCCGATTCTGCCCGGTCTCCACGAGAGTCTGCATCGCCGATTGAAAGTGGCCGACGCCCGGTAGAATCACCCGATCGCACTCGGTAAAGTCCGCGTCCGACTCGGCCAATCGCCACGCCACCCCCAGGTGGTCGAGCGCATTGGCGAGGCTTTGCATGTTCCCCGCACCATAGTCCACGACGCCGATCATGCCCGACTTTCCACGCAACTAGTGCAACCCGAAAGCCACGTTTCACATTCAGCCAGTCGCGGCGCTACCAAACCCGTCAGCGCACTCCCCGCAATCGCTTCCCGCACGTCCGCCGGCGACAAGCCCGAATCGATGTGCACGTACGTCACGGGCAATCCCAACGCCCGCGCCCGCTGAGCGGCTTCAAAGTCTGCCGGCGCATCGCCAACATAGACAACATCCCGTACCGCTGCCGTCGAATCAACCGTCCCACTTCGACACGCTTCGATCGCCGTCTCAAAATCCAGCGCCGCACAAAGCAGCGGGAACGGATGCGGCTTGGCCAGGTGCGATAGATTCAAGCGCACCTCAGCTGCGACGGCTTGGTCGTTGGTCACAACGCGGCCTCGATCGAAACAATCAAGAATGCCAAGCTGTGACATCGGCTCGACCGTTTCCGACTCGGCCCGCGAGGTACAAACGCCCAGCGCGAATCCGGCGCCCTTCAAACGCTCAAACAATGCGCGCAAATCATTGGCTGGCAGGACCGGTACCTGTCGTTCAAACGACCAGCCAATCCGCGCCCAATCCACTTCGTCTGATTCTTCAAAGATAAGCTGAAATTCGGCGACGACTTCCTGAAAGTACGCACCGCTGCGCTCGATGCCGAATCGACTCAAAGGGTCCGCCGCCTCAGCATCGCGCCAAAGATCTTCCATCCCGCTCTTAAGTCGCGATGCAAATCCCGCATATCTTCCGGAACGCAATTCGCTCAAGAGCGCGGCGCGACGCGATTCGTCTTCCACCGCGCGAATCATCACCGCGGCAAGATCCCAGTTCGAATTGCAGCCGCGTCCCTTCGTCACACCCTGCACGCAATCATCCACAAAGCACGCCGAACTCAACGACTCCCATCGGGCAGGCGCACCGCACGACATGCCAAAACGGTGCATCATGGTCACGAGCGCCGTGTTCCAATACGGCATCTCATCCATGAACACACCGTCGGCATCTAGAATAAGCAATGGGTTGGGTCGCATGGGCGTTGCACTCATTTCATTTGATCACTTTGGTTTCGTAGCGCGGCGGACCAGCCAACCCGCTGCCATCACCGGGCAAACGGACGCCCGTCCCCAGCGCAACCCCGACCGCATCACCCAGCGCCCGGAAAATCAATTCATACACGTGGTGCAGATTCGTCCCTGCCCGCACCGAAACCATCAACGTCGCCCCGCTGCCCAGCGCAAATCCATCCAGAAACTGCCGCAGGTTCGTCCCGAAACACTGACCGGCTTGCGTTCCGTCCGCCGCGTACCACGAATCGACAAATCCATCAATGTCGAGCCCCGGTTCAACGCACCACGTGCATCGCGGCCGCGACTCCAACCCGATCTCAACCGATGCCGACGCGTCATCCATCACCCCTGAACACGACGCCCGTCCGATGATGCCAACTGAATCCGTCCGCTCCCGAGCGATGGCAGCCACCCCGGCTCCCAGCAACTGACCCATGTCCTCGCAGAGCACATGATCAAACTGCCACGACCCGGGCCAATCGGCTTGGGCGGTGGACGCGACAATCCCCGAACCACGCGAAAAGTGATCGACAAAGTGCGACAGCAACCGGTTGGGAATGTCCAGCGAATCAAACGCCCCCGTGCGCGGTGACAACGTCAGCGAAAACTCCGTCTCTGCCGTCCGGCGCGACACCTGCAAAGGCGAAAATGTCGGCTTGGGTTCGTTCTTCATATTCATTTCAACTCAAACAGTTCAATTCGTACGATGCGCCAATGGGTTAACGCGCTGCGATCAGGACCAATTCTCAACTGCGAGATGGTGCGCACTGAAACCTTCGTCGCGACTCATCACCGAAACGACACCACCGATCGCCCCGAACCCTTCGCGATTGACTTTCCCCACCGACGATCGCTTCAGAAAATCCAGCACCGACACGCACGACCGCGTCATCGCCCGCCCACCGGTCGGTAGGATCGCATTCAATCCCATCGCATAATTACCGAGACTGATGATCGGATAGTCGCCAATCAGAATCTCGCCGGCATTGCGAATCGTCTTGACGATTTCGTCGCCCCGATCGGACATGATAGCCAAGTGCTCCGGCGCAAACGCATTCACAAACGCCACCGATTCCTCCAGCGATTTCGTCACAACGATTCCGCCGTTTTCTTCGAGCACCTGCGACGCGAACGCCTGCCGCTGCGGATTCATCAACTCGATTCTTTTCGCGACCGCACCCGCCACCTGCCGAGCCAATACTTCATCATGCGTCACCAAAACCGCGCACGAATTTTCGCCATGCTCGGCTTCGATCAAGAGATTCCATGCCGCGTTGTCGGGATTGATTCCCGCGTCACACAACACGATCGATTCACTCGGGCCAGCCGGCGGACCGGGATCAAGCCGATCGCTCAGCAATTGACGGGCGGCAGAGACATACACGTTGCCCGGTCCAACGATTTTCGTACATGGTTCGATCGTCGCGGTGCCATGCGCCATCGCTGCCACCGCCTGCGCCCCACCGATGCGATACACGCAATCGATGCCAATCAGATTGGCTGCGACCAGCGTGGCATCATCAACCAAACCATCGGGACCGGGCGGCGTGCAGACAACGATTCGCCGAACCCCCGCAACGACAGCCGGCACCCCGAGCATGCACATCACCGACGAAAACGCCCCGCGCCCGCGCGGTACATACAGGCAAACCGAATCGATCGGCGTCCATCGATCGCCACACCAGACCCCCGGTTCGACCTCCATCATCGGCTCGTCTGCCGGCATCTGCTGCGTGTGAAACCGATTGATGTTTCGTATCGCGTGTGCCAGCGCCGCACGCATGTCGGCATCGAGATTTTTCTCTGCGGCTTCGAATTCTTCCTTGCCGACACGCAACCCGCGCGACGTCAGATCAACCTTGTCGAATTGCCGCGTGTAATCAAGTAGGGCTTCGTCGCCGCGCGTTCGCACGTTTTCAATCACGTCGCGACAGGTGTCCACAGCTTCTGTCGCCGAAGTATCCACTCGACGAATCGAATCCGGAATCAGACCATCCTGCGATTGGCTATATAGAATGCGAACCATGACAAACCGTATCTTCCCAATCCCAATATCAGCCGACTACGCCACGACTTTTTGCAAGGCGGTCTGCAACACGTCCGTTGCACCTGCCCGCAGAATTGCCGGCAGCACCTTGGGCACCTCGCTCCGCAAGACAGCCACCCGCACCGCAAACCCGCCATTGCCCCGAAGCGGTTGAACCGTGGGCGACTTCATCGCCGGCAGCAGATCAATCACCCGATCAATCGCATCGGCGCTGACATTCATATCCAAAAGCACCCGGCGCCGGCCTTCGAGCACGCTCGACACCAGCATGACCACCTCGTCGATCACTTCGCGGCGGGCAGGGTCAGCCACCGTCTCTTTGCAGGCAATGATCCGCGTGCTCGATTGCAGAATTTCGTCGACAACTTCCAACCCATTGGATCGAAGCGCCGACCCGGTGGCAGTGTTGTCCACGATCAGGTCGGCATCTTCGGGCGGAAAGACTTCCGTCGCCCCGTACGTTCGCAGGTAGCGATACGCGCATCCTTTGCGCTGCATGTACTTTCGCGTGATGTTTTCGTATTCCGAGGCTACGATAAGCGATTGACCATTGCCCGACGCAAACGGATCACTGCCTTTCGGAGCGGCTGACACCAGTCGCACCGGCAGCAATCCCGTATCCAAAAGCTCAGCCACATCCGCGTCGGTCTCTTCGATCCAATCGAACCCGGTCATGCCCAGATCGTGTGCACCGTACTCGACGAGCTTGGGAATGTTCGTGGCTTTCAGCAGCTTGACCTCAAAGCGCTCGTCGCTGCATGCCGGACGATACCCCTTGGCGCTGGCTGATATCGAAAGTCCCGCGTCGGCGAGCAATCCGACGATCTCGTCCTGTTGACGTCCTTTGGGGACGGCCAACCTGATTTTCTGTGTCGTCCGTTTCATACAAATTCAAACCTTCAATGCTGACGGCCCCTACTTGGATCGCTCCAAAATGATCCGATACCCGCCCGGACCTTCCTTCAGCCACTTGGCGATCCGCGCCACGGTCCGCGAACTCATCTGCGTCGCCTCTTCGATCTGGCGATACGAATCGCCGTTCGCCAACATCGACACCACCTTCCACCGCCGCCCGAGCATGTCGAACTCGTCGTCGGTGAGCAGATCGCGGAAGAACCGCCGGGCTTCACCCATATGCCGAAGCGAGAGAATCGCCCGCAGCAAGGCGTCGGCTTCTGCGTTGACCTCAGCTACCCGCCCCTTTTCGGTTGTCGTCGTTTTCTTGGCCATGCTTTACTTTAGAACAGCATACACTGTCACATAGTAAAGTCAAGCGAGCGAGGAGTCTCGAAATGCTGCTCGGAAAATCAGCCTCTCGATGCGAAAAAGGGTGTCGCTACCGTGGCGCAGTGAGATTGGCGGGGGTTCAAGGCCCGAAGTTATGTCTCAGACTAAGAGGAACGGTGCAGCCCAGCAGACGCTAGCGCGTCGGCAGAATCGGCGTGTCTGGCGGTGTCGGTTCGCCCACGCCACCACCGGGCCAACCACGTCCGCCCGACGACCGCTTGGGTTTCGCGGGCTCATCGGGAGTGTCTTCATCGAGTTCCTGCTCTTCTTCGGAGGTGTTGGCCAGCAACTCGCCCGAATCGGACATGCCGCCCGTGGGATCCGATTCCGCTGCCGAATCGGCGGCGGGCGGCCCGTCAAGTTCGACCTCGCCCTTGGCCAACGCGTCGCCAAAATCGGAGCTTCCATCGTTGGCGTCATCCGCCGCAGAACCCGCGGGACGCTCAGTCAGCATTCGATTCAGCAATTCCGGAGGATACTGCTGTCCACTCTCGACGATCCGGAAGCCTGTGGGATTCTCGGCCAACTGCTCAAGCGTCACGCGAACAATCTGCCCGCTGGAATCAAACACTTCGACCGTGGATTGCGCCGGGGCGATCAGTCGCGGCAGCGTCACCAACAGAACGGCCATCATGAAGTAACCCCACTTCGAACGATCAACCGAAGTCTTGGCGACTTCATCCGAAAGCAGGAAGTGCAACCGGCGTCGCAACAGACCAGCCGAACTCGCATCCCCCAAAATGCTCATTGAAAAACCCTTGCGGGCAAATTGGCCGGAAACGACATTCATCAGCGTGTTGACGTAATCCGCAGGGGCCACACCGCTGGCGACCACCTGCATATCGCAGCACAGTTCGTTGTTGACTCGAACGCGGCTATACGCCCAATGCGCAATTGGATGAAACCAGAAGAACGCCACGGTGATCGCCGCGAGCATCGTTGCAAGGTCGTCGCGTCGCGACAGGTGCGACAACTCGTGGCGCAGAACCTGCAGGAATCGATCCCGCTCCGATTGCGTGGGGTCGCGGTGTTCGTTGACCCAGGGCAACAGGTTTTCAGGAATCACGATGACCGATCGCCACGCCCCCAAAGTCGCCGGGCCCGATTCGTCCGGCGTGATGATGATTCGCGCATTGGGAGGAACCTCCAGCGTCGGATCGAGCACCTTCACGCTTGACGGCTTGAGGGTGTAACCACGGTCAGCCGCCTCATCGATCATCTGGTTGCTAACCGTCGCCCGCCGCCAGAGGATGTACAACATCACAGCCGTCCCGAAGAGCCACAAGTACGCGACCACTTTCAAGAAGACCGCACCCGAACCGCCATCGACCAACAATCCGTCACCCGGAGGGTGCGGAGACAGCAGGTCGCCGAGGAAATTACCCGAAGTAAGAAATGCTGGGAGATGGATCAAGCCGGGAAAGAATCCCGTCACTACCGTCGCGAACGGTTTGAGCATCGCTAGCAACCAAATCCGGCGACGCCAAAGCGGTGAGGTACTCGGGCGAATGGCCAACAGACAAACCACCAGGAACCCCACCAACAGGAACTCCAGACTGGCAATCGCCAGATTGGGAATCAGGTAGTTGACCAGGGAGTCTTGCACTGTTGGGCATCCTGGAAGAGGTCACCGCGCCTGGGGGCTAATATCTGTCCACGTTCAAACCACTCTCATCCTGCGTAAGATTCCATTCCAACACAGACACAGCCACTTCACAACGGATTTTTGATTCTCAGACGACGCTGACGCGCATTGAAGCACCAATGACCACCACAACCACTGGGCTTTCGTTACGCCTGGGCGCCATCCACCCTCTTGAGTCGGGCTTGTTCGACGATCGATTCCAACTCGCGCAGGTCGCGCTCCGACAACCGATCCGTTTCCGCAAAGTGCGAAAGCATGGCCGGTACTGATCCGGAAAAGAAATCATTGACGATGTTCACAGCCCCCCGCAAACCAAATCGGGCGCGACTGACCGTTGGCTCGTACACGTTCGCTCGGCCAACCCGGTGTGAACCGACAAATCCTTTTCTCTCCAAGACCTGCATCATCGTAAGAACCGACGTGTAGGCCAGATCCCGCTTGTCCTTCAGTGCATCCTGCACCTTGCGCACGGTGACCTCGCCCTCGTCCCACACCACATCCATAATCAGAGATTCGAGTGGCGTCAGGTTTTTTGGCATCTTGGGCATAATCTCGGTCGCTCCAAATACAGTCGTGGGGGGTTACTAACCTTAATAGTATCGGCTAGTTATCGCTCAATCAACGAACTTCTTAAAACACTTCGCGTCATAAAATCTTCTCCCATGCCCGAAAAAAGCTTGATTCCATTACTAAACTCTATAGTATGCTTAGTAGCAAGTTTGGGCAACGCTTCTTCCGAGTAAGCCCATCCGCCTCCGGGCGGGCTAACGAAGTCACATAGTCAGTTCCTCCTTCAAAGTGATGGCACCACCCATCACGAACCGCGTCTCCCGCCTAGAGACGCCTGATTGGGGACCCTTCTGCGGCTTGACCACCACACACCCCCCTGACCCCAGCCGCAGAAGGGGAAGTCCCCCGCCTTTTACCCAAATGCCAACCGCGCCATTTCACGCAACGCCCCGCGGCGCCCAACAATGCGGTTGCCTGTTCGCGATGGCTCCGTAACATCCAGTCACCAGAACGAATCAACTCTTCAACCAAACGGTGACCATGAAACTAAACGCAGACGTGAAGACGCTCGGACTACTGATCGTTTCGCTCGGAATTCTGGCAGGCGGATGCCATCGACCTAACGCAGAGGTTCAACAAATGAACGTACCGGGAATCGTCAACTTAAAAAGCGCCGGCGACATTCTGATCTCAGGCGCCGCCGACGAACGCGGCATCGAATACGTCAAATCGGAAGGCGTCACCGACATCATCGATCTGCGCCGCAACGAAGAAGTCGACCCCAACTACGTCGCAGCCGTCAAGAGCGCCGGCATGAAGTATCACCACATCCCCATGATGTCGAACGGGATGACCGACGACCAAGCCCAGGAATTCCTCAAAACGATGGAGTCCATCCAGGATACGCGCGTGTTGTTGCAGTGCGCATCAGCCAACCGGTCGGGCGGCATGTTTGGCTTGTATCTTGGCGCAACCGGAAAGTGCTCGGCTGAAGAAGCGCTAACCCAGGCGCAGGCAGCCGGCATGCGACACCCCGGCCTTGCGCAGTCGATTCAAAATTATCTTCAGAAAAACGCCGAATAGGTCATTCCGAATACATCGACATTTCATCGGGATTGGCGCTTGATTCGATGATCACTTTGCATTCGGGAAGTGCTTTGAGAAATGCATGCCCGTAGCGCTTGGTGGCGACGCGCGAGTCGAGAATCACGACAATGCCGTGATCCGTTTTCGTACGAATAAGCCGGCCAAACCCCTGGCGGAACTTCAAAATCGCCTCGGGCAATTGAAATTCCATAAATGGATTACCGCCGCGTCGCTGGATCTGCTCGATGCGCGCTTCGATCGCCGGTCGATCCGGAACCGCAAACGGCAAACGCGTCATGATGATGTTGCAAAGCGCATCGCCCGGCACATCCACACCGGTCCAGAAAGAGTCCGTCCCGAAGATCACGCTCCGCTCGGACTCGCGGAACCGATTGAGTAGCGTCGAACGCGGCAGCCC
>JAUIEW010000101.1 GCA_030429365.1 Phycisphaerae bacterium
ATACTTGGATACATCAGCAGCAGCAGAAGGATGAAGACAAATCTGATTGAGGCGTTCTCGATCAGCGATTTACATACTCGTTTAAGGCCCGTCTGCCGCCGGGCGTCTCACTTGCAAGATATGAGTATCCCCACGCGAATCAAGCAGATTTGACAGCATATCAGGCATAAATTTCAAAGCATTTATGATCATGATATGTCAAAGGCTGACATCACAGCTCTTTCTGTGCAATAACCTGCATATGAAACAGAACAAATTCTCAATTTCACCCGAGCTTCTTGCACATGCCGAGGCAATGGTGAAATCTGGCAGATATGCCAACGTCAGTGCTTACATACAAGCCTTGATTCAGCGTGACCAAGAGCGTGAGGAGGCCAATGCGTGGCTGTATCGCGTGCACCGTGAAGCCATAGATTCCGGCGAGCCGGTCGACATCGACCCGGAGCATCTGGGCACCATCGTTGAGCGCGGCATCGAGCGGGCACGCCACGACAAATCTTTTGGTGAGATGACCTGACAGTTAATCTTTGATGTGTCTGCCGAACAATCCTTCGATGTCGCGGTTCCCGTACAAGACACGGACGACGTGTATCGACTCGTCGGCGACCCTATAGAAGATCAGATTCTTATCGAAAGGTTTTCGGGCCTGCCACTTGCGCATGCCGACCAAGGCTGGATTACGGTAATCACGGACCGCACCGAGTTCCGGCGATTCAGATAGATCGTTGAATGCCGCTTCGAGCGCGTCCAAGTAGCGCTCGGCCAGCTCCGTATCGGACTGCTCGCCATACCAAACGTACTGTTCGAGGATATCCAGGCGGGCGAGGGGGGTGCGGACAACGCGGAGGCTCATTGATCGCGGGCCGCTTTCTTTGCGGCCAGGCGTTCACGGGCCGTGCGTCGGATCTCCGACCAGTCCTCGGGCGTCATTTCCACGGGGTCGCCGCTCTGAAGACCTTGGACGAGGAGTTCTTCGAGCTGTTCCTGGGTCGCCCGTTCCCGGTCTTCACGGATCAGTTGGCGGACGTACTCGGTCGGGGTGGAAAACCCCTTTTCTTCCGTACGTCCGTCGACGAACTCCCGCAGGTCGTCGGTCATGTTGACATTGAGTCCAGCCATACGAGTAATATCGCATATACGGCGATATTTGTCAATATTGGACATAGTGTTTTTTCAGCCCCGGATTTGCCCGATAAGGGGTCTTATCAGGCATTGTAAAAATCGCAGTGCTGGCAATGAGTTAGCCAAGTTGTCCACAGGCGAAGCCGTCACACCGACCTGATCAGCCGTGGACCGTGCAACCGCGGACGTCGCAGCTTCACCATTTCCAGCGGCACGTTAGCCACTCCCTGGCTTCGCCGGCGACGATTGACCTGCCGCATCAATCTCACATACTGTGCGATAACTTCGCGATATGGGTCGAAGTTCACTGCACGTCGAATCACCGCCGCCATTTCTTCAACACCGCGATACCTGGGCCGCGTGCAGACGCCAAGCAGTAGTCCGTTGAGACGCCGATACTCCAGGCGTTCGATCCGCACCCGTGGCCGTTCTTCGACCACGCGGATTTCATAGCCGTGAAACGAGACAGGCGTACGGCCGACGTTTCTTACCTTGCGGTGCTCATCAAAGAAGCGGTGGCGGCCGTGAGTGCTCAGAAGCATCCAGAACCGCCCGTAGCGGATGTAGCGAACCGAAGCGACGCCCTCGCGGCGCCGCTTAGAGCGCGTTGCCTTGCTGAGGTTGATCTCATACTTCTCAATCATCCGCTGGTCCAGTTCCCACGGGCAACCAGCGAGCCGGTCAGGCACGTGGCCACACACGTACAACCTGTATCCATGCGGCAGATAAGACGCCGCCAGTTGCCGCACGAAAGCCGCCGGCGACGTCGCCACACATGGATAGAATTCTTTCATGATTTTCTCCTCACGCTCCCTGGTTCATAAAGGGTGGTCGATTTACGGCTCGACCACCAAAGCCCAATCCTTTGTGACAACCTCCTTTCTGGCCGCTAGATCAAACTGGATCCCGCAGCTTGTAGTTCATCGCCCCAGACCAAAGCCCAACCAAGGACTCACGTCTTGAGCACTTCACTCTTCGCAAACTTCATGGACGCCGAAGCTGTCCACGCACTCTCGGGTCGGAGAGTTTTCCTCGTTCCTTTCGTCGTCGCTGGTCTGTCTGGAGCTACCCAGACACGAACGAGCCGCCACTGCCTTGCAGCGGACATCGTCGGGCTCTCGCCCGCTTTCTACTCGGAACACACTCCCACGCATCAGCATTTGAATCACAACGCCGACTAGCGTCGCACCGGGCATCACCCCGGCCGCTGAAGCGCTTCCCTGGTTAGCAACAAAAGTTGCCTGATGAGTCTCGTCGCTATCTCCGGTATGGAGAGGCTTGAATGCTTTGTGTGCCCGGAACCAACCGGGCCACAGTCGCCACGCCAAATCCTTAGCGTGCTTTCCTTGCACGAGGCTACAAGCTACAGGTACCCCAAGCATCAAGTCTTTGCGGTTTGGCACCGACTCTGCATCAGACTGACCGGCAAGCGGCTTTATCCGCCTTTCACAGTTGAGCTATTCGCCGTGACCCATTTCCTAGTCATCGCCGAGCGTTGTCATCCGCCCGATTCAACGGAGTTTCCCCCGTCGAAGCTCCCTGCGCCGGCACACGTTGAACGCCCCAAACAGCTTCCCTGCTTCGGTCTTGCGACCGTGAGGCCAACCCCATGGGAGGATTTGGTGACACTTGGTCACCGCACCTACTTCTTCTGTCACGGCCTTCGCAGTTCGTGGTCGAACGTTGAAGGTCTTTCCCAGTCGCCCCGCCCACCTTGGCGGTTGAACCGCATCGGGTAGAACAATGGGATTACTCCTGTTCGAGATCCTTCTCGACCAGGGATTACTACATTGAGCGCCCGTTGATCTGGGCAAGCACCTCTCGATGCAACCCAGCTCGAAGAAACAGCCCATGGCGGTTGATAAATTCCGCCACCTTTCAACGGCATTAGCGGTGCCGTATCCCGGTTGTGCTGCTCCAACCCGAGGATGTCAGTCCGCAAAAGCGTACCGACCAGCTAGCCAACGGCTTGCTGTCAACGATGTACTGGCGTACATCTAAGCGGTGTACAACCAGAAAGCTTCATGTGACTTAAATTTCCGGGTACCCCGCTACGTACGTGCCCTGAACGAATGTCGCGACGCAAAATCCCGCGTAGCCTCTCTATGAGCGGGTTCCGTCACGATAACGTACGCGATATCAAGAGCTTGCCGAAGGCAAGGTTCGTTGCCGGCATCGTGAGGGATCGCCTCGCACGAGACATGCAGTCAAAAAAAGTAAGCAATCGCGTAAGACGCCGCGGGTAGCTCTCGTGAAGGTTGTAGTGACTTGCTCGTTTTCTCAAACCATTCTGGAGAGCACAATGCCGAACGCCATGATTCTCGTTGATTACGAAACTTTCTACCGGGCTCGTGAAGCAAATACCCGCCCTTGGCCGCATCAGCACGATGCACCGGATCACCGCGCATACCTAAACGGATTGTACGCGCCGGATATCGAGGTGCTCGGGGGACTGTCCGCTAGGCTAGCTTGTGGCTACCGCACTATTTTGCGAAACGCCTACGCGAACTTCAAAATGTTTGACTGGATCAACAACCGGCCATTTCATTTTCTCAGCACTGCCCCAGGGTTGCTGACGGAAGCGGGGTTCGCACCCCAAGCTGTCCACTGCTACAAACGTAACGAGCACCGTAACGCGGCCGATATTGCGTTGGTAGTCGACGCCATGGAAACTGCATGCTCGGCGACGCCGATCGAGCGTGCTGTACTTGTGGTCGGGGATTCGGACTACCTCGCCCTGATTCGAGCGCTACGTTCACGTGGAATCGAAGTCTTTGTCGTAGGTATGCGCGACTGCACTTCGAATCTCCTTAAGACAGCGGCCGACCGGTTCTTCTGGTTTGAAGAACTCGCGGGTGCCACTCATCCTGCCGTGGCCGCTTGAGCAGCGGCTAACGACGGCCCCCAGCAGTCTGAATGGCGGCGATCGCTTCGGTGATCGCTGCCTGCAAGGAGGGGTCGTTGCTGCTGGTGTCCTCGGCCTTTCGAAGCTGGCGAACAACATCACCCGATCCGCCGTCCAAATCACTCAGTAGCTTGAGATAATAGTGCTTCCGGGGGCTTTGCTTGGCGATGGCTGGGACGATGGCCGTTACCACCAGATCAGAGTCGGCCTCCAAGTGTTTAGCGATTAGCCTAACCGCAAGTTGGTGCTGAAGGTGCCGTTGGTTGGTGTCTTCACCGGGCGACTCCATGAAACGCAGCAATAGTTCAGGACCATTGAGCACCATCCGTTCCAACGAGTCGGACTCTTCGGGGTAACGGGCGAGAAAATCGTCCCACGCTTTCTGGGCCAGCCGTGTCTCGGCGTGCCACCCCCACATGTTGTAAGCGATGTCGTCCTGATGGATATCCCACGGCGGGTTCATGTAGTAGAGGATCAGGCACACGGTGCCAACAGCGGGCAGCATCTCCTGTTCGCAAGCCAAAGCTAGGTAGCTCAGACCTTTGGCAGGGTCGGCATCGACATGAAGTCCGTCGTAGTAGTAGCTGCCGAGCACAAACTGAGCAATCGCGTGGCGTAGGTCTGCCGCCTCGTGCAGATAACGAATCGCCTGGCTTGTGTCTTGTTGCACAACGTCACCGTTCATATGCCACGCGAATAGCTTAAACACCGCGTCGGCAACGCCTTCTTCTGCCGCACGTGCCATATAGCTTTGCGCGAGACGGTAATCCACCGGGCGATGCCGCCCCTGTGCATAGATCAGGCCAAGCTCGAAAACCGCCCGGCTGTGCCCCTGGTCGGCAGCAAGTTGCAACCACTTGACTCCGCTCGATGGGTCCAAGGCAAAGGGGTTCGTCGTGCCCTCGGGTACGGCATAATCCTCGCCCAGCATCAATAAACCCGTGAAATACTGAGCCTGCGCAATACCAGCTTCGGCGCTGGCGAGAAGGTGTCGCCGAGCACGGGGGGGATCGGCCGCAACCAATGGGTGGCTGCCTATGTAGAGATCGGCCAGAGCAAGGTGCCCGTAGGCGTCCCCCGACTCAATCGCGGCCTCGGCCCAGCGTTTAACCTCGTCGCCGCTGCGGACTGCACCACCTTTACCCCAAAGGTGGGCCATCGCCAGTTCGTGCTGGGCACGCCCCAGGCCACCTTCCGCCGCCCGGCGTACCAGATCGAATCGCTTCTTAAGCTGGGTCTGAAAGTCGTCGGAGTCTGTATCCGAACGTTCGGCTAGCAGGTCATCGATCGCAACGCTCTCGTCATACACCGCCGCGGGATAATCCAGGTCAAATGACTCCCTGAGCAAACGGTCGGCAAGGATCGGGTTCGCTTCGACGCCGATTCCGTCCCGGTAGCACTTCGCCAGTGCATACAAACCTGACCCTGTACCGCGTTCGTTTGAGTTCGAAGCCCAATGGAACGCGGCATCCGGGTCTTCTTCGACTCCGAGTCCAAGCCGGAAGCAGTGTGACAACGCGGCCATCGCTTCGGCATCGCCGAGCCCCGCGTTTTCGGTGTAGATCTGCGTCCGCTGCCGCCACTGCCGCTCTCGCTCGTCGCGATCCACCGCAAAGGCGGGATCGGGTGTGTGTAGAGCCCTCAGCGTCTCGGACGGCTGGATGCGATTCCGCCGTCGCTCCAGGCGTCGACCGTCGAAGCGCTCGATGGCCGCATCGAGGCCGGCTTGGTCGAGGGAGCGCGGAATGAACACGAACTCGCCGGTGCTGTCGGCCGACTCGCGGTACTGCGGCCACATCGCTGATTTAGGGTCGTTGCCCGTCAAATCCCGCAGGCCTTCACTGAGCAACGCATGCAACTCGGTAGCCCCCGTTGCATCGTCACTGGTAAGACCGCTCAAGAGATAATGCGCGAAATGTGAATTCTGTAGTACGGACCCATTCAAAGTGTCGGTGACCCGATAGCCAGCCGCCGGCTCACGAGCTTCTTGCCCCGATAAGCCGGCAGTAATCGCCGCTCGGGATGGATTGGCCACGCTGGATTCGAGACTCTCGCGGGGATGCCCGGCTTGGTCCAGGCCGATGTAGCCGCTATGGCAGGTGTTCAGCAAGATCAGAACATGCTTCGCATTAGACGATTCGAGTTGATTGCCCAGCCAAGCGAAGCTGACCGCATACTCTTCCCAGGCATCTGGATCGGACGTGTCATTCATGTCCAACGGGGCGTCCCACGGCAATAGATAGCCAGCCTGCACTGGATCGCCGTTTCTGTCGAAATAGTCGAGTTCCTTGCCGTGTGTGGCAAAAAAAATGATGACCGCGTCGTTAGGTCCGACCGCGCCGAGCCGCTGGACGGATTCCTCGATTGCTGATTTCTTCGCCTCGGCGCCGATCAGGGTGTCGACGCGGTAGCCGTATCGGGTTCTAAACAGAAGGGCGAGGTCCTTAGCGTCTTTCTCCAAGTACTGGCGAGCTTCGATATTACCGCGTGGAAAATTGTCGATACCGACGCATAAAACATGTACTTGGTCGTAGAAATCAAAATGATCTCCGCGATCTTCGATCTGCGAGTCGAGTGAGTCATTAAAAATCTGACTCTCCACTTCTTGCGACTCGGCCACTGGCGACACTGAGATGACGACGGGGTCCGTAGCCTGTTCAACCATTTCATTGATGGTGAGCGTATTAGTCCGCGCAGAAAGAGTTTGATCTGTAGAGAGGACTTGCCACGCGGCAACAGTCAAGGCTGACAGCACCAGTAAACCTGTGCCGAGAATGAATGTCTTCTTCATTTATATTTCCGGTCTTTATTCTTCGCTCAATGGGAAAGTCCAACCGCTAATGTGGATGCCTTCTGCTCGGAGTCGGTCCGCTAGATCAGTGGCCCATTGCGGAGTTGGCGGCGGCGGATCGTCAGGCGACCCTAGCGAGACGCCTCCGGCACGCTCGACCTTTGTGTCGTCGGTGGCGTGTACCAGCCGATATCCCGGCTCGATGGATGGCGTGGATGGGATCGATGCGAGTTGTGATTCAACCATGCGGCGAAATTCTACATCACTCATTTCTGTAGACTTGGCTATGAAAAATAGCGAAGCGTTTTCGCCTTCACGGCCGTGAATGCTGACCACCCAGTTGTCACCGGCTACGTCTCTGAGCGGCGTCAGTGTCATCCCCGTCGAATCGCGGACGGCCAGATAGTTGTTATCGACATCCACCGGTGATAGCCGATACGCATGGTTGGAAGGTAGCACCTTACGCTCCAGTGAGAAAGGTTGCCAGGAATCAGTACCCAGCGGCGATAATTCAACAATCTGGAACGCTGGTACAGAACTGGATGACCGGTCGTTGGATGACATAATCCACCAGACCCCTACGCACAGGATCACGGTTGCCGCAGCGGCCAAGCCTCCCCTGAGCCATCTGGTGAGTAGTAGCGGACTATTACTGTCGCCTAACGAGCCCTCGCTCGGCGCGTCTTGCGAATCTGGTCTGTTCGGCAACTGCTCTTGAATCCAAGTATGATATTTGTCAGCATCAACATCGGCAACGGACCGGGGATCGGCACATTCATAGATTCGGATTGTGCGGAAAACTTCCTGATCATCATCGATGAGTTCAGGGTGATCGTTCAGAAAGCGAAGGATTTGCTTTTTGATTTGCGCAACATCAGAGCTATCTGGAGCGGCGTCTAGCAATGCCATCATCAGACCATCGAACTGTGCTTGAATGTCTACTGACATCACGATGATTCCTCTGTCAGTTCCCGCAACTTCTTGCGCCCACGGCTGAGACGCGCCTCGAAGTTGGTGCGGGTTACGCCCGCGAGGTTCGCAGCCTCAAGAATGTCCATGCCCTTCAAATCCACGAGTTCAATTGCTTCGCGTTGAATGTCAGACAACTCCTTGACCAAGAGACGTTTCTTCTCTGCCATTTCCCTCTGTTTTTCTTCAATCTGTTCAAGTAACCGCCGATTCTCTTCGTCGGTTTCTTCCTTGATCATCTGCTCTAGAGGCGTGAGTTGCTCTGCTCTCGCAGCTTCATTCGCTCGCTCCAGTTCCAACCTGCGTTTTCTGCTTCTGTGTCGATCGCGAGCCATACCGACCACACGTCTGGACACCCATGCCCGAAACATAACAAAGGTGTCGTTGTTCGACTGAACCGTGAAATAATCGACGAGCAATTTTTCCCATACCCAGACCGATACTTCACATACGATCTCCTTAGCCTCTTCACGTTGTCGGGTGGCTGCAAGCGCACTACTAAAGAGTCCCGGAAAAATAGCTTTCATTACGTGACCAAAGGCCTCTTGGTCATGCTCAAAAACCGCTTGCAAGACAAGAGCATTTAGTTTTTCGACATTTAATGGATCGCGCGATTTAGGCTCGAAGAGATCATTGTCTAAGCCATCGTCCATACGGTACAGCCCGCCTCTTAAGGCATACGTGTGTCGCTTCTAGTATATCACCTTTTCAGGACAAAAGTTGATGTTGATGGGCAACGTCAACCTAGTGTTGTTCGGGTAGATTCTCTCGCAACCACTCATGGTATCGGCCTATCTCCTCTTGAGTAACTGCGGAGGGAGAGGCCTGTGCAAAGACATCGATCATCTGATCGATGTCTTCGACATCTTTTGGTCGTCCGGGTTCTGATCCTAAGTCAGGATTCTCCCGTGCAGACCCCTTCAGTTCCTCCTTTAGTTTCTCGATCTCCGGACTGTCCGGTGCCATATCGATCAGCTTGCACAACTTTTCGTCAAACTCGTGCTGCTTCATGTTGGTCTCCTTTCGTAAAACCTGGAGACGTTCCCATCAACATCTCGGAAGCACCCAATGGGCGATACCAAGTTGTTGACTTGAGATTAATAGCCGAACGCCAAATCCCATTAGACCACCACTGTCCCGAATGTTATGCCAACTTCGAGTAATGATGTGTGCTAAGCAATAAGTATGCAGTAATCTTCGCTAGCCAGTAAGAAGCTATGCAAGTGCATCGTTAGCATAGATATGAAGAAATATCCAACGATTTCGGCTAGATCGCGTCGATTATGTTTTATTGGAACGACGATTCTTGGTCTCGTTTCTATATGGCTCCTGAGCCAGGATGCAAGTAAATATATAGTCCTCAATACTTCGTCGAGCTTGCCTTCAGGGTTGTACATACGAACCAACAAGACTCCGAAACAGTCGATGTTGATCGAATTTTGCCCCCCACAACCAGCTCGCGAATATGCCGATCAACGTTGGGGGCTCGTAACAGAAACTGTACGCTTCCTAAAACCCGTCGTCGCGGCATCAGGTGACCATGTCGATGCCACTAGCGATGTCCTGATCGTCAATGGGCTGCCGCTCGCACCCATACAGACTCTCGACTCCCAAGGGCGGGAATTGCCGCGCTGGAAGGAGGCCCGCATACTCAGCGAGGTTGAGTTCTTTGTCGTCTCAGACCGCGTTCCGCAGAGCTTCGACAGCCGCTATTTCGGGCCGATTCACCGGGACGAAATCTTGGCCGTACGTCGTCCTCTGATCACTTGGTAGGGCTCGGTTTTCCAGGGGCGTTACCCACAACCGCTCGCTCGCAGGAGCTGAGGAAGGCTCAGCTTTGCGAGCGGCTGTGGATAACGCATGGACGCTCCTTGGCCTGGCGAACCCGGAAATTTTGGAAGGCAAGATAAAAGCAGAGACTCTTCGTGGCTGGAAGAGTAGATGAGAGCACGCCTTAGGAGCACTCCGTCGTACCGACAGCCTCTGTCTGCTCGGTAGAACCACGCGCAGACGTAAGTTACTGGGCCTCCCGTAAGAATGTGGCGATTCGTTTCGTTCATTTGACATGGGCTCGCGTGCTTCTTTCGATCACATTCAACCCGACTCGATTGCCCGCTTCGGCCGTTCGGGCAGTTCGACTAATCCGCGAACTCTTCCGGGTTCTCGCAGCACGCGCCGTTCTTCCGTACGGACAGGGTTCGGCCGCGGGACGAGCGTATTCGGTGCCGGTCGGCAATCGCAGCGGGTGGCGGTCAAAGTGCATCTCGTGCGACACTACACGCCCCAGAAAGGCCGTGAGTCGATTGCCCGTCACAGTCGCTACATCGGCCGCGAGGGGGTATCACAAGACGCTCAGCGCGGCGTCTTCTACGGGCCGAAACTCGACGGCATGGAGGCCCAAGACCTGGCCGCGAAGTGGGCGGAAGACCGCCATCACTTCCGCGTCATAGTGTCACCTGAACGGGGTCGCGAACTTCCGGACCTGACCGACTACACCCGCGACGTGATGCGGCGCGTCGAAGCCGACCTTGGTACACGTTTGGAGTGGGTGGCGGTTAACCATTTCAACACCGACAACCCGCACATACATGTGTTGCTGAGGGGTCGTGATGAACGCCACCGTGACCTCGTTATTCAACGGGATTACATCGGCCACGGCATGCGTGAACGGGCCCAGCAAGTCGCGACAGAAAGGATCGGTGAACGGACCGTCGACCACGCCCGTGAGTCACTACGCAAGCAGGTCTACGCCGAACGTTGGACCGAGCTTGACCGCGTACTTGAAAGGCTCGCGAAGCGAACCGAGAGCAGTTTGCACCTTGACCTATCAAAGACGGTGTTCCGACCCGGAGCCGTCGTGGATGCCGACATGATCGGCCAGCGTTTGCGAGTCCTCGAAGGCCTCCAACTCGCGTCCGCATCACGGTCAAAGCTCGGCTTCGCACGAAATCGCCCCGCGGAAATACCGCGGCGTTGGAGCGTGGTTCCCGATTTCTCGACCGCGTTGAACGACCTCGGTGAGCGTAACGATGCCATCAAGCAGATTCATGCCGCCATGGGCCAGAAAGCGCAGAACTTAGTACCCCGTATTGAACGATTCAGAAACCTTTCGACGTCCTCCAGAAGAGCTATAGATGATCCACAGACCACGCAACGTGCGGAGCGGGTTACCGGCACCTTACTGGCGAAAGGAACGGTTGATGAATTGACGGACCGGCGTTTCGTATTGGTGCAAGATGTCTATTCAGCAGAATCACGACCCCTTCATGCGTACGTCCGGGCTTCCGAAGAATACGACGCAGCTACGCCCGGATCGGTGGTCCAGCTAGGTCCGACGCGATACCGTGAATCGTATCTGTCAATCATTGCTGGCCCCAGTTTGCAAAATCAGGTGAAGGCCAAGGCGTGGACCTGGCTAGACCGGCAGCTCTATCGCAGTCGCAGCTCGAATGCCGGTGAAGCAGTTGCTCATTCTCAAGACGTTCAGACAGCGCTAGATGCTCGCGCCGAGTGGCTTATCGCCCAGGGGTATGCCATACCTTCTGCCTTCAACAGCTCGTCGCGTTCGATACGGTTCCGATCCGGGGCAAGAGACGAATTGCTGATACAGGAACTCCGTGGTCTGATTGCGGGCAAACCGGCGGCACCGTCGTTGTTGCAGCCAGGGCAAACCGCCACGGGCCGCTATGCGGGTACTGCGTATTTGCACCAAGGAACCGTCGTCACGCTAGAACGCAACACGGCATTGATCGTCGTTCCGGTTCGTCGATATCCACACGCCCTGGAAACCGGCGCGACGGTTCACGCCACGATGCGGTCGGACCGCCGGGTGAGTTTTGAGGTTGTTTCGCCGCCAAGGGAACCGGATGTCCGCAGCCGTCAGCCCGAAGAGGTCGAATTGGAGGGCGGCCGATGAAGTCTTGGCCGGTAACACTTGTTTGCGTGGCTCTGATGTCTCTCACGGTGGTCCTGGCCACGCAGTGGACGGCATCCCGACTGGGGCACCAGCACGGCCTCGGCCCTCGGCTGGAGTTCAACGACTGGAGGTTCTATCCGCCGTGGTCGATCCTAACGTGGTCGTTTGCGGAGACTTCGGCTGCTTCGCAGACGTTACGCCACGGCCGGCTCGTCGTGCTAGCCGGGACGGTAGCCACGGCTTTGGTGGTAACGCGGTTTGGCTACCACACCCCGAAAGTGCGTCCCGTTGGTGCAAGCAAGTGGGCGACGCTGGCGGAGGTTCGGAAAGCGGGGCTTCTACCCAAGCCCTCAACCGCCCCAGCCGTCATCGTCGGTCAGTTCGGTGGCTCCGGATTGACGGGAATCGACTGGTTCCGGCGGCGCTGCAAAGTGCTTCGCTATGACGGGCCGGAGCATCAACTCGTCACGGGGGCGACACGCTCCGGGAAAGGCGTTGGTCACGTCGTACCCACCCTGCTGAGTTGGTCGCACTCCGCGTTGGTCTACGACACTAAAAGCGAACTCTGGGAAATCACCGCGGGTTTCCGTAGCCGGTTCTCTCACGTGTTCTTCTTCAACCCCACGCGGGACGACAGCGTGCGCTACAACCCCTTGCTGGAGGTCCGACGTGGGGCCAAAGAGGTTGCCGATACGCAGAACATCGTGGAGATGCTGGTCAACTCCACCGGTGAAAAGCAGACCTTCGACGTGTGGGACCAGCACGCCTCACAGACGCTCGTGGCTCTGATCCTGCACGTGCTATACGTCGAAGAAGACAAGAGCCTCGGCCGCGTCCGGGACCTGCTGCTCGATTTCGACGACACCTTTCCGGTGATGATGCAGACGACGCACCGCATCGACCCGCAGACGGGTCAGCCCCAAACTCATCCCGAGGTTGCGCGGGTCGCCAAGGACATGCTTGCCCAGCCACCGAAGTTCCAGGCCGGGGTCCGGGCGACCGCGGCGGGGTATCTGATCCTCTTCGCCGATGAGGTCGTGCGCCGCAATACCTCGGCCTCGGATTTTCGGGTGGCCGACCTGATGTGCGCTGAAAACCCGGTCACCCTCTATCTCCAACCCCCGCCGTCGGACGGGCCGCGCCTCCGGCCGCTCATGCGAATCTTGCTCAACCAAGCTTGCCGCGCACTGCTGGAGCACCTCGACACCGATGCGACGGGCCGGCCCAAGCGGCATCGACTGCTTCTGGAACTGGATGAGTTTGCCACTCTCGGGCGTTTAGAATTTCTCCAGACCAATTTGAGGCAGATGTCCGGCTACGGCATCAAGGCCCACCTGATCGTCCAGTCCTTCAGTGATATCGTCGAGAGCTACGGGCGGGACAACACCATCCTCGACAACTGCCACGTGGTGGTCAGTTTCGCCTGTGCCGACACCGTAACGCAGCAGCGCGTCAGCCAGATGGCCGGCACGGTCACCGAATATCGCCGCGGCTACTCGCGTCCCCGCCCCCGCAGCTTGCTGGCGTGGCTCTCCCGGGGTGATTCCCACGGTTCCACAAGCGACGCCGAACAGGTCCGTCCGTTGATGCAGCCCGGGGAAGTCCGCGAGTTACCTCAAGACCAGCAACTGGTCTTCGTGACGGGTCACCCGCCCATCCGCTGCCGCAAAGTCCGGTACTACCGCGACCCGAGGTTCTGCGGGCGCTTGATGCCTCCCCCTGACCAAGGTTGCAAACTCGATGTGCCGGCCAACCCGTCCAGGTCGTCTTGGCTAACAAGCGAAAAGCCGACCGTACCGCTAGGGCCGGAACTCGGCGGCCCTGCGGCCGCGAAACTCAACCCTCCAAGTGAAGATTCGCAACTCGATACGCCTTCGCCGCTCCAAGCAACCGACGCCACCGAACCCAACCTGTTCACTCAATCTCCGGAGCAAGCCGAGGTGATCCCAGGCCCACCAACCCCGCATCATCCACGGGTGGGTGGCGGTGAAGCTCCTCTGTTTACTCAATCCGACGAGGATCCCTACGCCCTATGAGCCGAGCACTTCCCTCACGCCCCAAAGTACAGATGACCGTTCGGCTGGAGCCCGAAGTTGAAAAAGCGGCCATCGCGTATTCCCGACGGACCGGTGTCGCCGTCTCGGTCGTGGTGGCTGACGCCGCCAAACGGACACTCGTGCCCGCCACCGACGACCGCAGGATGTCGCTTGAGCAGTCCACCGAACGCCTGCTGCGACGCCTCGGCAAACTCGACGCCTCAGTTCACGCGGACCTTAATGAAATCCGTGAATCGATAGGCCTTGCAGTCCGCACTTACCTCAACCACACACCCTCAATTCCGGACAGTGAACGCCAAGCCGCATCGATGAGCGGGCGAATTCGGTTCGACCGGTTCGTCCGATTGCTCGACCAAAATCTACGCGATGGATCTTCTGTACTCGAACCTCAGCCACCAACCAAAGTTTCGCCTCAAGCCCGAGATGCTGCTCCGGTAACTGACTCCACCGAGGACGAGTAGATCGATGGCGGACTCAGTGTAAGGAGCGGCCGCCGGGATGCGTTAACTCCCTGATGAGTTCTGCCGCTACGACCTCCACACTCGACGCTCGCCTGACCGCGGCCTTGGTCGGTGCGCTCGGGGGTCAGATACTCGACGCGCTCAACGACTCCAATGTCACCGAGGTGATGGCCAACCCCGACGGCACGCTATGGGTGGAACACCGGCGCCGCGGGCGGACCCTCATCGGCAGCACGCCGCGTGAAACAACCGAAGCGGTAATCAGGCTCGTGGCTACGTCGGTTGGACGCACGATCAACCATGAACGCCCGATGATTTCCGCCATGCTTCCCCCTACTATATGCCGCAACTCCGATAGTTCGCCAAACGCTGTGGCCGGAAAGTGTCGGTTCCAGGGCGTGCGGCCACCGCTCGCGCCAGCACCAAGCTTTGTCATCCGCAAGTTGGGATCGATGGTTTGGAACTTGGACGACTATGTGGCCGCAGGCATCGCGACACACGGTCAGGTTCAAGCCTTGCGGGCAGGCGTAGCGGAACGACGCAACACTATCGTTGCAGGGGGAACGGGTTCGGGGAAGACGACCCTTCTCAACGCCTGCCTTAATGAGGCCTGTTTTCGTGATAGCAGGGTGGTATTGCTGGAGGACACGCCCGAGTTGACGTTCTTGGGGGAAGATTCGATTCGTTTGGTCGCCGCCGGATCGACGACGCTGAGGAAACTCGTAAAGACCACCCTTCGCCTCCGGCCCGACCGCATCGTGGTGGGCGAAGTACGTGGGGCAGAAGCGCTCGACATGCTCAAGGCGTGGAACACCGGGCACCCAGGTGGCCTTGGCACCGTGCACGCAAACGGTGCGGCACAGGCACTGTCTCGCATCCATGACTTGGCTTCAGAAGCCGCACCGGTCTCACGGCAAGCGATTGTCGATGCCGTCGGCCTAGTCGTCTTCATCCGTCGTGACAATAAGTGTTCTGGGGGACGGCTCATTGAATCGGTGGTAGAGCCGGGCCTGAATATCAACGGTGAGTTCGTCGTTCGAGAACTTGTTTTGTCTCCGTAAGAAGTTCCGACGAAGTCTCGTTCTATCCCCGGTAGCACTTCTTTCTTTTCGGTCCGTATGTCACGGATCCGGGAGAAGTGCGGTCACCTGGAGTACAGCTATGTACCTATTCAGCGGTTCGTTTCCTCGGCATGCGTTTCATGCGTATGTCGTGGTCGCTCTTTTGCTTGTTACACCATCGGCATTCGCCGCGGGATCGGGTATGCCGTGGGAAGGGCCAATCGAGCGGTTGATCATCAGCCTGACGGGGCCGGTCGCCCAAGCTCTACTCACACTCTCAGTATTACTGCTCGGCTTCGCGTTTGCGTTTTCTGAAGGCGCATTCATGCGGCGAATTCTTGGCGTCGTGCTGGGCGGTGCCATCGCGGCGACTGCGGCGAGCTTTGCGCTCGACTTCTTCGGATTCGCTTCCGGGGCGACGTTCTAAGGAGATTCGATGTCGCAAGATGCCGCTCCACCGGGCTTCGAGGTGCCGCTTCACACCGCGCTCACCCAGCCAATGCTGTTCGCGGGTGTGCCCCGCACGCTCGGCATTCTTGGACTGACCTTTACGTTGGCCGTGTCGTTCGGTCTGCGGGTTTGGTGGGTTGGCCTGCCGCTGGGAGTCGTGGTTCACGGTGTCGCGATCTGGCTGACCCGACGCGACCCGCTCTGGTTCGACGTGCTTCGTGTTCACCTCAAGCAACCCACTTCACTTGACCCCTGATGTTCAACGTCCACGAATACCGACGCCGCCCGCGGCAACTCGCCGACCTGCTGCCGTGGGCGGGCCTCATCGCCCCGGGTGAGGGGTTGACCCTGCAGGTCGGCTCCCGGCCCGTGCTGGTGCGCGGTCGCCTGCTGGGGATCGGCGGGTGAGTTCGGTGGCGCCACCCGTCGTGCCCCGGGGATCGCCGGCCTGGCGGCCGGTATGGCTGATCGCGGTCAC
>JAUIEW010000408.1 GCA_030429365.1 Phycisphaerae bacterium
CCATATGAGTTGGTTGGCGGCGGTGATGGTTTGACCTATACCCCCGACGCCAACTCGACCGGATTCGACACGTTTAATTTCGAAGTGACCGATGGCTCGCTCGATTCGAATGTTGCCACGGTCACCATTCGCGTGATCGATCCTGCGCCATTCCCGTTCGTTGACGATTTTGAAGCCGGTCCGCCGCTGGGTTCGGACTGGACGGCTGAGTCCACCAGCCCAGGACGCATCTACGTTTCGGATTCGTTTGGGCCGATTGGCGGCTACCATGTGATACTGGATTCAGGGGCGAGTTCGAACTTCGCGCTAAACGAACTGACGCTGGCGATCGATTTGCAGGGCGCGTCGAACGTGCTGCTGCGTTATGACTGGAAGGATCTGGGCGATGAGAATCATTCGCTGCCTCCGACATGGATTGGGTCTGAAGATGGCGATGGCGTGGCGGTGAGTGCAGACGGTATCGAATGGCATCTTATTGCGGATCTGACCAACGGTTCCTCTACCTATCAGACTGTGACGCTCGATCTGGATCAACTCGTCGCCGATGCGGGTTTGTCGTACAACGGCACCTTCCGCATTCGCTTCCAGCAGTACGACAACAACCCAGCCGACGTTGATGGAATCGCCCTCGACAACATTAGCGTGCTTCAAGGGACCGACGATCCGATCATCGCCACTGCGAGCGTGCCCAACGGACGCGTGGGTGAGCCGTATGGTCCGCTCTCGCTTTCGGTCATCGGTGGTGACGCGCCGATTGTGTGGACGACGCCCATCCTGTTTACGGAAACGTCGGCAGGGACGAACGGATTCGTCGCCGGCGGCGTGGCGCAGAACTGGTTTGCGGACGATGTGGCGTTCGACTATGCACTGCCCTTTACATTCCCGTTCTATGGCGAGAATCATACTGACATCAAGATTGCGATAGACGGTTGGATCAACTTTGGTGACTTTGTTGGATCGACCTACAACAACAGTGCGATTCTGCTTCGGGCCAACAAGCGTATCGCCCCGATGTGGGACGATCAGGACACCAGTGTCGCCGGTGACATTTACATTGATGAATCGACAGGCGGACAAATCACCGTGCGCTGGGAGACGCTCGCGGGCGGTGCGCCATGCAACTACGCCGCAACGCTGTACAGCGACGGCCGGGTTCGGTTGGACTATGGCGCCGGTAATCTGACCAATCCGACGGTGGGTGTGTCGGCTGGTGATCTTGATCGCTATTACTTTGCGAGCTACGACGGTGCGGGCGACTTGGGCTTTGCCGATTCGATCTGGCTCGATTTCGGCAAGCTGCCGCCAGGGTTGACGGTTGATGCAAATGGAACCATTAGCGGTACGCCGACAACGACCGGGACATTCTCGCCGCTGTTTAAGATCGAAGACGCCTCGTTGCGTACCGATGAACAGGTGATCCCGATGACGATTCTCAGCGCACTGTTCGGCGACAGCGACAACGATGGCGACGTCGACTACTTCGACTTGCAGCAGTACATCGTTTGCGCCGAGGATGAAACACCGAGCGGTGCATGCCTTGAGTCGTTCGATGACGACGGAAACGACCGGGTTGATCTGTTCGACTTCGCCCGCTTCCAGCAGGTGTTTACCGGCCCGCTATAGTCGATACACCAACAGTTTCGTAGTCTTTCATAAGTGGCGCCTCCGATCGAGTCATCGGAAGCGCCACTTTCTTTTTGCAGCGATGGGTGCGAACCACGGCCTGCAGACGAGACTATTCAAAACGAAAACTGAATTAAATCGCAAGTCTATCGCGTTTGCAGTTCACGTGTACATATGCGTCCTGCGATGCAATTGGTATTTTCGTGAATCAGTGCGAGACATTGGCGATCAACGTTGTTATGCTCCCGCGAATTCTGAATCGGGCGCTTAATTGACATGATGTCTGGAAAGTTCGGAGATTGGACCCATGCCTGAGTGTGTTGTCTGTGCAGCGGAGATCACCGTCGACGATTCGACGATCAAAGGCGAGTTGATCGAATGCAAGGATTGCGGAACGGAATTGGAAGTGGTTGGTGTTAATCCGCTGGAGCTGGCTGAAGCGCCGACAGAGCAGGAAGATTGGGGGCAGTAACCGATGATCAAAGTCGGATTCCTGCACACCATCATCCGCCCCGAAGAAAAAATGCTCCTGAAGGCTTTTTCGGATCGGTCCGACGTTCAGTTGGAGATGATCGACGTTCGCAATCTTGTGTTTCGTTTGGGACGGGATCAGTTTGACCTGGATGTCGTCGTCGAGCGCTGCATCAACCACTCGCGAGCGCTGCATGCCCTGGTCATGTTTGAAGCGGCTGGCATTCCCTGCGTGAACACCGCGCAAGTTGCGGCTATCTGCGGCGATAAATTGCAAACGTCGGTCGCGCTGCACTGTCACAACGTACCCCAGCCGCGGGTCAACGTGGCGTTTACCGAAGAATCCGCGATGAAGGCGCTGGAGGATCGCTTCGGCCGGCAGGGCGAGGTCGATCACCTTGACGGTGTGTCGATTGATCGCTGGGAGGCCGACGGGTGGTGGCTGAACGTACGTGCGAGCAATACCGAACCGATTATCCGGGTGATTGCGGAAACGTCTTCGCAGGAGACGGCGACGGCGACGTGTGATGAAGCGGTGCAGCGGGTGAAGGAGGCGGTGGGTGGAGGATAGTGTGAGCGAACCACTCTCCCCCATCTT
>JAUIEW010000102.1 GCA_030429365.1 Phycisphaerae bacterium
CCTGGATTCCCGCCTGCGCGGGAATGACAGCCGGGCGAACGATGCCATGAACATCAACACGCATACCATCGAAGTTCAAACCAAGGGCAACAGCGAGGTCATCAACCTTTCGCCGGCCATCGATGCTTGCGTGCAGAAATCTTCCATCGAAAACGGCACACTCACCGTCTTCGTCATCGGTTCGACGGCTGGCATCACAACGACCGAATTTGAACCGGGGCTAGCCAACCACGATCTCGCGGCATTGTTCGAGCGCATCGCCCCCGAACACGATCGCTACCTGCACGAAGAAACCTGGCACGATGACAACGGTCACTCCCATGTCCGCGCGTCATTGTTGGGGCCGGGTATCGTCGTGCCGCTCGTTGAAGGCCGACTCACCCTGGGCACGTGGCAGCAAATTATCCTGATCGATTTCGACACCCGCCCGCGCGATCGCAAAATCGTCCTCCAATTCATGGGGCAGTAGGTTCGCATCAATCAATCGCGTTAAATCTTGCCCTGCACCTGTTTCGTGTCCTAAAATGGGTAGTACCTACTTATCCTGCGGGCACTCAAATCCTACGCATCCCTGGGATGTCAGCCCCCGCCATTGAAAGGTACGCTGCATGCCGGAACCCGAATCATCCGAAGCCTTGATGGAGGTCGTTTACGACGAACTCCGCGACGTCGCCGAGCGTTACTTTCGACGTCAGCCAGCAGGCTTCACCATGCGCCCGACCGAAATCGTCCACGAGGCGTGCATGCATCTCATTCAACACAACAACATCGAATGGACCAGCGCCAACCACTTTCGCGCCATCGCCATCCGCAAAATCTGGCAGATCATCGTCGACCATCTTAAGAAGCGCCAAGCCAAGAAACGCGGCGGTGCGGGCGTGATTTCGACATCCGATACGATTCGCGATCCGGAAAGCGACGCCGTGACCAAGGAGCGTGGTTGGAAGCGCGTGCCATTGGAACACGTGACCATCGAGTGGCGCGACCGCACCGTCGAACTGATCGACCTTGCCGACCTGCTCACGGCCCTTCGCGAAGAGTCAAGCCGCCTTCACGACGTGGTCATGCTCCACTGGTTTGGAGGCATGACCCACGCCGAAGTTGCCGAAGAACTCAATGTCAGCACGAGTACCGCAGAGAAAGATTTTCGTTACGCCTTGGCCTGGATGAACCAACGCCTGGAGCAGACCAAGAGTTGAACGGCGATCGCTGATTCGACTCTGTTCTGCTGGAAAGTACGAACTGTTGTGGCCACCGATTTTCACGACAAAGTAAGTTCGATTCTCGATGCAGCCGTCCGTCAACGGACGAGCGAGCGCGACGCGTTCGTCATGAAAATCGCCGGCAACAATCCCGCGATCCTCCGCAGCGTCCGCACGATGCTGCCCCACTACTTAAAGCTCAAAGACTTCGAACCAGCCCAACCGCAGGGCACGCAGTGGCTGCTTCCCAACACCACGATGTTCAAGCGCATCGTCGGGGCAACCTCAGAAGACATCGAATGGCAACCGCCGTTTTCGATCGCCCCCTATAGCGTGACCGGCATACTCGGTCGCGGCGGGATGGGTGTCGTATACCTCGGTATCCAAGCCATTCACCGGCGGCGCGTGGCCATCAAGATTCTGCCAAGTCGAATGCTTTCGCGCCAACACCGTCGTCGCTTTCAACAGGAAAAAGAACTGTTGCAGCGCCTGCATCATCAAGGCATCGTGCGCGTCGTCGACAGCGGCATCGTCAACATCAAGGATTCGAAGCCGCACCTCGCCTCGCAGGAACGCCCGTACTTTGTCATGGAGTTTGTCGACGGCTTGACGCTGAACGAACACGCAAAGTCGCAAAACCTGACGTCGCTCGATCGGGTGATCGTTCTCCGCGCGATTTGCGACGCCGTCGAATACGCCCATCGCCGCGGTGTGATTCACTGCGATCTCAAACCCGACAACATCCTCGTCGACGAATCGGGCCAACCCAAGATACTCGACTTTGGCATCGCCCGATTGCAGGATTCGGTCCAGGTCGGCAAAGCCGAGTCGAAACAATTCGTGGGAACGTATGCGTACGCCAGTCCCGAACAGTTGCGCGGCGCGACCAACACGCTTCGACCTACAACCGACGTCTATTCACTCGGGTTGGTCGCCCACGAACTCTTGACCGGTAGGCACCCGCGCCGTCGATCGGGCCGACTGTCTGTGGATCTGCGAAGCATCCGCCTGGGCAATCCCGATGCGCCGCTGAATTCGGACGACCACGACTTCCAGCGGGCGCTCGTCGTCGTCCTCGCCACCGCCCTGCGCAAGACTCGCGGCCAACCGTATCGATCTGCCGGTGAAATGGGCAGCGACCTCCAACAGATCCACGACATTTTCTCCGCGCGACTGGGAGCATCCAAACAGAGTTGGTATGGCCAATTCGTTTCGTCGCTGACCACCCGGCTTCGCCCGCCCCCCGTCCCAACCGCCGACCACGCCCGCCTCCTGTCCACAATTTTCAGAAAGAGGATCGGCTTGTCCGGAAATGAGTCCGATTTCGACGCCCGAGACGAGCAAGACAGCCGATAACCTTGACCTTTCCGAAAAACTCTATATATTCATTCATCCGGATGAAGGAATTATCCGATACTCTGGGTAGGAGAATAGTGCGCGAGCCATGGTGACCGACGGCATATTCAAATCCATGACTGATCCGATTCGGCGACGAATTCTGCAAGTTCTTTTGCAGAATGAACTTGGCGTCTCGGAATTGGTGTGTGTGTTGGGTGCGCCACAGTCCACAGTCTCCAGGCATCTCAAGACCCTGCGGGAGGCCGGGCTGGTCGATGCACGTCAGAATGGCACATCCGCGACCTACTTTCCGGTGCGTGGTCAAAACGGTCCGGACCATGATCTTCGCGATCGGGTGTTGGATTGGAGCGCGACGCAGGAATTGCCAGCCCCTTTGCGATCTCGGCTTGATGATGTGCTTCGAAGTCGCCAGTCCGACAGCGACGCGTTTTTCTCGCAGGTGGCACATCGCTGGGATGCGATGCGGACCGATTGCTTTGGCAGCGCTTTTCACCTTGATGCGCTCACCGCCCTGCTTCCATCGGATTGGACCGTGGTCGATGTCGGCTGCGGTACGGGTTACTTGCTGCCGCTACTCGCCCAACGCTTTGCGAATGTCATCGCGGTTGATCCGGTCGATGAAATGCTCGACGTTTCGCGCGAGCGGTTGCGGGGTGAAGCGGCGAAGCATGTGACGTTTCGCAAAGGGTCGGCGACGAATCTGCACATTGACGACAACCAAGCCGACCTGTGCATCGCGTCGCTGGTTCTGCATCACGAACCGGTTCCGCCCGATGCGCTCGCGGAGTTCTTCCGAATTCTCAAGCACGGGGGACGGCTTCTCATTATCGAGCAGGAAGCGCATACGCTATCCGACTTCCACGAGATGATGCAGGATCGTTGGTGGGGTTTTGATCGACAGGAACTTTGCAATCAACTGACGCTCGCAGGCTTCAACGAATGCGAGGCGCACGATCTTCAATCGGTGGCACCGGCAAAAGCCGCATCGATCGACGCGCCGGGCCTGTTCGCCCTGACTGGGCGTAAACCATGAATCACGGGGGGGCACGTATTCCCCGAACCACATAGAAAACAGAACTGAAACGCTAAACTTAAAGGATACCGGAGACAAAACATGACAGTTGCCGTTGAAGACTTCAAAGTCGCAGATATGTCGCAAGCCGACTTTGGTCGCAAGGAAATCGAGCTGGCCGAAAAAGAAATGCCCGGGTTGATGTCGATCCGCCGCGAGTACGCTTCAAAGAAGCCGCTCAAGGGCGCTCGCATCACCGGTTCGCTGCACATGACCATTCAGACTGCCGTCCTGATCGAGACGCTCGTCGAACTCGGCGCCGATGTTCGCTGGTGCAGTTGCAACATCTTCAGCACGCAGGACCACGCAGCCGCGGCTATCGCCAAAGCCGGTGTGCCTGTCTTTGCATGGAAGGGTGAAAACCTCGCCGAATACTGGTGGTGCACCGTTCAGGCACTCACCTGGCCCGACGGTCAACTGCCCAACATGATCCTCGACGACGGCGGTGACGCCACGATGATGGTCCTCAAGGGCGCCGCCTTCGAAAAAGCAGGCGAAGTCCCCGCGACCAAGGCCGACGATCCGGAAGATTGGGTCGAACTGCTCGCCTCACTTCGCGAATCCATCGCCGAAACCCCCGGCCGCTGGACCAAGACGGCGGAGAGCATTAAGGGCGTCACCGAAGAAACCACCACGGGCGTGCACCGTCTCTACCAGATGCAGGAAAAAGGCGAACTGCCCTTCCCGGCGATCAACGTCAACGACAGCGTCACCAAGAGCAAGTTCGACAACGTTTACGGCTGCCGTCACTCGCTCGTCGACGCGATCATGCGTGCGACCGACGTGATGCTTTCGGGCAAGCAAGCCGTCGTCTGTGGTTATGGCGATGTCGGCAAGGGTTCAACCCAGTCGCTGGCTGGCCAAGGCGTTCGCGTGAGCGTCACCGAGATCGATCCGATCTGTGCGCTGCAGGCATGCATGGCCGGTCTCGAAGTCGTCACCCTCGATGACGTCGTATCGAAAGCCGACATCTTCGTCACGACCACCGGTAACAAAGACATCATCACTGCGGACCACATGGCCAAGATGAAAGACTGCGCCATCGTCTGCAACATCGGTCACTTCGACAACGAGATCGATATGGCCGGTCTCGCCAAAGTTCCCGGTATCAAGAAGGTCAACATCAAACCGCAGGTCGATCAGTGGATCTTCCCCGACGGTCACTGCGTCATCGTGCTCGCGGAAGGCCGTCTCGTGAACCTCGGTTGCGCCACCGGCCACCCGAGCTTCGTGATGAGCAACAGCTTCGCCAATCAGGTGATCGCTCAGATCGAACTCTTCCAGAAGACCGACGAGTACAAGAACGAAGTCTACGTGCTGCCGAAACACCTCGACGAAAAGGTCGCACGTTTGCACCTCGACAAACTCGGCGCGAAGCTGACCAAGCTGAGCCAGGATCAAGCCGAATACCTCGGCATTCCGGTGGACGGCCCATACAAGCCGCACCACTATCGCTACTAGGCCAGCATTGAAATTGGTGTCGGGTCGATGACCCGACCTACAACGGGTGCCCCACCCTTCCAGGGTGGGGGACTGAAGAAAACAAGAATCAAGAAGTCGTCATAAAATGGGCGGGATGACCAACGTCATTCCGCCCTTTTTTATATCCAGAGCCTTACCCAGCCATCTCGTTCGCGATCAAACCTTGAGCCTGCGGCTGTTTGTCCGCTACGATGTTCAGCCATCGGGCTTTCAGCAACGCTTGTCCCAACGCATATCACAGTCACGGACAAGCGCTCTGCCAATACACACGAGTTTAATCATCAGGAGAACGCGAATGCAGCGACGAATATCACTCCAAAACATGACAACCATTTTTTGTGTCGGAATGATTTGCCCAATGATCGCAAGCTGCAGTCCGGGTGGCATAGGTGCCGGAAACGGCGGCGGTGGTGGTGGTGGAGGCAGCACAACGTCGGGCAACTGCAGCGGCAATGGGACGGGAGATGATCTGAGTTTCCTGACCCTCTCGGGCGCACCGCTCACGATCACGATTCTCTACCCGGACAACACAACCTGCATTCAGACGTTGAATGCCGCATCCAACTCAGCCGGTTCAACCCTGATCACCGATACCAAGTTCGTCGAGAACGAAGTCTTTACGTTCAACGCCAGCGCCCCCGGCGCCATCGACGCGATTCCCGTTGAATGTCGCGTGACGGCCGACCCCGTCGCCACGGGCGCGGCCAACGTCTCGATCAACATGCAATTTGACGGCGTCAACTCCCAGCCGAGAATCAACTGTTCAGGGGGCGGGTTTGAAGATATCACTGTCTATTAAGTTGCAATGGCCCAACCAATAATCGGAGTAGCAATATGGCGACAATCTCAATGAACAAGACCATCCACGCACCGGTCGAAAAAGTCTTCGCGACGTTTACCAATTTTCGCGAGGCGGCTGACCATGTAAACGGCATCGCCAAGCTGGAAGTACTGACCGATGGACCCATCGGCGTCGGCACGAAATTCCGCGAGACCCGCATTATGTTCAAGAAGGAAGCCGTCGAAGAGATGGAGATTACGTCGTTTGAACCGAATCGATCCTATTCGGTCGGCTGCCATTCGTGCGGCACGGACTTTCGGACAACGTTTCAGTTCGTCCCAAACGGTAACACCACCGAAGTCAAAATGGACATGAACTGCAAACCCGTCAGCCTGTTCGCCAAGATCATGTCGCCAGTGACATCACTGATGATGGGCCCGACCATGAAAAAGTGCATCCAAAGCGATCTGAACGACCTTGCCGCCGTCGCCGAAGCGTAATCCCGAATGAGCCGTGGGTCGTGATGATTCGGTGACGCCGAACCACTCATTGCGGAGATTCAGCAAGCGATGAACGATTTTGTAGAGTACTACCGCAAGTGCTTCTTGGAGTTGTTTGACAGCGCCCCCGCACCAAATGAATCGCTGGACAGAGAGCAGTTGAAGGAAACGCTGCGATCACTTCAATTGACAATCCCAACGTCACTGTTTGAGTACCATGTGTTTGCGGGACGACACTGGATCAATGAAGAACTCAATCGGTTACGCCCCGTTGAGGAATTATCGTGGATTGACGACCGGCTCATTTTTGCTGACGAGAATCAAGACGTCGTTTGTTGGGGAATCAACCGGTCTGACATTGCACTTGACGATCCGGTTGTCTGGCAGGGCGTCAATGGCGATACGATCGAATGGTATTCAGAGAAGCAAACGCTCAGTCGCTTCTTGATGGCGATGTGGAAGTGGACGGTGACCGGCGAGTTACCGCCAACCGAGAATTAGCAAGGCGATAGGAATCTAGAACGCCGACAAATACAGTTACTTCTTCGCCATCGACAAACCGGCAGCACTCTTTCGAGGCCCGCACACCGGATTCGGCAAGCAATCGAATCCAAGTTTCACTCGAGAACAACCCAAATCGATGTCGGTCCCGCTCGATTCGAACCGGTTGATCCCCCTCGCGCAGCATGTACACCATTTCCGCGACAAATTCCGTATCCGCCGGATCGGGGTCCCACGTCCATTCGAGGTATCGAAGCGCACGACCATCACCATCGTGCCCACCATGTGAGGTCGATGGCGCCCACGTTTCGCGCGTGCAATCCGCGACGAACATGACAATGCCGCCGGGTTCGCAATGGGTGACAGCCGTCTTGATCGCCTGGCGCAGGTCGCCCTCGTTGACCATGTACATGACGGCATCGTGCACGAACACGGCATCGAAGCGGCGACTTAGTTGCAGCGTTCGCATGTCGCCCTCGAAGTGTTCGCACTCGGGGTTGATGCGGCGACTTTGAGTGAGCATGTCGGGCGATAAGTCGGTCAGAGTCAGTTGGCAGTGTTGCTTGAAGTGGAATGCGTTGTTCCCACCGCCACAACCCAACTCCAACATTGTGCCCACGGGCCGGCTCGCACGCTCACAAAGCAGCCGCCAATAGCACGCCACCTCCTCCGCATAGTCCTGTGGATCAGAAAGCAAGTGCCACCAAGATGCCAACGTGCTGTAGAGTTTCGGGGGCATGAATCTTTGAATGCCATCCTATCTGCAATATCGCGAGGCGTAGGTCAGGTCATCGACCCGACACAATAACGAAGGTTAACGAATCATCCCTCAATCATCGGCAGGCTGTCGCCACTTTGAGCGGCCCGGCCTTCGAGCAGAAGAAAGATGTAGCTGCGGAGATATTCTTCGGCTTCATTCTCGATGAAATCTATGTGCTGCGCTAGCAACTGTCGATCCGTCATTCCTTCACTTTGGCTCCAGAATGTCCGAGCGTCCTCGCTCGTACAGCGGTATCGTTCATTCGCCCAATCCAGCAACTCGCCACGCCGATTCCACCATTCAGCAACGAGTTGTGGAGACCAGTGTTCATTGCCGTCGACACCGTAGGAATCTATGTCATCACACCACATTGCAACGATACAATCGGCGTATTCCTCTTCAGTACAAGGAGGCTTCCAGAAGAACTCGCACTTGTCATCATGAATCAAATGCCCAGGCGCATGACTCGAAGCCATGAGTGACATCGTGTTAAAGATTGTACTATAGAATGGGCCTGGAACGTTTTTCCAATACCTCTCGTCCCAGGTGCCGGAAAAATCGTCGCGATCCAGTGCTATGGTGATTCCTTTGAAACCCAGAACGCCTTCGCAAAATGTCTTCTTTGGGGGCAGTATAGCCCATCGTTTCCCATGATTCATGGAGGGCCTCTCACCTAATTCTTAGGGTTCATGAGCGCGCGGGTGCCCCATCCTTGAGCGCAGCGGAAGGGTGGGGGACTGAAATTCGCTAACCGTATTCACTCAAGGACCGGCGTGAATATTCCCAATAGCACACCTCTTCGAGCCGTCGAACGATATCCTCCCATGTATCTCCACAAATCGAGGAAACGTATTCGACGATTGCGTTGCTAACGGAATCGCAATTCCATTCATCCACAATGATGCCGCTGAAATGCTTGGACTTTCGTGGACGCCCCTCGCGCGTTGCAGCCGCCAGTTGGAAGTTATCAGCACCGTACTGCCCGACAACGCCTACGCTGATTGTAAACCACTGATAGACTTGCAACGGGTCCGAAGGAATCCACAATTCCCATTTATCCAGGTCATTTGCGACAATGTCCCTGACTTCCGCCCTTAGCATTGTCCAGTAGTCCTTACTTCAGTCGATCGAGGTAGGCCATCATGACGTAGGCTTCGGCTGTGTGCTTGGGGCCAGGGATGTTGGCGAGGCGGCGGGCCATCGCTTGCAGGTGGCGGGAGCGGAAGAATTCGTAGAAGACCGTCGCGCTTTCCGGGTCGGTCGACGCGATCGGATCAACCAGTTCGGTCGAGAGGATACCGGCTTCCTCCATCTCTTTCTGCTTGGCCCGCAAGTCTTCGGTCGTCGCACCGAACAAGAATTCGCGAAACGCCCCGACCTCGTCTTCCGAGGGGTCGGACCTCGCAAAGAAGTCCACGAAATCAGGATCGCAACCGGCTTTGAATAGCTCGAACATCTCGTGCGTCCCGAGCAGCGTCCCCCCGATCGCGGTGATGCGTCGCCGCGCATTCCACGCCGCATCGAGAATCGGAAAAAAATCGCTGACGCGAAATGTCACCCGCCGTTCCCAAACCTGGGCCAGCGCCGCAACCGCCCGAGAACGCGTCCGCGTTTCGATGGCCGCACCGGTTGCAATGTCCGACAGCACCTCTTCGATGAGCTTGATGTAGAGGCAACGACGAAGACCATTTGCAGTACGCTCCTGCAACTCGGCTCCCTCGTCGCCTTCGAATATATCGATGCAAACGTAACGAAGCAGGCGATAGAAATTGGCTTCGGCCATCACGAGCGCACGCCCCAGATGCGTGCGCGTGGGCAGAAGGAATTCAAAGTTCGCTGGCGTGGCTTTGCTCAGACTCTTGACCAGACTCGAAAGCCCGCGACGCCGTTGACCCAGGCGCTGATCATTCAGCGGGGAAGGATACTGCGCCGTGATCTCGCCAAACCATTCGAGGCTGACGATCTGCTGACGAATGGCCGCAAGCAAATTGGGCGCTTCCTCACGAGGACTCTTGGCAAGTTGGGCACAGATTGCCTCGATGATGGCTCGCTCTTCGTCGTCGAACGGACTGTTGGGCCCGTAGCAGACTTGCGTGTTATTGGCGGTGGCTGCTTCTGAGGCGGTCATGGTTGGTTATCGTGTCTCAAAAAACATGCGACGACAAGTCTGAAATCTAACAGCAACAACATCGTGTGCCGACCTGCGACAACTGGCTTGCAACTGGCGGCGCAATCACGAATCCGCTTACGGACCGCCGAGTTTCGCGAAGCTCTGGTTAAATGCCGCCAGACTTTCGTCGGTCGAATCGATCCGCCCGTCGTGTTCGCCTTCGCGGCGTTTGTCTAGGTTGAACCAGATAACGGCAGACACACGGGTCTTGTTGCTCAACCACGCCACCGCATCTTTCATCCACTGCCCTTTTCGACCGGGTACATCCTCAACACACCCGAACTCTGCGATCATCACCGGGTGCTTCGGATAGCGACGATCGAACTCGGTGAGGACGCCTTCAAAAATCTCCTGACACGACTGCCACGTGTGCCATTCGTCGTGATGATCGCCCCAGTTGTATCCATCCACACCGACCCAATCGACATACGCCGCGCCAGGATAATACAGGTGCATGTTGTTGGCCGGCGAATCGGGAACGCTGGTGACGTTCGGCGCCCAGACCCACTGCACGTTGTCGGCACCGATGCGTTGAAAAATGCCGTGCGCCCGACGCCACGCTTTGATGTAGGCATCCGGATCGCCCGACCAACTGAACCAGTCGCCGTTGAATTCAAACCCGAAACGCAGCAGCACCGGACCGCCATCGGCTTTCGCGTCGCGCGCCCACGATTCAAAGTATGCGTCATACTCACCGTCGTTGATCTTCGCCAGGTACTTCGTCGACTTGCGACCCCAATGCCACAACTCCATCGAGATGGATGGAATCGCCCCGCGCTCGCGGATGACTTTGATACCGTCAGCCGGAAACGGTCGTCCAAGATCGCGATAGAACATGACGTAGTCGGGCGATGTCGCGAATTTGTCGATGGCAATGTCGAGAAAGTGCTCGAAGCGCTGAGCGCCCCAGTAGATCTGATAGACGCCCCACTTGATGCGTACACGGGGAGTTTCCGTTTTCGATGTAACGCTATCTGCAGCGGGTTCGTTCGTGGAAGATTGGCGGTCCCACAGGATCACGAAAAACGCGCCAAGCGCGACAATCCCGATGGCACCAAAGGCGCGGGCCTTGACGTTCATGTTGGCCCGCGTTGTCGACAATAAAGCCTATCCTTCGGTTATGGCATCCCTCACCGGGTGCGTGCTTGGTTCATCAAGCCAACCGCATCGGACTGTCGAGGAAGCCTTCAAGCTTGCGCGAGCGAACCGGATGCTGCAGCTTGCGGATGGCTTTTGCTTCAACCTGACGAACGCGCTCGCGGGTGACTTTGAAGATGCGGCCGACCTCTTCGAGCGTGTAGGTGTACCCGTCGCCGATTCCGTACCGCAACTTAATAATCTCGCGCTCGCGGTAGGTCAGCGTCTTAAGCACTTCCTCGATGCGATCCTTGAGCATCTCCGAGCCAGCCGACATCACCGGCGACTCGGCGGCTGCGTCTTCAATGAAGTCGCCGAAATACGAATCTTCACTTTCGCCAACGGGTCGATCGAGCGAAATCGGATGGCGCGAGATCTTCATCACGCGGCGGGCTTCGCTGACGGGCATCTGGGCGCGCTTGGCAATTTCTTCGATGGTACCTTCGCGACCGAGGTCCTGCAGCAATTGCTTGGCGATGTTGCGAAGGCGTGACATCGTTTCAATCATGTGAACGGGAATGCGAATCGTGCGGGCGTGGTCGGCGATGGCGCGGGTGATGGCCTGGCGAATCCACCATGTCGCGTATGTGCTGAACTTGTAACCGCGCTTGTACTCGTACTTGTCGACCGCACGCATCAAACCGGTGTTACCTTCCTGGATGATGTCGAGGAAACTCAAGCCACGGTTGCGATACTTCTTGGCGATACTGACGACGAGTCGCAGGTTGCCGCCCGAAAGCTTGCGCTTGGCATCTTCGTATTCGGAAAACACGCGCGAGATGATGCTCAACCGCTCGTTCAACGATTCGGTGTCTTCCATCACCAGCGACTTCATGCCCTCGATCTCGTCGCACATCGCTTCGTAATCTTCCATCGGAATGTTCTTCCGCTTGGACATCTGCACGATGCGCTTTTCGAGGTCGACCATCTTCGACTTGATCGACACGAGTTTTTTCATCAGCGGAGTGATGCGGCTGGTGCGGAGGGAAAGCTCTTCGAGAAGTTTTGAAATCTTGCGGCGTCGACTGGTCATCTGGGCATCGACTTGCGACCGGGTGGCGGCTGCAACGCGCTTCTTGTTGAGTGTCTCCCAATCCTCTTCGTTGCGGCAGAGCAGGGCGCGGGCGGTTTCGATGTTACCGGGCATCCGCGACATGATCGTCGTCTTGGCCATCTGCTCCGAAGTGAGGATTTTCATGGTGCGGTCGAAAGGAAGCGTACCGTTGTGGACGCGCTGAAGAATATCGACGGCTTGGGCTGCGCAGTAATCGCTTTCGAGCACTTTCTGGCGAAAGGCCATTCGGGTCAGTTCAATTTTCTTCGCAAGGCGGATTTCCTCTTCACGGGTGAGCAGCGGAATCTCGCCCATTTGCGTGAGGTACATTCGGACGGGGTCGTCGATTCGCCGGGCACCGGTCTCCTCGGCTTGGACCTTACCCTTACCAGCCCCTTCACCTTCTTCTGTCGCCCCGCCCTTCTTGCGCGAACCGCGGCGGGCTTCAATCTTCTCGGCTTCGATTTCGTCAAGCAGATCGATCTTCTGCTCTTCAAAGTGCAGCAGCATCATCTCGAGCTTGTCGGGTGAAACGGCTTCATCGGGGATGGCCTCGTTGACCTCTTCCCACGTGATGTATCCGCGCTTCTTGCCCAGCTCGGTGAGCTCAAGCATGCACTTTTCGATTTCTGCGTTGACGTCTTCGAATGTCTTGGTTGACAAGGTTGTCATTTGAATCTCCGCCATATTGGTCACGCAGGGCCCGGCCGGTTCAGACCAACTGCGTTTATTGAACATGACAAAAAGTTACTGAACCCAATTGCTTTTTTTGCTGCCTTGTTACTTCCGCTGCGCCTCGATCGGATTCGACGAGGGCACACTCGGTGCAAACCCGCGCCGTTCCGAGAGCAATTTCTGAAGTTGCTCCAGGTGCTGCGTCTCATACTCTTTGCTACCCGTCCCACCACTCCTTCCAGATGATCCTGTGTCATCTGAAACAAATTCGCCTGAATCGCTGGCACTTGCGCCGGACTTTTCCGTCACGCTCTTCGCCAACCGCTGCCCTTCACGCAACGCATTCAACTGGAGCAGCCGGTTGCGTGTGTCGTCGATGGCGGCTTGGTATTGTCCCTGACGCTCGCCTTCATAAACCAAATCCGTCACCAACCGACCCAGCGCCGGTTCATCACGGAATCGGTCCATCAACTCCGAAATCTGAAATTCGCCGAACGAGGTACAGAGTCCCACGACCTCATCCGCCAATCGGCGCAGTTCACCATCCTGAAATCGCGAGGGCACGAATACATCCGAAACCTCCGCGTAGTGTCCCGGTTCATTGACCAACACCTGCAACATGCCACGCAGCGCGGCTTGCTCGGAATCCTGTCCGGATTCACCGAAGTCGCGACGCGCCACACGCGAACGATCCTGCGCATCTGCAGATGTAACGCCGCCCACCCGCGCACTCGTGCGCGCGTTTTGACTGCGGACCTTCTGCTGGGCTGTCTTGAGCAACTTGACGATGTCATCCTGTGGCACCGCGAGCAATCCCGAAAGCTGGTTGATCACCAACCCCCGCTGGATCGCGTCCAGTGTTCCATAGGATGCCATTTGGGAAACCAGAGAAATGAATGCTTCGATGGCCTGTCTCTGTCCCCCGCCCCTCATTTCGGCGAACTGCTCACACGTTCGCCCCCATTTGAATCGTAGCGCATCCACCGAACTATTCAACAGGGAATCAACACCACTCGCACCGTTCGCCGTCAGATAGTCGCTCGGATCCTTACCGTCCGGCACGCTCGCGATACGGACCGATAAATTGTAGCGCAGCGCTACGCCCAGAGCCCGGTCAGCCGCCTCCTCGCCCGCAGAGTCCGCATCGAACAGCAGCACCACCTCGTCGCACCACCGTCTCAATAATGAAATCTGCTGATCGGTCAGTGCCGTTCCCAGTGTTGCGACCGTCCGATCCAAACCATATTGATGGCACGCGATGCAATCGGTGTACCCTTCAACCACGATCGCCTGCCGCTTGTTACTCATGGGCATGCGGGCTTGGTCGATGCCGTAAAGCATCGTCCCCTTGTCGTACAGCGGGGTGTGCGACGTATTAAGGTATTTCGCCCGGTCACCGATCAGCGTCCTACCGCCGAATCCGACGACGCGGTTCATCGTGTCGCGGATCGGGAACATCAGTCGGCCCCTGAACGTGCCATACAGATTCGATCCACCTGCCGACTGTCCATATCGGTCCGACACCCGCACCAGGTCGCCGGCTTGCAGAGCACGCGTATTGATCCCGGCTTTACGGGCCTGCTCGGGCAACCAACCGCCCGCTTCCGGCGCCCAGCCGATGGCGAACTTCTCGACGATGTCTTTGGGGATGCCCCGCTCGACGAGATAGTCGCGGGCGACCTTGCCCAGCTGTTCGTCGGCGAGGGCCTGTTGAAACGCACCCATCGCCCACGCATTGGCACGGGCGATGTCGCTGCGATCAATGCCGTTGGGATGATTGCCCTGTCCGCCCCGCGGGCCACCCGATCGACGAGCACGATCCAGATCGACGCCAGCCCGGTCGGCGAGAATGCGCATCGCCTCGACGAAGTTCACGGCTTCTCTTTGCTGAACGAAACTGAACAGGTCGCCGCCAACGCCGCACCCGAAGCATTTGAAGATCTGCTTGCTCTGACTCACGCTGAAGGACGGAGTCTTCTCTTCGTGGAATGGGCATAGCCCGACGAAGTCGCGCCCGGCGCGTCTGAGTGAGACGTGTTCAGACACAATCTCCACCAGATCAATCCGCTGGCGGATTTCTTCTTTGAGCGCGTCCCAATCTTTCAATGGGTCCCTCGGAGGAAAAAGACTCGTTGCCGTCGCCTGGGCTGGTGGGCCGCAAGCTCTATCCGGACGATTCGTTCACCGATACTCAAACACAAGTCAGCTTCAAGTGCACTTGAACGGGAATCGCACCCGCATCAAACTCTCGCCAGTCCCTGTCCAACTTCAGACTGACGAAATCCCGACACAAGCATTCCCAATTCAAACGTCCCCAATCCGAAACGTCTGGTCAACCAACAACACGGAATAATCAAGGGTTCTGATTCCAGATGGATCGATGCGGAAAAACGCATCGATTTAAGATCCAACGTACAGGCTCAGTGGTCCTTCCCAAAAACAAATGCCCAACCTCGAGAAAACTACCCCAGCTTGACTCCGCCAGCCAGACGAACGGGCCCAGAGGAACCAGTACCAGCACGGCGAGCAACACCCCGCAGGCCTACCACACCCCCAAAAACGGCTGTTCTCATGCCAATATCAGCCGCTCCACCACGCAGGGCGAGCCCGGAGCCTCACGGGAATCTCGAAATTGGGCAAAGCAATGTAGTGTAACACGTTATCGCGATTTCGTCAAAAAAAGGACCGTAAAAAAGTGCAATTTTCATGCTGAAAACCGCCTATTTGACCCCGACGACTAGCTCCGACTCACCGACCTCGTCGAGCACATTCACCCCCGTTATCGAGACGGAAGACACCGGCGAACAGACGTACTCTAGGAAGGATTGCCTCAGATTCCATGCTGCCAATTCGATGTTGGCGGCCGAGCGCACGGCTGGAGGCAAAAGATGCGTCTTCGACGCAGGCGGCCGCGGCGCACCGGGTAACATCAGCCAATAGGCTGCTAAACCCGACAGCGACGAGCAAATTCCATTGCTGCGTCGGGCGAGGCTTCTGACATGGTGACCAGACTTCGGGTTCGTTACTGCCCAGTCATGGCCTGGATTGAAGCCGCGGTCTCGGTAGACGACTGCGTGTAGCCGAGGAAATTGAGGAATTCCTTCTGGCTCAGGCGCGGAACAGCCAGCACATCCACCTTGGCGAGCTGTGCTTCATACGCTGCGTAAGCCTTGGCGGCAGCTTGGTACTTGGGGTCGTCCTCGGGATCAACGTCCTGCGAGCGACGCGGGCGCTCGGGCGGTCCGCCCAGCACGACGAAATCGACCTTGGCTGACAGCTCTGACAGCGTCGAACCGCCCCACTGCTCGATGAGCGACTTGATGTCGCGCTGGCCATGGGGATCGTCCCTGCCGTCACCGTTGATGTCGAACTCGCCCATGACGAAGAACTTGAGCGATTGGTGACGGTCGTAGATCGGG
>JAUIEW010000409.1 GCA_030429365.1 Phycisphaerae bacterium
GATCAGGAGATCGCCGGTTCGGAAGGTGTCGCCAAAGGCAAGCCGATGGTGGCCAACAAGGATGCCGCCCGCGCGGATGTGACCTACGCGTCACTTCGCAACAGTCGCCTTTACGATGCCGACAGCCTGCTCGGATTCCAGGAGATTTTCCAACTCGATTTCGGCGAGCCCGGTCTGGGAACGTTTGAACAGGATCTTGAAATCGCGCCAGCAGGTTTTGCTGGTGACTATGTGGATGTCAATTTGAACCGCGGCGTGATCATCGACGTGGATGGTTCGACGTCGACGATGTTGTTCGAAAGCGAGTCCAACACGATTCAGTATAAATCGCTGTTCGTGGCGCCCGAGTCGGTTGGCGGTGGATTGTTCGTGACGGCGAGCCAGAATTTCGGCGGAACGCTCCGCATTCGCGAGATCATGCCCGATGGTTCGCAGATCAATGAGTTCGATCCACTGGCGGGCGTGACCGGTGCTGCGTCGATGAAACTGCAGAACTTCCATGGCGATCCGGAGTATTTGATCCTGGGCGATTTCGATCGCTCAAACGCCGATCTGCAGACCGGCCAACACGCTGACTCAACCTCGGGCAACGAGTTGATCTGGTACAGCCCATCACAGAACAAAGTGCAGGTAATCGGATCGTTTTCACTCGGCGCCGACATGACTTTCACGCAGGCCCTCGACACGATTTACTCGTCGCATCCGAATTTGCGTTCGGTGTTCAGGTTCCAGGGCCTCGGCAACACTGCCAACTGATTCGCAGCAGGTTTGAAGTAGCGCAGCACAGATCAAGAAGTTGCGGCGCGGATGGATCCAATGATCCACCCGCGCCGTTTTTCGTGTATGATGAATGTTGACGCAAGTCAGGGCATCGGGAATGGAAACATTGACGGTGGGGGACATCTCGTGGCCAACATACTGCACATCGCAACCAAAGACGCCTGGGATTCGGCACGAACTTCGGGGTTCTACGCAATCGCATCGCTGAAGTCGGAAGGATTCATTCACTGCTCAACGCCCGCGCAAGTGTTACGCGTCGCCCACGAACGATTTGCGGGACGCGATGACCTCGTGTTGCTCGAAATCGCAGAGAACCGGGTCCGCGTAGAAATCAAATACGAGAACTGCGAAGGCGGCAGCGAACTTTTTCCCCACTTGTACGGACCGCTCAATGCCGACGCGGTGGTTGAAGTGCATGAATTCAAGCCCGGCGATGACGGCGCGTTCACGCTACCGGCTGGTATTGACGAGGGATGAGCGTTGCCTGATCGCTATCTGTCAACGGTCGATATTTGTACTTGACCAGCCGACGCATCCGATACGCATTTCTGAAATGCGCCGAACGATTCGAGCGGTACCTGAACGGTTAGGGTGACGTCGGCGCCGAATTCTTCGTGATCGGTCATCACTTCGAATTGCTCGATGATTTTCCCCATGGTTTGATGCAGGGCATATGGATAGGTGAACGTGCAGGTTACGCGTTCGACCTTTCGCTCGGTGACAAGTTCGGCAAAGGCATCCTGTGCCGACTTCGTGTATGCCGCAACGAGACCGCCTGTGCCCAACTTCGTTCCACCAAAATAGCGCGTGACGACAACCACTGTGTCGCCCAGATCGTTGCCCCGAAGGACCGCCAACACCGGCGGACCGGATGTTCCCGAGGGTTCTCCGTCGTCGCTCATCCCTTCCGATACGCTGGGTGGGTACCCGATTTTGTATGCGTAGACGTGGTGATTGGCGTCGGGCATTTCGGCGCGAATTTCGCGAATGAAGTTCTGTGCATCCTTAACGCTGTCTGCCCGTTGGACCGTCGTGATAAAACGGGAGTTGGAGACGCGCGTTTCGACTCGGCATGGCTTGGCTGGCACGTTGTATTGCACGGGCGATATTTTGGCAGGGGCGGTTGTTGTATGCAATGGTGCGCGGAGGCTGCAATATGCCTGAGGTTAGAAGGCGGCAGCGAACAGCATGACGAACGAGAGGACGACCGGGATGCTGGTGATCGCAACTGCCCACTCGGCGATCTTGCGGCCCATCCGATCGTTTCGCCTCCCCAGCCATTCGCACATGATGATGACGAAGATGACCAGCGCGAACTTGAACGCCACCATGCCCCGCAGACCAAACGTCTGAATGACTGCATCGGCGATTGGATTCACTTCGACCCCGCCCGCTTGCAGGATGACCCACGTCAGCATGATGTCGAGCGACGATACGAAGACGAACCACAAATACGCATTTTGATAACGCATCTGCCCGCTACGCGCGTGCGCATTTTGTGTGCGGACCACACCGCCACATTGCGGGCACTCGGCCAGCGCAAGCGAAACCGTCGCGAATCCGCACGCGTTGCAGATTCCGCCAGATGGCATCGTGTTGGTTTGGTGCTTGTCGCTCACATCAGGCCTCAAAGTAGTCATGGTCGTGCTGCAAACCCAATTGTTTCCTGAGCCCTTCATCGCACATGTCGCAATGAAGGTACAGGTGCCCGAGGTCGTGCGATATCTGGCTGCACTCCAGTTTTGTCGGCTCCACGTAACGAAAAACACCAGAAACAAGTTCCGTGGTCATGTGGAGGATTTCGAAAAACGCCCCCAAGCTGTCGCCCAGAAAGAAGGCGAGGCCATCGGAAACGGTTGGATGCGATGGATATTCGATCACATTGACGACCGGTTCATTCGG
>JAUIEW010000410.1 GCA_030429365.1 Phycisphaerae bacterium
CGCAATCAAATCGACGTTCGGAATTCCGGACAGAACTTTCAAGATATTGCGCTGATGCGCGGAGTTAGAAAATCTGATGAACGAAAAAAACAGACTATGGAAGTGGATATTTGTGCTGTTCGTGACGGCGGTCGCGATATTTGCCCTTTATCCCCCGGAAGACAGACTCAAACCGGGTATTGACCTTGCTGGCGGAACCTCACTGATTTACGAGTTTGACACGGCTGGCATGCGGGCGAGCGAAAAGGTCGGGCTCGCGGCACGGGCGATGGAAATTCTTAAGTCGCGCGTCGATCCGAATTCGCAGTTCAATCTCGTTTGGCGGCCAATCGGCAACAATCGACTCGAAATCCAGATGCCTCGACCACCGGAGGGGGCGCGGAAGCGTCGTGAAGCCTACGAAACTGCGCGCGATCAGATCAAAGCCCGCAATGTTTCCAAGATCGAGATCGAATTGGCGTTGGACAAGAAGGAAGGTCGCGACGCGGCCATGGCGGAACTGGTTCGTGATGTGACGGGTCGGAAAGAAAAACTCGACGCGGTTGCGGCTGCATGGGACGCATACAAAACGGCGCGTGAGGGCAATGATATTGCCGCCGAACTGACCGCCCAGGACGCGTACAGCGCAGCCATGGAAGAGGCGCTCTCGACCAACCTGGGGCTTGGGCGACTTAGCGACGTCCTGGAGGCCAAACCGAGGATTCGGGAAGTTGAACTTGAGCGATTGCGTTCGGACTATCCGGATTACGTTTCGGATATTGACTCAACCTTGGCGGCGTTCGACACATGGTCTGACGGGGGCCGTGGTTCGCTGGAAGATCCCAGTGACTTGAAGCGACTGCTGCGTGGTGCGGGAGTCTTGGAGTTTCGAATTCTCGCCGAACGCGATCCGTCAAACCCATCCATGTTGGCCGATCCGCGAAATGTCAGCATGAGAGAACCCCTTTCCAAGTATACCGAGCAGTTGCGAAAGCGCGGTCCGCGTCCCAAGGCTGGCGACAACTATGAGTGGTACGACGTTCAGGACATCGTGCCCTTCATGCAGGCGACGACGCTGGAAGGCGCTGAAAAGCAAATCGCGGAAGGGCTCGTCGTTGTCGAGAAATACGCCGGTAAGTATTACGTCCTCGCGTACGCCGACGACGGTACCGCTTCGTATGGTCTCACGCAGAACAGCCCGAAATGGTCTCTGAAGAGAGCATTTGCCACCACGGAGTATGCCACGGGTAAGCCCGCCGTCGACTTTCAGCTCGACCCGCGCGGTGGCGTGCAATTTGCGAGACTGACCAAGGACAACATCGATCGCCAACTGGCAATCTTCCTCGACTCCCACGCAGTTTCCCATGCGACCATCAGATCGATGATCGTTGAGCGTGGGCAGATCTCTGGAAGTTTCACGCAGCAGCGCGTGCAGGACATCGTACAGAAGCTCGAAGCCGGTTCACTTCCTGGACGCCTGAAGGATACGCCACTTCAGGAAAAGGTCACTGGTCCAAGCCTTGGAAAGAAGAACCGAGATATGGGTATGCGGGCCGCGCTATTCGGCTTGGTTTCCGTGCTCATTTTCATGCTTGTTTACTACCTGTTTGCCGGCTTCCTGGCTGACGTTGCATTGGCCATGAACATCGTGTTTGTGTTGGCGATCATGGCCACCATGGAGGCGACGTTCACGCTCCCGGGCATCGCGGGTCTTCTGTTGACGGTCGGTATGGCCGTCGATGCCAACGTGCTCATCTTTGAGCGTATTCGTGAAGAGATTGATCGAGGTGTGACGTTACGCAAAGCGGTCAAAGCCGGTTACGAGAAGGCGTTCTCAACGATCGTCGACGCCAACCTCACCACATTGATTACCTGTGTGATTCTCGGGTACGTCGGTAGCGAAGAAGTCAAAGGTTTCGCGATGACCCTCGGATTCGGAATCGTAACCAGTATGTTCACGGCGTTGTTTGTCACGCGACTGGTCATGACGACGTTGATGGATTGGGGCATGCTCAAGTCGTTGAAGATGCTTCACATCATCGGTCGTCCCAACGTCGACTGGATTGGCCTTCGACGCGTCTTCTGGCCGGTGTCGATCATCGCGGTTGTTCTTGGCGTCGGAATCTTTGTCAAAGTCGGCTCGACCAGCAAGGAAGAGATCTTCGACATCGAATTCCTTGGCGGTACCAGCATCCAGATCGACCTGGCTGAGGGCATCGAGATGACGGGCGAGGAAGCCCGCAACGCCGTAACCGGTGCAGGGGACTTTGAGGGCAAGGGCGCCACCGATTGGTTGAAGAAGGCGGCTGACGCTTTGAGAAACGCAAAGGTCGCCCCGGGCGCGCGCTCTGGCGAGTTCGTTGTCGAAGCGCCCGGTATTAAACCGACCGACGTCAATGCACTACTTCGAACGACTTTCGAGGACAAGCTTGAGTTGGGTGGTTTCAGTGCGTCGGGCGATGCGGCGACCTTTGTGACCAAAACGACATCCGAAACGGTTGACACGGGTGAGGGCGAAGAAGGTGACGCCACCGCAAAGAAGATCGTTGATGTGTCGATCGACATGGACACGTTCAAGCAAGGTCTTGCCGAAGCGGCTGACTATACCGAAGCGGCGATCAGCCGGCTTAAGGGCGCTCGAATTCAGACTGTGTCCGATGTCGGCGCTCACACTTCGGAAGGCAGTGCGTTTGAGGT
>JAUIEW010000411.1 GCA_030429365.1 Phycisphaerae bacterium
GTTTCATAAAACTGCTCGCGATTCCGCTCGGTTCGTAACTGTTGATCGAAGATAGCTTTGAGCTCGATAGCTGCGGCGCTGCGAGCGTCGATCAGTTGTTTCACCAAAAACCACAACACGCCAAGGACGGCGATTGTGATGAGCGCGATTTGGATGAACGTATCCCAAGCCAATGCGGTGCTCCCAAGAAAAGAGATTGCTCCGCATGATTGATACTGATGGCCGGATGACTTTTTTTAGATAAGGCCACAAAACGCACTCGAATGTTCATATATTGTTCAGTAAGTGCGCAAACCAAAGACTCACGGACGAGTAAACACATCGCATGTATTGCCAACGTCGCAACATCAGCTTCGAACAACCTGACATCGAAACCTTGAACCGATGGAAGCGGTTATACGGATGCGACCATTCGAAAGGCGTGCGCGCCGGTATCGGCCTGCTGCGCCGTCTCGAATCGCACCTGTCCGATGGGTGGGTGTCATTGATGTTGACCAAAGGCAACGGCGAGATCATGCACTTGGATTACTTGCGCGAATTGGTGCCGAGTAAGAACGATTGATGCTCGCCCCGCCGCCTTGAAACGGACTTCAATGGATGGTTGACCACGACGCCGAACTCAAGGCGCACATTCAACGGCGCAAGGAATTCATCGCGGCCAATATCGGCTTGGTGGACGTGGCCATCCGCAAATACTTCTCATGGTCGGAAGAGCCGTATGAAGACATGCTGCAAGAAGGCATCAAGGGGCTGGCTCGCGGGTTCGATAAGCATGACCCCAGTCGCGGCGGGCTCACGACGTGCGCGGTGTGGTACATCCGGGGTTCGATCAGCGGCTACCTACGAAAACGAATCGCCAAGCCCACGATCACGAATTGGGACATGGCGCGCGTTGATACGGAGAGCGAGCGCCCGCCGGCGTTCGGCCAGTATGACGGCGTGCAGGAGTTGATTGCGAAACTGCTGTGGACGCTGCCCGATCCGATGGGCCAAGTGCTGTCGATGCGGTTCCTAAGAGGCATGACGCTGCAGAAAGCGGGTGACGAATTGGGCGTCACCAAAGAACGCGTGCGGCAAATACAAATCGCGGCATTGAAACGACTGAGGCAAGACGAACAACTGATGCAGCAAATCGCTGTGTATTTGGAGAATTGAAGGATGCCGATAAAGCAGGTACTAACTGCTCTTGATGAGCAGGAAATTAAATTAGGGACGCCAAGCGCGGCACCCGATTTCTTCGCGCTACCACCATTTCCGCCGCGCAAACTCCAACATGGCGGACTCACGTTCCATGTAGAGGTGCTCGAACAACCGCGTTCCAGTAATGACGAGAAGTGTTATGGAACGTGCGACTTCAATAAACGCATCATCGAACTAGAAGGTAATCGCCCCAGCGATGCCGAAGCGACAACACTACTCCACGAACTGCTTCACGTTCTGTTCTCAAAAGCGGGTGATTGCAAGCCACAAGACGAAGAGCAAGTCGTTCGCATGATGGCGGCAGGAATCATGGACTGGTTTTTGCAGAACCCATCGCTAATTAACTACCTGTCGGCAGTCGTGCGATACTGCTCGAACGAGCCGACTACCAATAAGGAAAACCACCAATGAGCAACGGCGCGACAGTAACCGAACTCAAGCGTCCCACCGAACTCGAACGGCTGCAGGAAGAAGGTATTCGCTACCCGTCCGACTACAAGTGGATCGTGCGTCTTGAGGTAGTCGACGAAGGCGGCATGCCTTGCAATGTTCGTGGCGTTCGCGCCCTGCTGGTCAACAACGAGTACGCGGAAGTGTTTGCGGGAGAAGGTCCGTACACGGGCGGAAACTTCGACCTGCTACAAGAAATGTGCGATGCGTGGAATGAGAAGCATAAAAAAAGAACGCCCACCCCACTTGAGATCGCTGTGACCGATCAAAGCAAACTCAATGCAATGCGGCCGATACTCGCGAAAATCGCCGAGCAGGAGAAGCAGGCTGCATCCCATGCCGATGAATCGTCTCAGGCCGCAGGAATGCTGCGCCCCCTCATCAAAGAACTAACAGAAGCCGGATACGGCACCACCAATCTTTTGAATACCGAGGAAAACCAATGAGCAAGAAACCGATCACCACCCTCACGGACGAGATGAAAGCGGAGTTTCAGGATTACTGGGCCGCGAACGAAGGAACTCGATCACTGCGTGACATTGACTTCTCAGATGAAGCGATTCAAAGGGCAATAGCAACCGCGCACCAGAACGAAGACCCGAAAGGTATCAAGCTGTGCAACTACCTCCTCCGCATGGACGAACCCACCCGCGCCCTCGTCGCCGAAGCGTGCTCGCAATCGCCGCAACCGCGCCGACTGACCACCGAATATCGTCCCGACGAACTGCGGGAGATTTGCATCAAGCTACGCGTGCCCGATACAGGCGATGATGTGCTGGATCGGCTCATCAGTCGTTCGCGCGACATCGACATCATTCAATCAGTCGAGACTGCCGAGAAGGTGTTTCATCGGCAACAGGAACTTGCCGCCGAGATTCGGGAGCATATGGAGAATGGCGTGCAGATTGCGCGGCCCGGTGCTTGATTGATTGGGGTTGGTGATGCCGAATTTGCAATGCCTAACATGCGGGTGGACGGCTGGCGAAGACGTAAAGGGCGACAGACATTGCACCC
>JAUIEW010000103.1 GCA_030429365.1 Phycisphaerae bacterium
GACCGACCACTCTAGATTGAACCGTTCCGCCATCAGCGACAAACATGTCTCACGATCAACGCCATCTAGCGACAGCGACAGTCGCTCGTTTGAGATGCCATCGGTTGACACGTCGCAACCGCTTGAATAAACAATCGGCACACCGAAAGCAAGAGCAACCGCCCGGGACGATTCCGCCAACGTTGAGTCGTCCAGTTCGACACTTCCAATGACTTTGTCGCCGGGAATTCTGCCCCGATTTGAAGCTTGCGTCCAGCCCCCTTGGCGTCGCTGGATATCCGCGCCAATAAGCCCTGGAACCTCAGCCGTATCCATCCAGATGCTCGTGCCTCCCACTTTCCACCGCGACAGTCCATATACCGATTCAGCCAGCATCAGCACCTGCGCTTCCGCGATCGATTCTGACGAGCAGTGGAGCCGAACAGAACGATCTGCCCGTTGCAAATCCGCGCGGATCGCGAAGGCATCACCAGAGCAATCCGACACGCGCTGAATCAACGCGCTGCAGCTGATGCCATCCGCGTCCCAACGTACTTCCCGTACGTCAGAAACAGACGCCATCGCAACGCAGGCACCACACATCCAATGGACGATCGCAATCATTCTTTGCTCGTTCCGGCAGACATCCTGACCAGTTTGGACGAATTTTGACCCACTGGAAGCGAGGCTGTCAACCACAACCTGCAACTGATTCGAACATGGCCAAGCATTTGTAATAGCCTGGACTTTACGGCATAACTAGTGTGGAGAGCATTCGAGGTCTGCGGTCGAGCAAACGCGAACTGCGATGGCCCGACACGTTGTTGGTGATCGCCAATGAAACGGGACTTGAAATGAGCAATCAAGACTACGATAGCAACGAGGAAGCGAAGAACCCTTACAAAGCAAATCAGGAGAAGTTTGATTCCCCTCAATCTGAAGCGGCGACACCGCCATCCGCACAGACCCAGCCGACTCCACTGACGCCTGGCGACACTGAAGTCAATGAACGCACTCAAAAACTTGAGGGTGCAATTTGGCAGGGGCGAACTGATTGGCGGTACTTCACCGGCATTTGCATTTGGAGCGGTATCGGGATCGTCATCGCCTGCGCGATTGTTATCTATGCAGCTGCCAAGACGTCGTTGACCGGTGGCTGGGCGTTCTTGATCTGTTTGATGATTGTGGCGTTGGTGTCGCTTGGGGTTGGAACGTGGATTCTCCTTCAAATCATTCGGACCCGATATCGCCTGACCGACCAACGGCTGTTCATCGAACGCGGCGTTTTCTCACAAACGATCGATCAGATCGAGTTGATCCGTGTGGATGACGTGCGGTTGCGCAAGAAATTCATTGACCGGATTGTTGGACTCGGGTCGGTCGAACTACTGACCACCGATACGTCCGACGCCCACTTGGTGATTGAAGGCATTCGCAACCCAGAAGAAATCGCCGAGCATGTGCGGACACGCATGCGTGAATTGCGCAGCCGGTCTTTGTTCATCGAGAATCTGTAACCGAATGACCGTTCGGAGCATTCGCTTCGAAACAGCCGACCGATCGATCGCTCTGCAAACACGGGTAAAAAGAAAACACCGGGCTGCCCCAAGGGGACAGACCCGGTGCTTTCCGGAGGGGAAAAGCTCTATGGAAATCGCCCGGGGGCGAAGGTCCGCATAACCTATTCATCAAGATTATTAGTCCGCGGCAATCCGGAAGGCAAATCCCTCTTCCTTTTATTTTACATAAAGTTACGCCTCAGTATTGAGATTCGGCACGCCGCTAAAGCAAAACTGTATCACCGCCCGATTGGATGCCCTGAGCGACGGCGGTTGCCATCCCACCGAAGCGGCCACTGGCATATTTTCCACGGGGAATTCAGCAAGTCACCCACGACGATTGGCTAGAGCTTGCTCTAGGAGTCGGCCTCCTTCTGGCTTTGCGCGATGATCTGCTGAGCCACGTTCGGCGGCACGGCTTCGTAGTGGGAAAACTCCATGGTGAAACTCCCCTGCCCACCGGTGATGCTCGACAGCCTGGAGTTGTAGTCCGACAACTCGCCCAGCGGCACAAAAGCCGTCAGCATGGAAAGTCCGCCCGGGAGGCCCTTCTGCCCCTGGGGGCGTCCGCGGTGCGACGCAAGATCGCCTTGAATATCGCCCACCGTATCGCGGGGTACCGTCACTTCGACCTCGACGATTGGTTCGAGCAAGGCGGGCTTGGATTTCATGAATGCATCTTTGAATGCGCCACGGCCGGCAATTTGAAACGCGATGTCTTTACTGTCGACCGGGTGCGTCTTGCCGTCAATTAGTTCGACGGTGACATCCACGATCGGATATCCAGCCAGCACGCCTTCTTCCATCTGGGCGCGAATGCCCTTATCCACGCTGACACGATAGGTCTGATCGATCGCCCCGCCGAAGATCTTGTCCACGAACTGATATCCCTCGCCACGTTCGCTCGGGAACATGTTGATGATCACGCGACCGAACTGGCCCGAACCACCGGACTGTTTCTTATGCGTATACTCAATCGATTCCGCACGACCGGTGATCGTTTCGCGATATGGAATCTTCGGCGGCTTGGTGACCACTTCCAGCTTGAACTGATGTTGCATGCGTTTTAGCACGGTGCGAACGTGCAGATCGCCGATGCCGTGGATGACCAATTCCTTGGTCGTGGCATCGCGCTCGATGTCGAGGCAGTAATCTTCTTCGGCGAACTTCTTGAGCGCCAAACCGATCTTGTCTTCGTCACCATGGGTCTTGGATTCGATGGCTTTGGCGAACATCGGCATGGGACGTTTGGGCATGTCGATTTCACCACCATTGTCCGTGAACACCGTATCACCAATGTGCAGATCCAGCTTGGCCACCGCGATGATATCGCCAGCCGACGCTGCTTCCGTGTCGCTGTGGTCGCCACCCTGGAAGCGGCTGATGTGCCCCAGCCTGAAACCTTTACGATCATTGATGGTTTTGATCGTACCGTCGTGTGCAAGGCTTCCCGTGTGAACCCGGATAAACGAATATTTGATGTGACTCTTCGGATCACTCGTGACCTTGAACACTTGACCGACAAACGGCCCGTCGGCTTTCGGTTCGATCTCGATCTGCTTTTCCTCCTCTTGTTTCAGCACGCGTTTCTTGCCAATCGATGGGGACGGAGCGATCTTCGCGATGGCGTTGAGAAGTTCTGGAATGCCGACCTCCGTCATCGCATTGGTGAAAAGCACCGGGACAAAGTCGCCCGAAGCACATGCCTTTGCGGCGACGGCCAACACCTGATCGTCGGACACTTCGCCACCGAGGTACTTCTCCATCAAGGTGTCATCGACGCCAACGATCGCTTCAATCGCGGCTTCGTGCGCGCTGGGCACGTCGGAAAAATCTGCATCGCCGGTTTTGTTCTGAAGGCAGCCAATCACGCCAGTGCCACCACCCGTGGGCAGGTTGATCGGAACGCATTCGGGACCGAAGAACTCTTTGACCGCTTCGAGGGCCTCTTCAAGATTGGCGTTGTCGGCGTCAATCTTGTTGATCACAACCATGCGGCCAAGCCCATAGTTCGTCGCCCGCTCCCACATCTTACGGGTGTTGACTTCGATACCGGCGGAGGCAGACACGACGAGAACCGCCGTTTCCGCACCGGCGAGGGCCGCGACCGCCTGGCCACAATAGTCGGTGGCGCCGGGCGTATCGATCACGTTGACGTGCTTGCCATCGTGGCTGATGCAGCAAATGGCAGAGTCAATCGAGTGGGCGGCTTCCTTCTCGTCCTCTGCGAAGTCAAAAATAGACGACTTGTCAGTGACCGACCCGAGGCGGTTGGTTGCCCCGGTCTTGTGGAGCAGGGCCTCACCAATGGAGGTCTTGCCTGCGCCGGAATGTCCGACCAAAACGATGTTGCGAATATCTTCGATTGGAAATGTAGCCATCCACCCACTCCTCGAAAAAACGTGAGAATATTGTCATGTTTGGCGAAGACAGACAGTCTAGCCTAGAACCTACGTCGCTGGCAACATCTCCAAATCCAAGTGAATCCCGATGGCAGTTTGCCCGAGGAATTCCTCGGTTGGACCGCATTCGGCCCAAGCCTGTAACCCACGCGCAACTCCGCCCCCCCGGATTGACTCGGAGTTGGTTCAAAGCCATCATCTCAAGTGCGACCAACGTAAGGAGCGAGTTCCCCTATGTCCTCCAGATTCTTCGGTGCAGACAATCCGGCAAGCCCCCTTCGCGTGACACGACTGGCGGTTGAGGTCTTTGCTGTCGTTGTTATTGGAGCGGTCGTCGCGGTCGCGGCCAACCAGTTCAAGCCATCCGATTCCCGTTTCGACGTGACGCGCGACTACTTCAAGAAAACGGCATCGACGGTCTCCGCCAACAGTTCCGACGACGAAAACGATGACGAGTTCTATCAACTCATCGATCATGCCGAGACGATGGAAGCATTCCAAAGCCCTGCCTACGAGGTCGGTCAATGCATTTTCATCGATGCGCGCAACGACACCGTCTATGCCGAAAAGCACATTCCCGGCGCGTACCAATTGGATCATTACTATGCGGATCGATATTTGCCCGAACTGATTCCGATCTGTGCGGAAGCTGAACGCATCATCGTTTACTGCAATGGTGGAAAGTGTGAGGACAGCAAGCTGGCCGCCACTGACCTGATCGAAAACGGCGTGGTTGCAGAAAAGATCTTTGTCTACATTGGCGGCGTTGTCGCCTGGGGCAAAGATGGCTTGCCCTTTGAACGCGGTGAACGGTTAAGTGGCGACATCATCTACGACATCGAGTGATCCGTTGGAAACTACAAGCAAGATCAAACGAATTGACCAGACGGGATACCCGCTGCTTGTTGCGCGTCTCATCCTGGGAATCGTGTTCATCCAGATGGGATGGAGCAAGGTCAGCGACCCCATTGCATTTCTTAAAATGCTGCGCGAGTACGAGATGTTCCCCCCCAGTGCGTACTTGCTGGAGAACGCGATTGCGTTGACGCTCCCATGGATTGAAGTGGTCTGCGGCGCAGTCTTGATCGCTGGGGTTTTCGTCCGCGGAGCCGCCCTGACCCTGCTAATCATGCTCACCGGATTCACGATCGTGATCGCGATTCGGGCCATCGGAATGTATAACACCGGCGAATTCAAGTCCTTCTGCGATGTCGCTTTTGACTGCGGATGTGGCAGCGGATTGGTCGGAATGTGCAAAAAATTGCCTGAAAATTTTGGGCTCTGGCTGATATCCTGGGTGCCATTCTTGTCGACCAGCCGGCGCTTCTGCCTGGCCGGAGCGTTGGGAAATCACCCCTCGAACGATGCCGCACCGACAGCCGACCCGACAAAAATCACAACTGAGTCGGCAACATCTTAGTCGCACTTTTCGGGCGCGACCCTCACGTCCACGACCTCCAATTCCCCCTTTGAATTCCCGCGAAATTCCTTGGGCCCAGCCTGACAATGGGTCCGACAATCCCGTTCGCCCTGCTGCAAACCACCTACAAATATCGCGTTTTCAGCTTATTTACAGGGGTTTCTCGCGTCTGTCAGTCGTGACAGTCCAGCCCGGTCGAGGTGATCGCCTCGTCCCTCGGCAAGCGCCGAAACCCGTTCGAAATGGTTCGATCGCAATCGACGCAACACGCGCGACGCGACCTCGACGAGGCCCGTCGGTACTCTCGTCGGTCAGTTGCGCGGCGCATTTTGTGACGGCTCGGGCGCGCTGTCGCGTGCGCTTGGGAACCGATCATCGAACGGATCGCCTCGACCGGTCGGTCAGAACACCCCTATTTTTTTAGGGTTTTTTGGCTAAGAATTACTTGCCATAAAAGCCGATTTGCTCCAATGTATCGCGCGACGCGAACAGGCTTTGGAAAATCTTGCCTGCGTTGATGGGCAATGTTGGTTATTGAAACATGTCGGGAATCGATTCCGGCGAAACGACAAGCATGAAAGGATTTGTTTGATGGCCAAGAAGAAAGCTGCTGCGAAAGCCGTGAAAGCACGTACCAAAAGCGAAATTTATCGTGAGCTTTCAGAGCGCACCGAACTTTCGCGCAAGCAGGTTGTTGCTGTGTTCGACGAAATGGCAGCAATGATCAAGAAAGACCTGGGCAAGCGTGGCCCCGGCGTCTTCACCGTCCCCGGTTTGATGAAGGTCAAGGTTGTCCGCAAGCCCGCCACCAAGGCGCGCAAGGGCATCAACCCGTTCACCAAGGAAGAAATGGTCTTCAAGGCCAAGCCTGCACGCAACGTCGTTAAGGCGCTTCCGCTCAAGGCCATGAAGGACATGGTGTAATTCATGCACGTGTGATTCATTACGCATCAATGCGTGTGAATCAACACACCGTCAGTAAATGAAAACGGTGCGCATCCTTTCGAAAGATGCGCACCGTTTCTTGTTTTGTCACTTTGAAGATCGAAGCGCAATCCCATCAATCCGTCGAATCAACGATTCTTTGAATGCGCTGCACCAACTCCATCGCCGTACCCTGATCCGACGCTTCACCGATGATACGCATGATCGGTTCGGTGTTGCTGCCGCGGACGTGCACCCAACCTTCGGGCCAATCGATACGCACCCCGTCGATCGTGCTGAGTTTTGCATTGGCAAATGTTGACTGCACGTTGGCGAGCACGCGACTGATCTTGTCTTTCGCGCATTCGGTTTTGGTCTTGACCAATTCGTATCGCGGCAAGTCAGCCACCAACGTCGAGAGCGGTTGACAAGTCGAAGCCAGCAAGTCCAGCACCAGCGCCATACCGACGATGCTGTCGCGCACGTACACCACCCGCGGATCGATAATCCCACCGTTGCCTTCACCGCCGACGATGCAATTGTTCGCTTTCATCGTTTCGACGACATTGGCTTCACCCACGGCGCTTCGATGCACGCACGATCCACCGCCGATCTGCGCGGCAAGATCGTCAAGCATGCGCGACGTCGAAAGGTTCGCACAGGTCGCACCGGGCGTCAGTTCAAGCACGCGGCGGGCGGCCAACACCAGCGTATACTCTTCACCGATGTAGCGCCCGTTCTCATCGACCACAACCAGACGATCCGCATCGGGATCTTGAGCAAACGCAACGTCGACATCGGCTGATTTGGCAAAACCGCACAACTCGCCAAGGTTTTCTTCCAACGGTTCGGGCGTGTGGGCGAACAGTCCGGTCGTCTCCGGATTCAGGTAGGTCACCTCGCAGCCCAGCGCATCCAGAAGATGTTTCGCAACCGGTTGCCCCGCGCCGTTCACGCTGTCGACCACGACCTTGAATCGCTTCGCCCGAATCGCTTCGACGTCCACGATCTTCAGCACGCGATTCACGTGAACATCATTCGTCGAGGTGTCGGCGGAGAGTTTGCCGACCTTGGAGAAATCGACGAGGGCGAACGACTCGGACCTGAGGATATCGAGAATCTCGTTGGCCATCGATGCGGGCGGTGCGTGACCATCGGGCGTCAGGAATTTGATGCCATTCCACTGCGACGGATTGTGACTGGCCGTCAGCACAATCCCCCCCGCCGCTTTCAACTCCGTGACCATGACGGCGGTGCTTGGGGTGGTTGCGATTCCAAGATCGATGACATCACTGCCGCCCGCGAGCAATCCACTGGTCACGGCGCTTCGCACCATGTCGCCGCTGGGTCGCGAGTCTCGACCGAGCACAATTGGTTTGCCGCCGACAAACTTCGCCATCGCACAGCCAGCCGACGCGGCCAACTGCGGCGTCAACGTTTGCCCGACGATTCCACGAATTCCAGATACGCCCATCATCAATGCCATGGATGAAACCTTTCGTTTGTCGCACCCGTTTCAATTCGTGGGCTCTTATGGATGCGATGTGTTGGCGATTATGAAAGATTCATTCGGTGTTGACCAGTCAGCGCGTCCGATTAGGCCGAACCAGGCGCGGCCAAAAAAACGAGCCCGCGATTTCGGAACATGTCCGAAGTCGTGGGCTCAAGGAAGCGATCGCTCCAGTTTCGCCAGGCATTCCGTGCCATTATGCGCTACCGGTGCGCGCCGTATTAACGATTGGGGTGGCCCTACTCTACGACGTCTGAACCTGCTCCGCAGACGACGATTTGAGACCCAACTGCTCTTCCAATTGGCCGATGATTTCGACGAGGTTGCCTTCTTTTTCGCCGGCTGGGGTCATCCACTTGGCGATCTGACCATTGTTGAGAATGTTCTTAATCCTGCGGCAGGCCAAGATCACCGTGGAGTGATTCTTATTGCCCATGAATCGACCGATTTCCGGAAAGCTCATCGCGGTGTGGGCACGGGCCAGGTACATCGCCACGCCGCGGGCAAGGGCAATCGTGCGGGTTTTACGCGATGTGTGTAGGTCAGCCGGTGCAAGTCCGAAGAAGATCGACACTGCACTTTCGATGTCAGTCAACTTGATGACCGGAACGGTGTTGGCGATGAGATCACCCAATCCGCGATGGGCCAACGGCAAGGTCAGCGGTTCGCCACTGAGACGCGCCAACGCCACCAACTTAAGCAATGCACCTTCGAGTTCGCGAACGTTGGCCTGGAAGTTAGCCGCAATGTATTCGATGACTTCGGGACGAACCTCGAAGTTCAGTTTCGCCGCGCGCTTCTGCAAGACGCCGACGCGGGTTGCGTGATCAGGTGAGTCGATTTTCACGACCATCCCCGCGATGAAGCGGCTGACCAGATGCTCCGACAGGTGACCGATGAGCTTCGGATGGGCGTCGGAGGCCATCACAACCTGCTTGCCGGATGCATCGATGGCGTTGAAGGTGTGGAGGAATTCTTCCTGGGTGGCGCGTTTGTTGGCGAAGAAGTGCACGTCGTCGATCACGAGGACATCGAGACGACGGAAGCGCTGATGAAATGCGTCGCGCTCACCATTCTTCACCGCGTAGACAAATTGGTTGGTGAAATCTTCTCCCGAAACGTATTTCCAGCGAAGCCCCGGATGACGATCCTGCAACTCGTTGCAGATGCCCTGAAGCAGATGGGTCTTACCGAGTCCGCTACCGCCGTGGATGAACAGCGGATTGAACTGTGTGCAGGGCGCTTCCGCCACCGCTTTGGCACAGCTGGCCGCCAACCGGTTTGAATCACCGACGATAAAATCGTTGAGGCGTCCCTGAAGCGTCTGCGGGACGGCGACCGCGCCGGCTTTCTTGCGCTTGCGGGCGAGGCGCTCGGGGTTGTCAGCCGCAAACTTCGACTGCGAATCAGGCTGTTTGCGTCGCAGCTCCTTTGCGATGGTTGGGTCGATTGAGAAAACGATCTCAAGTCTTTTCGACGTCACCTCCTCAGCCGCATCCTGCAGCGCGGGCATGAAGTGCCGTTCAATCCATTCGCCGACAAACACATTCGGCACCTCAAGACGCACAAACTCATCCGCGATGGTGAATCGCGTGGCATTCTTGAACCAGAGTTTGTAGTCCTGCGCACCGATGCGCGACGCAATGGCGTTTTCGAATTGACAGACCGAATCCGCAATCGATGAGAGCATTGTGCATACACCTCCAGCGCGTGGCAAAGCCCTTGCCGTTTGGTAAACGACTCACGCGTATCGAAAAGTAAAGTTTACAAAAAAAAGAAATCGGCTCGGCAGTATTGGCAGGCACCATTTACCGGCCGAAGACTGGCTCAACAACAGGGACGGAATTTAACACAGACATCGAGAATCGGTCAACAGCTTTTTGAATGTGAAACGCGTTTCACAGTGTTGCGCGCGCCTGAACAACAAATTTGATAAGTGGTTATCGATTGAAATTTTTTTTGAAAACAACAGTTGTGCACAAACGCCAATCATTGCTGTTGAAAATCTGTGGATGCACGGTGCAGTAAATACGGCTCCACCGAAGAAACCCTTTATATGCAGCGAATCCAAGCGCGACGTCGCGCGCGTTCTTCGAAACCCGCCCGCCCGTAAAGCCGCCTTGCGGGCGTGTTGATTGCGTCCACCGCAAGCGTGACAGACGAAACGCCCAGCACCATTGCGCGGTGCTTGGCCAACGCCAACAGCATCGATCCCAATCCGCGTTTGCGACCTGAACAACTCACACCCATATAGACCACTTCAAGGGCGGATCGGTCCGCAACACGCGACGTCAGCAAGATCGCTATCGGATCGGTGTCGGTCGCGATGACATAAAACCCGCTGGGATCAAAGATTCCAGTCGACTTGTGACCGGCCAGCGCATCGGCAGCGGTTCGCAACGGCGTCAGTGCGGGACAGTCGAGACTGTTCTTGTATGAGTTCTCCAGCGCCGCGAGAAACATTGGCTCAGTTTCACTGTTATAATTAAACAGCCTGAATTGACTTCCGATCTGAGGTGGATTGATGCCCGACTTGGCAACCGGGCAATCCATATAGATAAGCTCGGCAAGATATTGAAACTGCATGTCCGTGACCAACCGGGCACGACTGGTGTCACCTGTTTGCAATAACATTTGCAGGAGATTGAGCTTGCGCGATCTGCCGTGTTGGACAATCGCGTCCAGAATCAAAGACAGCGTGTTGCCCGCCGAACTCTTTGGGCTCAAATGCACCAGCGCACTTCGTCCCGGCGACTCAAAAAGTAGAGCGGCCGCTTCGATCGCGTTCTGTGGATTTGTGGCGACGAAAACGCTCGATTCAACCCCGTTTGACGCGGACATGGCGGCGACGTTGCGGCGATGCGTTTCAACCTCGGGCGATTCGGCATGTTGGCCGGTCAGCGCGAAGCAAAAAGCCCCCGCATATGCAGCATCTGCTGGGCATATTCGGGAGATCGTGATACCGCTGACTGAATGGTGAGGGTCGGTGCGCAACGGTCTGCGTCCTGATCGTGCCTGGTCCCATGTGGGGCCTGCACCCTATTGAAGATAAATGCTCTTTGGGATTCGACTTGTGAATCCGGTGATCAGCAATTCGCATCTCGGCACGACCACCGCGTGAATCGGACTCGCGGTCGCCGGTGATCGTGGTGCATCGGAGGGAGGATAGAACTCCGTGACCTCTACTTCCAGCCGATTGACGCCCATCCACACGCGATCGATACGAATTTCGCAATCCATACTCGAAGCGGGCCCCATCGCTGCAAGCAGCACCATCTGAGTCGAGAAATCCACTTTCAAGTCCAAAAGTGGAAACTGGGACATCGAAGGATAATCGTAAATCACGATGCGGAGCGGTTTTGCAATTCGTGATTGCCGCTGGGCGAGTTCGTCGAGGACCGGCAGTTCATCGCCATAGGCGACGTCGGTCAGGGATTGGGCGTCGTGCTGCGAGCCTCTGTTTGAAACGCACCCGAGGCCAGATGCGAAAACGATCGCGAGAACGAATGCAATGCAGTTTGCGTCAAAACGGGATCGTCGCTGCATGGTATTCTCCAGTGAAGGCGACATAATGCTGTTGCAGCAGTAACGTTTGCTTTTATAATCACTTTATTGGCAAGATGATAGGGGCTTCCGGGATTCTGTAGGATTGTGCGCACCAAGCCTGCGACGAGCGATCATTCTGTTGAGCGCGGGTTTCGGCCTTGTTGCGGGGTCGGGTTGCGTCAGTCGAATGGACGCCTTGACCCGTCAACTCGAGTCAAGAGATCCGGCTGATCGCATTCGCGCCGTTCATTCAATCGGTGAGGAACAAATCGACAACTTGATTCCGGCCCTTGTCAATCGGTTGGACGATGCCGATGCTGCGGTTCGCCTGTACACGATCGTGGCGCTGGAAAAATTGACCGGCACCCGATTGGGATATGAATACGCGGCCAATCGGGTCCGGCGTCAGGAGGCCGTGGCGAATTGGCGTCGTTACATCGAGCAGCGAGCCCATGGGCTTAACGCGACCGATGAGGACGACCTCGGCGATCCAATGACGAGTCAGACCGAAACGGAAGAGGCCGGCTAACGCAGTGCTGCGTGTCGTCGTGGGCCCACAGTTTCGAATTCATGCTGATCGAGTACCATTCACATAGGGCGAATTCCCTATCGCAATGCCCCAAAGGACGTGGGTCTTAAATGAACAACGGTTTATCCAAAGAGATCACCCGCGAATCGGATCACATCCTGATCGCGATGTCAGGCGAATTGACGATCCACACAGCCCCCGACTTTCACAAGTCCTTGTTGGAATATGACGCCACGCCTGATGGACATTGGGTCTTTGACCTTCAGAAGATCACGTACATCGATTCGGCCGGCGTGGGCACGTTGGTGGACATCTTCCGCCGCAGCAAGAAAAATGGCTCGCGCATGTCGCTGGTAGGGATGAATCGACAGGTTCGAAGCGTCTTTGAAATCACCAAACTCGATAAGTTCTTTCCTATTTTTGAATCGGTGCCCGATGCGCTCGGTTCGTGAGTGGACCGCCCTCGATGCCGTCATCAAGATTCAAACCATCCAAGGTTCGCGGCGCCATCGAAAGCGTCGGAGCAGCCGGTGATCGCTCGATCAACCACATGGGACAGTTTGTGCGCAACCTCGGCGGGATGGCCTACCTGCTGGGCGACACGATACGCTGGGCCGCCAAGGGGCTCTTCCTTCGCCGGATGAAGTTCGGTTGGCCTTCGCTGGTCGAACAGATGGTGCGGGTCGGCGTTAAGAGCATCGGGATTGTTGTGTTGGTGCAGGCATTCATCGGATGCATCCTCGCGCTGCAACTGGCGCCCACACTCGAAAGCTATGGCCAACTGGAAAAGATCGCCGACGTGGTGGCGATTGCCATCGTGCGCGAGTTGGGGCCGTTGATCACCGCCATCGTCTTGAGCGGTTATGCCGGTGCGTCGATCGCGGCGGAGATCGGCTCGATGGTTGAAGCCGAGGAAGTCAAAGCACTTCGCGCCCACGCTCTCAACCCGATTCGGTTTCTGATTGTCCCACGTTTTCTCGCAACGACCATCATGATCGTTGGCCTGGCCGTCATTGCCGACACGGTCGGTATCTGTGGCGGTTTGCTGACGTCGTGGGCGGCGCTGGGCATATCCCCCGAGGCGTACCTCAGTTCGACGCAGAACGCGATCGTTGTACGTGATTTTCTAACGGGACTAAGCAAAGCCTGCATCTTCGGCATGCTGGTGTCGATGATCGCGTGTCACGAAGGGCTTACCGTTTCGGGCGGGGCTGTCGGAGTCGGCAAGGCCACGACGAATACCGTGGTGAAATCAATCGTCGCCATCATTGGAATGGACGCGGTGTTTACGTCCATCTTCTATGTCTTTGGTTTGTAGAATTGAACTTGGACGAATCGCATGACCGAACATGCTGCCAACGATGATGTCGTGATCTCACTTCGCGACGTGCGCAAATCGTTCGAGGATCAGGACGGCAACGAACATGTCGTGCTCCACTCGGTCACGTTTGACATTCATCGGGGCGAAACATTGGTGGTGATGGGCGGCAGCGGTTGCGGAAAGAGTACGCTGCTCAACTGCATGATCGGCGAGTACGAAATCGACTCGGGTACGATCAGGTTCAAGACGCGCGAGATGGACGCGCTCGCCGACATCGCCAAACTCAACGAAGAAGAATTCAACGCCATCCGCAAGCGCTATGGCATCCTGTTTCAAAGCGGCGCCCTGTTCAACTCGCTGACCTTGGCCGAGAACATCGCCCTGCCGCTTGAAGAACATTCGTACGTCGATCCATCGATCATTGATATCGTGGTGACGTTGAAACTTCAGCAAGTCAAGATGCTGGCCCATCGCGACAAGATGCCCTCGCAGCTTTCAGGGGGCCAAAAAAAACGGGCAGGATTGGCTCGGGCGACGGCGTTGGATCCGGAGATTCTGTTTTACGATGAGCCGTCTGCGGGACTGGACCCGGTGACGTCGACGGCCATCGATGAATTGATGATGGATCTCTCGCAGAAATTGCGGGTGACGAGCGTGGTCGTGACGCATGAAATGGACTCTGCGTTCCGCATTGCGGACCGGATGGTCATGCTGGATAAAGGACGCGTGTTAAAAATCGGAGAACGCCGCGAATTTGAATTGCTCCGCGACGCGAATCCCCTAGAGTTGGTCGACCCCGACGATCGGCTGATGAACCAGTTTCTCAACGGTCTGGGCGAAGGCCCGCTCACGGACGCAGAGGGCTTGAGCGAATTCGAAAAGTTAATCAAAACATCATCGGGCGGATTCTGAAATCCTTGGACGGATGGTTGGGACCAACTTTTAGACAACGAGCGCTGACGAACTGACGACATGGCAAAGAAACGAAACACATTCACACTTGGTCTGACACTGCTCGTGATGTTCTCCCTGTTTGTCGGGTTCCTTTTGTTCATTGGCGCGAAGGGTCTCTTCCGCCCTGCCACCCAGGAATTCATCGTTCGTTTTGGACTCGGCGCGGCGATGCCGGAAATCGTCAACGGCTCGCGGGTGAATTGTTTCGGGCAGGCGGTCGGCAAGGTCATCGAAACCAACTTCGTCGAAGCGCCCGATCCGACGGGTCGTTCCAAGAAAGACATCCCCTATTTGGAAGTTCGCGCCACCGCGTTGGCCGAGCTCAACCTCCGTTCCGATTGTCGCGTGATTTCGACGGGTCCGCCCCTTGGCGGCAAGGGCGTGATCGAAATCGTGGATCGGGGCATCAGCGAGGAAGAACTCACTGCCGAGACGGTCCTGTATGGTTCCGTCACTGGGTTTCAGGAGGTGCTCGCGACGGTCACGCGTGAGTTGGACGACAAGAATGCGTCCGGTTTGTTGCGGATCATCAAGTCTGAGTTCGACGCGCGGGATAAAGACTCGTTGCTCGCAAGCATTCATGCGTCCACCCGAGACATCAATCGCATCACCAGCAGCCTCGCGCTGGAGATGTCGCGGGACAAGGAAGACCACCTGCTCCACAAGTTGCACGTGAGCATGGACAAGGTCAACCACGGGCTGCAGGAACTTGTGGCGCTGCTCGAAGAGACGCGCCCGAAGTTCGGCCGCACCCTCGATTCGGCTGAGAACGCGATGGCCAAGATCGATACGCAGATCATTGACAACCTCGCGAAGGAATTCAATCCCAACCACAAAGCCGGCATGCTCGCGCAGATCCATGTCGCGTTTGAAAAACTCAATGGGTCGCTGGAAGATGTCAATGCGATCACCGCGAGCACGAAAGGCATCGTGGTTTTGAATCAGGATCGAATTGACGAGTTGGTGCAAAACGCTTCGGAAGCGGGAATGCTGCTGCGGGCCGGTATCAAGGATTTGACGCTCCATCCGTGGAAGGCTTTCCTAAAACCGACACCGTCCGAGCTTCGTGAATTGAATATGTTCAATGTCGCCCGGGAATTCGCGGCGGCCTCCGCGCACCTCGACGATTCGACATCGCGATTGAAATCGTTGGTCGATCTGCACGGATCATCAATCGACCCCAATGATATGAAGCTACAGAACATCCAAGCCGACCTTGCAGAGAGTGTTAAAAAGTACCGCCAAGCTGAACAGGCATTGTGGGATTTGCTGAATAAGTAGATGGCAAGTAGCGCCCGCACGCAGCAGACAAGTACAATCAAATCATGACGAAGCAAAAGCAGACAGAGTTCGACGCAATCATCGTCGGGGCAGGACCAGCCGGTTCGACCATCGCAATCAAATTGGCCAAGTTTGGTATGACGGTTGGCTTGCTGGATCGGGAATCCTTCCCGCGTCGCAAGGCTTGTACCGGTTGGGTCAATGCGAATATCGCGGAGATGCTTGACGATCTTGACGTCCCCTCGAAGCAGTTGCTCGCTCGGCCGATCAAGGACGTTGCGTTTTACAACGCCGATTTGAGCAAGACCGCCGTCCCCAAGATCAAGACATCGCCGGGATACCTGATTGACCGGGCCACATTCGACGAACGGTTAGTCAATGCGGCCAAACGGGCGGGCGCGAAACTGATCGAGAAA
>JAUIEW010000104.1 GCA_030429365.1 Phycisphaerae bacterium
AAACTGCATTATCTGGGACAACACCGACAGTACGGGAACCGGGGCGGGAAGTCAGCTCTTCAAAGCCGGAGGACTGATTCCCAGCTTCTTATCAGTCACTTATTCCAACGTCATGGGCGGGGCGGGTGGCGCCGGGAACATCAACGCGGATCCCAGTTTTGTGGACGCTGACGGTGCCGATGACAGGCCCGGTACTTCCGACGATGATCTACGACTGCTCGGCGGTTCGCCCTGCATCGACGCGGCCAAATACAGTGCCTACGACTCAGATGGCGATGCGGTTGACCTCAATGGCGACCCGCGAACACACGATGACGTCGGCATGGACGATACCGGAACTGGCAATCCAACGTATCTCGATATGGGCGCGTTCGAATTCCAAGGGACGACGCAGTGCGGTGCGGGCGGCGATTTCGGCAATGATGGCGACGTTGACTTGAATGATTACGCCCGTTTTGCAGACTGCGTGAACGGACCAGCTGGCGGACTCGATCCCAACTGTGCTTGCTTTGACCTCGACGACGATGGCGATGTGGACACTTTAGACTTCGCCAACTTCCAAGTCAGTTTCACCGGTAACTAATCAACCCTTTGAACATCTGGCGTACCGACAGCTCGACGACTTTGAGCGGGCTGTCGGTACGCCTTCTTGCATCGCCAGAGCCGATTCGGCCAAGAATCTCAAATTCTTCTGAGCCTGCGGGCACCCGGTTGCGTTTCGTTGCTGTAGGGGATGCGGCTGATGGGCTGGCGATCAGCCGATTGGACACCAAATCAGAACTCGAGCGAACCGACGGAGGAAACAAAAATGAAACTGAATCAACTCGACATGCAGCGTATTCGATGTTCGCGGACCCTGATGTTGGCCAGCTTACTGGTGGCGGTCGCAACCACTCGATCAGCCGCCGTCGAATTCTTCTGGCAAGGGGATAATAATGACAACTGGAATAACTCAGGAAATTGGGAGCAAAACCCGGGTTCTGGCGACATTCCGGAAACGCCCAATGACAATGTGACATTCGATTTTACGGCAGATCTGATGGACGTTGACCTGAACGGCGTGCCACATAATGTCGGTTCATTTTCAGTGCTTCTCGCCCCGTTCCAATTTCGCAACGGCACCCTTCGTATTCACGACGGATTGACCACCTTGGTCAAAGGTGACACGGTGTTCGCTCACGACATTACGATTGAACAGGTCAACGATGGGAATTGGGATATTTTCGATTCGGACATGGTGATGAACGGCCAACTTATCGGTTCAGCCGACATCCTCATGGACGGAAATGGCGACATCACTTTCAATTCGGTCAATCCCTTTTCCGGGAGGCTCAGGGTTGGATTTACGGATGTGTTTCTGGGACATCCCAACGCGCTGGAGAACTGCACTGTCCTTACCTTCTCCAATCCCGCGGGCCTCGAGGTCAATGGCTTCGATGCAACCATCGGTGCGTTGGCTGGGGTGGGCACAATCGATTTGGAAAACACGACGTTGTCAGTCGGTCGCATCAACACCGACACCACATTCAACGGCGATATCACCGGTGGCGGATCAATCGTCAAACAAGGCACGGGTTCGCTGACGTTGGGCGGCAGCATGAACAACCTCAACGTGATCACCAACAGCAGCGGCAGTTTGAGGCTTTCCGGAGGGGGAACGATTCGACAACTGTTGGTGCCGGCGGGCGGCACAACAATTCGATCGGCTGCGCTCAACATGAACAACGAGGAAGGCAACGTCTTTCACATCAGCGGCGATGGCAACGCCAGCATCCAAAACGGAGCCGTCGTCACACTTCCCAGTTCGGGGGTTACGAATCGTACCGTTTTGACGAACGACGCGGATCTGACGGTCGAAGACAACGGCTCGATGCTGATTTCCCCAAGAATCGACATCGGTCCGTCGGGGGCTGGTTCCAGCCAGGTGGTTGTGCAGAACGACGGTGCAGTGGTTGCAAACCGCATCCGGGTTGGCGATATAGCTGCTGACAATGGAGCGGCTGGCGCGTTGTCGGTAGTTTCCGGCGGCTCGGTGGAAACGGACTCGTTGGTTTTTTCCCTCCGAGGTGACGTGAATGTATCGGAGGGAACACTTTCGGCAAACGTTCTTGCGATCGATAACGCCGTATCACCGGTGTTGTCGATTTCCGATCCCGGCAACGGCACGGCACTGACGATCGGGGCGGACGGCGGGAGTTCATCCCCAGATCTTCTGATTGAAGATTCGTCGGCTGGTCCGGGATCGATTCGCAAGGAAGGTTCCGGCACGTTGGAACTTTTGAATGCAAACACCTACACCGGTAAGACGAACATCTACGGCGGAACGCTTCTTGTCAGCAACACGACGGGCACCGCCACCGGAAACTCCAGCGTATTCGTAAGAAACGGCGGTACGCTTAGCGGCGATGGCAGTGTCGCCAACGTGGCGATCGTTAACAGCGGCGGAAGGGTTGCGCCAGGCAATCCGATCGGAGAGTTGAACGCAGATATCATTGCATTCCATCCCGGCTCGACGCTGGCGATGGAACTCGCAGGTGTTGGGAACCACGACACACTAGTCGCCAGCCAGGGGTTCACTTTGGGAGGAACGTTGGACCTTAGCTTCGCCAATGGTTTCACCGCGCAAGAAGGAGACTCGTTCGTCATTCTGTCGGCTTCCACATTCTTCAACGCCTTTGACGCGGTCAACTTCCCGGACGTCCGACCGTGGTGGATCAACTACGACTACGATCTGGGCATCGTTTCCGTCGGCATCTGCGACAGTGAAATGGACATCTTCGACTACTCAGATTTTGCAGATTGCATGAATGGCCCGTCCGCCGAACCCGACCCCAACTGCGATTGCTTCGATCTCGACGACGACGGCGATGTGGACGCAGCCGACTTCGCCACGTTCCAAACCAGCTTCACAGGCAACTGACTTAAGGGCGCGACCTTTCGGGGGCGAAGTCCTGGTCTGGGATCCCGAGCTTCCACTTGGCCTGCTTGATCGCGCAGTAGCAGGTTGGTACGACGAGGATCGTGACCAGCGCCACGACCATTCCACCAAAGACCGGCAGGGCCATCGGCGTCATCACGTCGCTGCCCCTGCCGGTTGTCAGTAAAACGGGGGCCAGCGCCGCGAGCGTCGTGAACGTGGTCATCAGCGTCGGTCTGATTCGGCGCAGGCCGGCGTGGACGACGCGGTCTTCAATCTCCTCGTAGCGCGTGATCGGCGACTTGCTGAACACCTGGTCGAGATACGTGCCGATCACGATGCCGTCGTCGACCGCGATGCCAAAGAGTGCAATGAACCCAACCCATACCGCCACGGTCAAATACATCGCGTCGCCCGGGAAGGGCCGATCCATCACCCCCAACGTGTAAAACCAATTCTGCAGTTGCGGCCAACATTCCAACATGATGAATCCGCCGGAGAACGCGACAGGTATCGCCAGGAAGATGACGAGGGTGAGCGGCCAGCGCTTGAACTGCAGGTAGATGAGCAGAAAGTTGCACAACATCACCAGCGGGATGAGCAGGGTAAGGCGTTTCTTCGCGCGGATGTTGCGTTCATAGCTGCCCGCCCAGCGAAGGCTGTAGCCTTCGGGTAATCGCAATTCACCGTTGACGATGGCGTCGTCGATGATGCGTTGGCCATTGTTGACGAGCGTGGTTTCGTCGATGCCCTGATTGCTCATGGTGACGTACCCGACGAACTTGGCTCCCTCTCGCCGCACACTCATGGGGCCGGTGACGCGCTGGATGTTGGCGACCAGCGTGATGGGGATTTGTGCGCCCGAAGGCGTCGGAATCAGAATGCGTTCGAGGTCTGGCACTTCGTCGCGCAGTTCGCGCTCGTAGCGGATGCGTACTGGATACCGATCGAGCCCTTCGTACGTCGTTGTCAGGTTCTTGCCCCCGATCGCGACCTCAATGACCTGCTGCACATCGGTGATATTGACGCCGTATCGCGCGATCGCCTCGCGGTCGATTTGAAATTCGAGGTAAGGTTTGCCGCTGACCCGAACGGCATTGATGGCCTGGGCATGATCGAGACGTTTGCGGAGCAACTGCTCGATTCGCACAGCCAACGCTTCGCAGCGCAGCACGTCGTCTCCGTAAATCTTGAGGCCGATCTTGGCATTGAGTCCCGTGCTGAGCATTTCGACGCGCGTGCGAATGGGCTGAAGTTCCACCGATGGCAAGACGCCCGGAAAACTTCCGGCGGCTTTGATGTCCGTCCATATTTCTTCCATCGTGCGCTGTCGCCTAAGTCCTTGGTAGTCGGGGTCGTCGATGATCGGCCAATGTTCGCGCGGTTTGAGCATGATCATCGTTTCAAGCATACCGACCGGCGCGGGGTCGAGCGGGGACTCGACGCGCCCGAGCTTACCGACGACGACATCCACCTCTGGAATCTCTGCAAACTGCGCGTCTTGCTTCTGCATGACGTCCATGACGGTATTGATCGAACCGGCAGGCAGGACGCTGGGCATGTAGAGAAAATCGCCTTCATCGAGTGGCGGCATGAATTCCTGACCGATGCCTTTGCGATCGAGCAGCGCCTGGACGGGGCGGTAGTCGGAGAGCGTTGTCCCAGGCGTCGGCGCGAAGATGGCAGCGAGCGCAGGGCTTCGCTGGTCGAAGGGACGCCATTGATGAATGCCCCAGGTGGCGAGGGCGAAAGCAAGCACGCCAGCCACGGGTTTAAGCCAAGCGATGTGATGGCGGTCAGAAGCGTTGTTGCCACGTCGTACGTGGCGTGCAACGCGCAATGAATCGACGATCAAGGGAGCAACGACGAAACCGGCGATCGCCGCGAAAATGAGCGTAGCCCACCAACTTGCCGACCACGATGCCGGCGACATGCCCAGGAGTTCGATCGGCCAAATCAAGATCGCGACGATCGGTCCCCAGCCCAGCCAGATGCCCAGTCCCCAAACCACGAAGGCGCTGGGAATCGAGAGAAAGAGAAGCTTGTGGCGAAGCACCCACCGTATCGTCGGTTCGTAGATCTTGTGTATGAGGCGGCTTGTGGGGTTGGCTTCGATGGGTTTGATGCGCTCGCGAAGGACAACATACGCGACGAGTGCAAGCGCCGTGCCGACGACGCCAGCCGCCGTGAGATTCGACCACCCGAGGTATCGCCCGATCTTGTTCGTGAACTCAGCAAACGCAGGGTGCATCGTTGGTGCGAACAACCAACTCAGAAATGCGCCTGCTCCGATTGTCAGAGCAATCAATAGGGCGATGGGGCGACTCGTTCTGCGGTTCTTGAGTAGAAGCGACGCCAGGGGCGGAACCACGGTCAACGCGAGAATGACTGCCCCGACCATGCAAAACGTTTTCGTCCATGCCAAGGGAGTGAAGAGCTTCGCGGCTTGGCCTTCGAGAAAAAACACGGGGAGGAAGGAAATCACCGTCGTGCTGACGGCTGTCAGAATCGCCGAGCCGACTTCGGTCGCGGCTTCGATGACGAGTTGCCGACGCTTCTCGTTGTCGACAACTTCGCGCTCGCGACCCTTGTCATCGGTCTCCAGGTGAACATAGGCGTCGCGATGGTCAGTCAGGTATTGGTAAATGTTTTCCAGCATGACGATGCCCATATCGACCATCGTTCCGATCGCGATGGCAATACCGGCGAGACTCATGATGTTGCTGGGCAGGTCGAGCGCCTGCATGCAGATGAATGCAAACATCACCGCCACCGGCAATGTGATGGCGATGACCAAACTGCTGCGAAAGTGCAGCAGAAACAGGATGACCGCGATCATCGTAATCAGCAATTCCTGCGACAGAGCGCTCGTGAGCGTACCCATCGTTTCGTTGATCAGGTCGGTGCGATCGTAGAAGGCGTTGACGCGCACGCCGGGCGGCAAACCGCGTTCGATGTTGTCGACCTTGTCGTGAACGCGCTGAATGACCGTGAGCGGGTTTTCTGCGAAGCGCATGGTCACGCATCCGCCGACCGCTTCCGCGCCCATCTTGTCGAGCGCGCCGCGCCGAAAATCTGGTCCGACGGAAACCGTCGCGACTTGGTGCATGTAGACCGGTGTGCCGTTCTCCGCGTGGATCACAATGTTCTCGATGTCGCGGATCACTGCTTTCTCTCGGGCGTCGCGGTCGGCTGCACTTCGCTCCCCACCGCCGAGGAATCCGACGCCGCGAATCAAAATCTCCATGCCGTTTTCTTCGATGACTTTCGCGCCGATGTCGATGTTGGCGTTGGTGACGGCTGCGACCAGCCGTGAAAGTGGCGCGTGCAATGCCTGGAGCGCTTCTGGATTGACGTCGATTTGATATTGTCGAACGTAGCCGCCGATGCTCGCGACTTCGCTGACGCCTTCGACGCTCTCAAGCGCGAGCTTGACGTCAAAATCCTGGATGCTGCGAAGGCGGTCCAAGGGGAGTTTGCTGAACACGAGTGGCTCGCCGCTGACCGGATCGGTGTACGGTTCGGCATGTTCCACCGATTTCGCAAGTTCGGCGTTTCCCTGGAGAAGTGACAACCGAGATGGTTCAGTCAGCACCCCGTTTTCATCGAAGCGAAGACCGGGTCGCTGTGGCGAAAACCAACCATTTTCAACGGTGTACCAATAGACTTGACCAAGCGCCGTCGCGTCGGGACCAAGCCGCGGCGTGACACCGGGAGGCAATTGGTTCTGTGCGACGTTGAGACGTTCGAGAACACGGCTTCTCGCCCAATAAAACTCTACGTTTTCCTTGAAGACGACATAGACGATCGACCAACCGAAACCGCTGGTTGCGCGGATTTCCTTCACGTCGGGCACACCCTGGAGCGCCACGGTCAACGGATAAGTGACCTGTTCATCGACATCTTTGGGGCTGCGACCCATCCATTCGCTGAAGACGATTGTCTGGTTCTCCGCGATGTCGGGGATGGCATCTTTGGGATTCTCTTCAAACGCGCGCCAGCCGAACACACACAAGCCGCCGGCAAGTATCACCGCGAGTAAAGGCGTCCGTAGAAACAGTTGGATGAGGCGATCAATCATCGTTCGTCTCCGCCGCGTTTGCGGTGCTCAGTTTGACCTGCACGCTTCGGGGTAGCTTCTTGATGTTTTCCTGAGGGGCAGCGAGGAATTCGTCGATGCACGGTGGGCAGCAGAAGTAGATGCGCACGCCGCGATAGTCGGTAAAAACCTCCGGATCGATTTCGCCGCCCATGATCGGGCAATGGGTTTGTTTCTCTCCGGATGATTCCGCGTTGTTCTCGGTTTGCGTTTCACCATCCAAGCCGCGGGCCATGAACAGACTTGGTTTGCCCGCAAGTTGCATCTGACTGTCGATGGCGAAATTGCCCCGCGTCACAACACGTTCGCCGCCTTGCAGCCCCGAAAGAATCGCAAAAAACTCCCCGCCTGCCTCGTCGCGGGCAAGTGGACCAAGCGTGACTTCGACACCGCGATAGGTCGACGGCGATGCTTCAACGTAGACGATCGCCCGCTCGCCCGTTTGCATGACGGCGTCGCGCGGAACCGACAGGACAGCCGAAGGATCGGTTGGCGGTGTGTATTGCGGCAACTCTGCAACGGGGAGAAGTTTCATTTGGCAGACAGGGCAGTCGCCGAGCGTATCGGCTGTCTCCCAAGGGTGCATCGGACAGGCGAAATCACCATCGGGCGCCGGAACGGAACCGCGTCCGTCGCTGCTTAGCCCCGCTTCGATTTCGGCTGTCACCCACATGTCCGGTTTGATACGCATCGCAGGGTTGTCCACGTGGATACGCACTTGCACCGTGCGGGTCTTCGGATCTACGCGCGGATCGATAAAGACGATTTCGCCGTCGAACGCATCGCCCGGTAGAGCCCGCGTCGTCACCCGTACTTTCTGGAACGGTTTGACCCACGGCAGGTCCGATTCATACAGGTCCACCAGCAACCACAGGTGGGTCAGATCCGCGATGGTATAAAGCGTGTCGCCGGTGGCAACGTACATGCCTTCCATCGCCTGCTTCTTGAGGATCGTCCCGCCGATTGGCGCGTGCACCACGAGATGGGTTTGCGGTTTCTCGACGCTGGCGATTTCGGCGATCTGCGTTTCCGTGACGCCGAGAAGTTCCAGCTTGCGACGCGCTGAAGAAAGCACCTGTTGGGCGCTGCGACGGGCAACGCCTGTTTGCGCACCTTGCGCAGACTTCGCGGCAGAAACCGCCTGCAGATATTCTTCCTGCGCCGAAAGCAACTCCGGGCTGTAGATCTCGACAAGGTGGTCGCCCTTGTTGACGGTCATCCCGGTGAAGTCGGCGTATAACTTGTCGATGCGCCCGCCGATCCACGCACTCACCATTTTGTAGCGCGTTTCGTCGTACCCCACGCGCCCCACGGTTCGGATGCGCTTGTAGAGCAGACGCGGCTTGGCGACGTCCGTTGCGATTTCGGCGAGCCGCATCGCCCGCTGGCCAAACGAGATTTCGCCATCTGAACCACCGCCCATGTCGCCGACGTTGACGCTTTCGCGCTTCATGCCGCAGACCGGGCAGCGGCTCTTTGGATCTGCGCTGCCTTGATCACCGCATTCCGGCATCGTGCAGCGATACCATGCCTTGGCTTGATGTCCTTGTTTCTCGTCTTCTCCATCGTTGTTCATCGCGATCCCGGGCGGATTCTCGGGTTTGACGCCCGCTTCGTCGCTGCCCTTGTACTTTGCCACGAGCTTCATCCCGCAGATGGGGCATGGGCCGGGCTCGGATTGGCGAACGTCCGGGTGCATCGTACATGTCCAGTACTCGACCTCAGGTTCGGGCGACTTGTGCGCCGCATGATCCGGTATGTGAGCCGCCGCTGGAATCTGTGTCATGCGCCAGGTCGCCCAAAGCGCAAAGACGCCAATCGATGCAATCAGAATCGCCCAACGAACGAGCACGCCGCGGAGTTCCTTCATCGTGGATGCCGGTATTTCCCTTGTCATTGTTCCGCTCCTTCGTCGGAGACGGGCAGATCATTGCGCAGCAGTTGCATGCCGATCTCCCGTTGCAAATCGGAGTATGCAAGTTCGAGGTCGACGGTTTCGCGATGGCGCATCAGTTCGAAATCAAGCCAACGCCGCCAATGGTCAATCAGTGCGACGAAATCACTATCGCCCGATTGATAAGCGGTGAGCGTGACCTCATAGGTTTGCCGCGACTGGGGGATCAACTCATCACCCAGGACGCGCAGCGTGTGCTGTTGCGATTGCACGCGCGACCAGGCATCGAACACACGAAAGGCGACCATGTTCTCGGCATCGTGCTGCTCCTTCTTCGCGGCGATAAGCCGCTGGTGGGCTTCGCGCTTTGCAGCTTCGACGCGTTGTGTCCAGATCGGCAGGTTGAATTGCAGCATCACCGCCCAGTTGTCATCACCCACTTCGCTTTTTCGGCTGTACGCGGGCCGTTGTCCGGTGGTTGGATTGATCGGCGGGACGAATGAATCGCGACCCTCCAGATAATTCCACTCGAATCCGACCGTCATGTCGGGCCAGTACCCGAGCTTCGCGAGTTCAACTTGTTCTTCGTTCGCGCTGATGTGCTCGCGAAGGACCGCAAGCTGCGGGTTGTGCTCGACTGCCAGCCCGATCAACTCGTTCACGTCCCCGTCGATTGCAACCACATCTGCAGGGTCAGTCGTTGGGATTTTGCGATGGGGCGGTTGGTTGGCGAGTTGGTTCAGCGCAGCGACAGCCGCCTCCCGCTGAACGGCAAGACGGTGTTCGTCGTCGCGAAGCTTGGCCACTTCAATTTGAACACGGAGAAGATCCTGCTGCGGAACAGCGCCGACCTCATATTGCGTTTCGACCACGCGCGAAAGATCCTCCAGCACCCGCAGGTTTTCGCGGTTGATTTCGAGGTACCGATCAAACCGATAGATTTGCCAATACGCGCGTTCGGCGTCGGCGACAACCTGCACCCGTTTGCTGTTGAGTTTTTCAAGCGACGCCCGAGTCTGTGATGCAGCGATGTTGCCCGCGCGCTCAAGCTTGGCGAGCATTGGAAAGGTCTGACTCACGCTGAACGTGAAGTAAACGTCGCCTGCCGCCGTTTGAATGGGCTCCGGGCGAGTGACCGTGCGAAGGACGGGATCGGGCAGCGACGTGACCTGCAAAATGCGTTCGAGTTGCGCGCGGGCATTTGCCGTCGCAGCTTGGATTCCGGGATTTCGTTCGAGGGCCTCTCGGACAAACGCATCGACTGGCCGCTCGGTCACGACAGACGCTACAGGTTTCGAGGCATTCGGCTTCGGGGCGTGCGATGACACCTTGCGTGTTCGCGATGTCTCAAGTCTCGCCGATTGGCGCGTTCGGCGACCGATGACGCGCTCGGCGTGTTGTTGCGTTTGCGTATATGTTGCGCATCCCGACACGACTGTGGTTAGCGCCAATGCCGCAACCAGACCGCGCACGCGGCACGAGTGATGTGGCTGTTTGAACATGGTTTTTCCTGCACATTCGAGGACCGAATCATCCACGACCAGTTGGCCGTTTACCCGTTTCGGATGGACGATGTGGGCATGACAGTGTGCGCGCAGCGATGCATTCGCCCTGTCAGCGTGTCAGTGCAGGAGTTATCAAATCAGGAGGATGACGGAGGACAACGACGCAAGGGATTGTGGCGGCCCATGCGGTAGGTGGTCGCAGAGCCCAAAGTCTGAAACATGGTTGTCCACCCATTCAGACGAAACGACAGCGATTTGCTCGCCGTGGGTTGGTTTCGGTGCGGACTCAACGGCAGGGGGAAGCGTCAGCGGCGTCCCATCGCACCCGCAGAACTTCGGCGACCCGGGCTGGTTGTCGTCGCCCGAATCTGACGAGGCTCGCGAGGATTCGCATCCGCATTGGCACGCATTCGCCGGACAACAGCAACACGATGTGGATGCAGTGCTTTCGACGGAGCTCGATCCCGCGATTCCCAGCGGGGGGAGGCCAGCAAACAACATCGCCAAAATGGTCAAGCTGCGAATCATCACGTCTATTATACACTCGGATCGTGTAACGCACATGTTTTGTCTGGAGCGCCCGTCGCCGCCAAGATTTGTTCAGTCCCGATAAACGCGACTGCGTTGGATTCGACGCGAAATCGGTCTTACCACGCCCGCGAGCGGCGTGCCAATGGCGATCAGACGCCCAGGTGAGCACGGTAGGGGGGCGATGCGGGTTTCCGCGTTTGTGCGCCCAATTCAGAGAAGAATATAACGGAGGAGGAGGGATTCGAACCCCCGGTACGGTCACCCGTACACTGGTTTTCAAAACCAGCGCCTTCAGCCGCTCGGCCACTCCTCCAGCACGCCGCAGCTACGCCCTCACGTCGCCAAACGTGTAATCGCTCGGTACCGGGCGAGTCTGTCGGCTGGATCGGTGGGCACCTTACCACAGACGAATTCGGGTTTCCAGACGCCGAATTCGGGATTCCAGACGGCGAATTATTGTCTCCTGGAGCATTGTCCGGCTGACTTCTTGTCCGTTTGGGCTGATGACCCGATTCATTGGAGACAACACGCCAAGTCTAATCGATGGCCACGCTGCGAGCGGTGTCCCAAGCCGATTCCAGCATCCACGTCCCCGGTTGATAAATCTTGCCTTCCTTGTCCACGACGACGACAGTCGGGATGCCTTGCACGGCAAATCCTTCGAAGAATGTTCCGAAGCCCCAATACTGCTTGTCCTCCACGGTTTCGACGAATACCGGATAGTCGAGTTTGTTCTTCTTGAGAAACTGTTCGACAGTCTTTGTGTCTCGTTCGGCCGTATGGATTCCGATGACCACGACGTTTGTTTTGTCGCGTAGTTTGTTGAACTCATTCATCTTGGGAAGGTGTGCGCGGCAGGGGCCACACGTCGTGGACCAGAAATCGAGCAGGACGACCTTACCGGCCAAGTCCTTCCAGGTCATCGGCTGGCTGTTGAACCACCGGCCTTTGGGGAACGGTGGCGCAGTCTTGCCGATCAGTTTCTCGCTGGCCGTTCTGATGGAGGCTTCACGCTCGTGTCGTTCCTGGGCCTCCTTGAGAATCGCCTGCCACTCTTCTTCGTCCATGTCTTTCTTGTAGCGATAGAAGAGCGATGGATCGTGAGTGTAGTCCGTTACTTTGGCGCCTTTCGGAATTTCAATGTTGAACATCTCGTCGTTCAATTTCGGGTTGATCTGGACTTCGACGACTCTGAATTTTCGTTGTCCCGATACGTACTCGTTGGCTTGCTCGTCAATGTCGTAGGTGGTGTAGCCTTGTGTCATTGGCATCCAGCGGCCCGGATCGATTTCTTTGTGATCCGCCTGCCAAAGGTCAAACTTGTATCCCGGCCCAATCGTCATGTGTCGCATCAACTGCTTGGTTTCGGTCGCGACATACCATTGAATGGAGAATCCGTCTCGTGAATATTCTAAAACGTAGCATTCGACGCCGCGAAATGTCTCTGTCTGTTTGAACGTGTATTCCTCGGGCTCGGCGAAGTGTCGTTGCGGCCAAGTCGTCTTGGGATCGAGCCACCAGAATTTGTGTGAGCCGGCGCGCAACCAACTGATGTCGATGAAATAGTATTCGCCGACCAACCGATATGGCTTGACGTCGATGGCATAGTTTTCGCTCTTGTGGGCGAAGTATTGTTCCCGTGTTGTTGCCTTCGCTCCGTTCCAGACATCCACGCGTCGACTGTATCCATGTTGCTCGACACACTTGCGCACACGTTTTTCGTCAAACGCCAATTCAATTGATTCGGTTGAGCTTGGTTTGAGTTGGGGATGACGTTCGGGATCGAGCTTCCCATCGATTGCGAAACCGGCCAACCGCTTGCGATTCAATTCGATGGACTTGGGGCTGCGTGTCCAACCGCCTTCGAGGCGAATCAGCAGGCCATCCACTTCGTGAATCCAGTTTTCGCCTTCGCGCACCGAGCGAACCATGGCCGCGACCGCATCATCGGAAAGGTGCGGCTCGTTTGGTTGTGGCGCGGGTGATGCCTGGGCGATCAATGAAGATACAACGGTGCAAAGCAGGGCAATTTGCGTGACCATGATCCCGGTCTCCTGAAAGGACTTGGTTGCCAAGTTCGATACGAGTTAGGTTATGATGGCTTGCGCATCGGCCCGACACTTCATGCGACCCGGCAATTGCGTCTAGCGGAGGCGGCCCGCGAGTTGATCTTGGGGCCAACGCATGGAACAATTGGATCAATGAATCTCGATGACAAGATCTGCTATTGTTACCACGTTCCGCTGAGAAAGTTGCTCAATTTCTCGCGGCGGACGCGACCGACTCGGCCCAGCCAGATGACGGAGTGTCTTGGGGCGGGGACCGGGTGCGGGTGGTGCATCCCATTTCTAAAGAAAATCGCCGATGCCCCCGATCGGTTCGAAACCGAGGAGGTCATCGGCGATGATTATGCTGAAAAGCGTTCTGAGTACATCAAGACCAAGCAGCCCAAGAACAAATTCTAATTGGGCCGGCTGATCTTCGCTTGGGTCAGAATTGTACGTTGGTGCTCAGGATGAACGTCCCCGAGCCCTCGCCCGTGATGGTTTCCACGAAATCGACCTCGACGCCGTTCACCGTTTGTTCGGTCGATGAACTGTAGTTGAGCGTGTTTGGATCTGACAATTCCCCCTCCAACACGTAGTTACCGGAAAACGTGACGCTCGAGTCGGCATCGTCGTTGTTCTGAGGATCGTCATCGACTTCATTGAAGAAGAACTGCTGGCCCTCAAAATCGAAATCGAGGCGGAAACGTTCTTTCTCAAAGAGTGCACTGTTGATTTCAAACGTGGCATCTGTGCGAACATCGCGGAAACTGTCCCCGATGGTCTCGCGGGTGACCCAGCTGAAATCCTTCATGCCGGAATCTTCAAAGAAATCAAACTCAGGCATGTCGGTCAGGTCGTCCGGCTGGGCGGTGCTGAGCAAACCGAGCATCAGTGGATTCGACTCCGGTCGGAAATCATCGCCAAACGTAATGGTGTGACGCGAAGTTGACTCCACGACAAATGGCTCACTGTCACCGGAATTCGACGTAATCGTGTAATTGGCGTCACCCGTAAAGTCGCCCAACAAACACGTTTCCACGATGATATCGACGCTGCCATCGTCGTTTTCGACGACACTCACCTGGCACGCGGCAAGAGACAAACACAGCAGACATGTCATTCCCAAAATGTGCAGCTTTCGTCTAAGCATTGAAGCCCTTCGCATCAACATCCTCCTCTGGATAAAGGTTGTGGCCCGGCGTACTCGCGGAAGTATAGGCCAAGAACAAGTGAGCGATCAAGTCAATCGGCTGCGAGTTGCGATCAGTCTAATTCTGCGACCATCTCAATTTCGACCGACGCATTCAGCGGAAGCGACGCGACGCCCACGGCGCTGCGGACGTGCTTGCCCGCTTCACCGAACAGCTCGCCGCACAAGGTGCTCGCGCCGTTGGCCACTTTCGGTTGATCGGTGAATTCCGGTGTGGAAGCGACAAACACGCACACCCGGACGATGCTTCTGATCTTGTCGATACCGCCTGCGACCGATGCGATCGCGGCGAGGGCGTTGAGTGCGCAGATTTTCGCAGCCGCCTGTGCGTCTTCCAGGCTGATGTTGTCGCCGACTTTGCCTTGGTACAAAACTTCGCCACCTTGCAGCGGAATCTGCCCGCTGGTGTAGGCGACGTTGCCAACGACGGTGGCGGGGACGTACATGCCCACGGGCTGAGCAACACTGGGAAGCGACAACGTCATCTCGGCGAGTTTTTCTGACGGTTTCATTCGACCGGTTCCTTTACGTCATCCGTGGGTTCAAGCGATTCCATCATGGGCATTTCGTCGGAATCGATTTCTTCAGCATTGTCTTCGTCGTCACGTTCTTCGTTGGCGTAGTCTGCTTCAGTCTCGTGAAACGCGTTCAATACGTCATTCGGATTGGAGCGATAGTCGGCGTCTTCATCGACAGTGATCGGCTGATCGTCCAGCAATTGAATCTGGATTTCGTCGAATTCATCTTTCTGCACGGCGCGGATACGGTTCTTGCGAATCAGTTCGAGGACGGCGAGAAACAGTCCGATGAGTTGCGACTTCGTGCGACCTTCGAACAGTTTTTGAAAAACCTGACCTTCCTTGTTGCGACCAAGGATGTCGAGAATGTCGGCTGCATGCAGGGCGATGGGCGTGTCGTCGTAGAGCACTTCGTGTTGACGATTGCGGACACCGGTCGCGTCGAGAACCTTTTGGAAAGCGGCAATGAGGTCCCAGATCTGCACGTCGTCGAGGTCGACTTCGTCTTCGCTGATGCGCGGGACCACCGGGACGCGTTCGTGGCGTTCGGCCCGCTCGGTCATCGCGTCTTCGAGGGTGGCGGCTGCATCCTTGAACCGCTTGTAGTCGAGGAGTTGTCGGACGAGTTCCATCCGCGGGTCGATGAATTCATCTTCCTCTTCGACGACGGGCGGTTTGGGCAGAAGGGTCCGCGACTTGATTTCCATGAGCGTCGCCGCCATCACAATGAAGTCAGCGGCTAGGTTTGGATCGAGATTTTCGAGCACGCGGACATAGGCGATGTATTGCTCGGTGATCTGGGTGATGGGGATATCGTAGATATCCACCTCGTTGCGCCGGATCAGAAACAGCAGCAGGTCGAGCGGTCCGTTGTAAGCGTCTACATCAACTTTGTAGTCGGGCACGTCAGAAATCCCCGTTTTTTGGGCCAACACGGCTGATTCGGTCCACCGCTTTCCCGCTGTCGGCTACTCTCAAATACATTGTGGTCGCAAATCGATGGGGATGCAATTGGCTGGCATTGAGCCGAACGCCTCCGGTATATTTAACAG
>JAUIEW010000105.1 GCA_030429365.1 Phycisphaerae bacterium
CGGCTGGACAATGACGGTTAACCAGTTCGTCGGTGCCGGTCTTGATTTGCAGTCGCCCACCGACGCGTTCGATGCTCATCTGCACGCCCCCGCGCGCGACAAACGCCCGCCCTGGAACGAGCACATCGCCGTCAACCGCCTCGGTCACCGTCATCGGGCTGTAGTCGTTCAGGCGATCGGCAAATGTCTTTGTAAACCCCGGTGGCATGTGCTGAACAATGGCAACAGGTGGAAAATCTTCCGGTACGTTCTCGAGAACTTTCTTGAGTGCCTCCGTCCCTCCGGTAGACGATCCAATCGCAACCATGTAACGACTTGGATCAAAGCCCGCCGCCTTGCAGGTTCGTCGAATGGAAACCGGAACAGAAGGCGTCACCGCCCTGGCCGGCACCGCCACTTTTGCGGCACGAATCTTGAATGCAAGATCCTCGCCCAAGCGCATCAGCGCTTCTTTACCACCGCCTGAAGGCTTCGCGACAAAGTCGACGGCGCCGAGCTCGATGGCTTGGAGCGCGGCTTTGCTGCTCTCGGATGCGACACCGCTGCACATGATCACCGGCACCGGATAGTGTTCCTGAAGTTTCTTGAGGAAGGTCAACCCATCCATTCGCGGCATCTCAATGTCGAGGATGATGACCTCGGGCCGCTCCTTGATGATGATTTCGCGGGCTTGGAATGGATCGGGGGCTTCTCCCACGATCTGAATGTCGGGCGCATTGGAGATAGACTTCGCCAGCATCGTCCGTACGGTGGGCGAATCGTCTACAATCAGCACTCGAATCGGCTTACTCATCTCTCGGTCATTCCCCAAAGTTTCGGCGCAACCGAAGCACAGCTTGGCAACAGCCTCACCCCGTCGCGGTTAGTCGCGACGGTAAATCGTCGGCTCCACATAAGTCAGGGGCTGATTGATTCCGTTAAGGCTTTCGGAATGCCCAATCATCAGGTGCCCGCCAGGAAGCAGGCTCTTGGCGTAGCGGTTGACCAGCCCCTCTTGCGTGGTTTGGTCGAAGTAGATCATCACGTTTCGACAGAAGATGACGTGAAAACCGAGCCGGAACGGAAACGTCGGCGTCATCAGGTTGAAGCGCGAGAACTTTATCAGGTTTCGTATATCCGAGGTCGCCTGCAGCACTTCGTTCGCGCCGGACTTTATCTTCTGGAGATAACGCGTTTTGAATGCTGGCGGGACCGACTTCGCCCGTTCGGTCACGAACTGCCCGCGCATGGCCTGACCGAGCACCTGCGTTGAGATGTCCGTCGCGAGTATCTTCGGCTTGATGCCCGGGTGGTTCTTTAAGGCGTCGTGGACAACCATCGCAATCGAGTGGGGCTCTTCACCACTGGAGCAACCGGCGCTCCAAATACGAAGTTCACGGTTTTCGGCGCACCATTTCTTGTCGCTTGTCCACTCTTTGATAAGCGCTGTAAGAAAATTGAAATGGCTGATTTCTCGAAAGAGGTGGGTCGTGTTGGTGGAGACAGCGTCGAGCAAGCGACTGAGTTCCACGCCCGTCTTGTCCGCGACTACCACCTTATAGTAGTCACCGTAGGATTCGTAGTTCTGCCCCCTGAGAAGCTTGGCCAACCGCGAACTCAGCAGTTGCATCTTCTCAGAGCCTAAGTTGATTCCGCTTTTGTCGTAGATCAGCCCGCGGAATTTTTCGTATTCTTGCCGCGTAAGGTCACTTGCCTCAAGACTCTTTATCATCACGTTTGGCTCACAAGGAACTGGGGACTCTCAAAAAACGCTCCCGACCTACCGATCACGCCTTCGGTGTGGGAACATGGCGCAGTTGCAGCCACTGCCCGTCGATCGACAGTTGAGCCGTCTCGTCGCCACCCCCCTCGACATAGGGCTCATCATCCAATTCGGTAACCGTCGGAATCGTCAGGTTAAAGATATCCTCGGTCCCGTGAGCCGCAGTCACGAACTGTCCACACACAACATTCATGAATTCGCGAACCGCATCGGTTGATTCCTGCTTTGAGATCTCTTCACCGGACTCAATCCCGAGGAGGTTCTCGGCCAACTGCTCTGCAAAAGTCCGGGTACAGATCAAACGCAGATCGCCCGAAACGCCGCCACTGTAGGTGATCGAAGTCTCAAGCCAGGTTTCTCCCGGTTGTTCGGTATACTCGCCTCCATCGCAAAACATGAATGCGAGATCTGCGAGAACGTCAGAAAGAACCGTCGTCAAAGTCGCTGTCGTTTGCGATTGCATTTTCAGTCACCTTTAGCATGGGTAGTAAGACTTCACGAAGTTGTTCCGGTTGAAATGGTTTGCGGACGTAGCCAGCCGCTCCGAGTTTCATCAACTGATCGATGCGCGTACGACTTCCTTCCGTCGAGGCGATGACAATCGGGATGTCTTTGAGGCGGTCGTTTTCCTTCATCCGACTCAACAACTCGACGCCGCCCATTCGCGGCATGTTGATGTCCACGAGCATGACAGCAATGTCATGCTCAGCCAGTTGGGCCAGGGCGGCGATGCCGTCGGCGGCTTCGTAGAATTCGCCGACCTCCAATCCGATCATCCGGATCGTTCGTTTGACCATGTTTCGAATGGTCGCCGAGTCGTCTACGATGAGAACGTTGTTGTTCATGATATCCATCCTAACTATCTACTTGTTCAGCCGAGGACGTTTCGCCAAACATTGCCTGAACACGTCGAAGTTCTACGACCACTTGCGCCCCCATGATCTCGAGATCTGATTCGCGCAGGTTGTATCTCTCCAACACCGCGGCATCCGCGCGAGAGCACAATCCATCTTCTCCCAGTCCAATTCCAAACAAGAGGCAAACGCAGTTCGCCAGATAAATCGCATCCACGAGTGGGTCCGGTGGTTCCAGTTCAGACGGTGCATGGTGATACCGAATACACCGCACAATCGGGCTTGGCAGTTTCCACTTCTCCGCCACCATGGCCCCGACCTCTTCATGAGAAAAACCAAGCACACGTCGCTCCGCCTCGACGAACGCGAGGTGCTCCTCCGTGACGAGCCGAACAATCTCGACGAATTCTTCTGCAACGTGCTCGTTTAGGATCACCTTTCCAACGTCGTGCAGCAGACCAGCGGTAAACGCCAAATTGGCGTCCGGCAGCTTGAGCTTCGTTGCAAATTGCGACGACGCCAATGCGACAGCCACCGAGTGCTTCCACAGGATTCCAGGGTCCAACCCATAACCATGCTGCTCTCGCGAAAGCATGTTGTTGGTGTGAACGGACATGACCATCTGCAGGACCTTGGCCGTTCCCAGGCACACGAATGCGTCTTCCAACGAGGTCACTTCACGCGACAACCCAAAGAATGCCGAGTTGCAGAGCTTGAGCACTTCGCTCGTGACGGCTTGGTCGTACTTGATCGCGTCCACGATCTGTTCGAGCGTGCTCTTCGGGTCGCTCATGATCTTCATGAGCTTCAGCGCCGTATCCGGAAGCGGCTGAATCGAGCCAACGCATTCGATAATGTCTTTGGCGCTATTCACAGCTCGGTCTCCTGGCCGCGTGAGTGAATCGTGAATCGCCCGGTACCGACGTTCAGGCGAATCGTCCTGCTGATCGAACCGCCAACCTGCTCAGCGTCAATCATCACCTTGTTCTTCCAGAACAACTTGCGGAGCATCACATAGTTGCGTTTACCGATGTTGAACGTTCCGTTGTCGTCGAGCAGTTGTGCCCCACCTGCAATCTTGACGACCAGATTCCCTTTCTGGGCTCCGAGTTGGTACACGGATCTGAACAGTCTCGGAATCCCGGTGTCGGCGAACATCGCGGGGTTCGCTTTCGCCTTCTCAGGCGAAACGGTCGACTCGGGAAGCATGTAATGAAGCATGCCCCCAACGAGGGTCTTTGGATCCCAGATCGCAACGCCAATGCAGCTACCCAGCGAGTAGGTAACCAACGTGGAGTTGGGATCTTTCGCGACCTTCAGATCCGCAATGTCAACAACCCGATCCATTCCAGCTCTCGACTATTACTGTTGGCACCTGCGCTGTTGCTTGGCGCGTCAGCCGAACTCTACGAAACACCCAGCAGCGGTGGCTCTGTTTTTTGTCAAAAACTGCTCAGAACCGGGCTATTCTGTTCCAATCAGTGAGGCTATTTCCCCAATGAATCCATGCTCACTCTTGGACTATTGGACTTTGCATTTCTCTAATCGGACGATGCTGCTAGACGGCTTCGGCGATCAGTTTGGCGTCGCTATTCGGACATTGCACCATGTCTTTCGAATTCAGCACCTTGTCGATATCCAGGAGAATCTTGACGTTGCCATCGACCATGCCCATTCCGAGAATGTAAGACATGTCCACTTGCCCCCCGAGTACCGGTGGGCGTTCAATCTGAGATTCGGGAATCTCGTGAACTTCGTGGACGGTGTCCACGATGACGCCTATCAACTCGCCAACATCAACAACGATGATGCACGTTTCATCATTAAAGGGGGCCGCTGGCATTTCGAAACGCGAACGCAAGTCGATGACAGGAATCACGCGACCGCGGAGATTGATCAATCCACCCACAAAATCCGACGTCTGCGGAACGCGCGTGATGTCCAGGACTCCGATGATTTCACGAACCTTAAGAATGTCGACCCCATAGTCTTCACCAGCCAACAAGAACGTGAGGTACTTGGTGCCAGCATCGGCGCTTGACGTACCGTCGGCTTGTCGCTCTGAGAGCTGCTGATTAATGCTGTCCAATGCATCCTGCATTTCTTGACTCTCCCGTACGACAGACATCTACTTTGAATTTAGCCATTGCTTATTCGATTCCGACCTGCAACTTCGGCGATCGGATCACTTATTCACTGCCGGCACCAACCGGTTGGCCTTCGTTACACGGCCTCATGTTCTGGTGCGCGGCGACGATTCCAGACACGTCCAGAATCAAGCCGACTTTTCCATCTCCCAAGATCGCCGCGCCCGAAATACCGCGCAACTTCTGGAAGCGTTCTCCCAGTGGTTTAATCACAACTTGCTGTTGGCCAATCAGTTCATCAACAACGATTCCGATTTCGCCGCATTCGTGCTGGGCGATGACCACGATCGCGTCGCACGGGTCGACCTCCTGACTGAAACCGAATAAAGGACCAAGCGGGACAAGTGGAATCAACCGACCTCGGGCGTTGAGAACGAGCCCCTTGCGCTGGATACTCGTGATCTGATCGTTGGTCGGGCGAAGCGCGTTTTCGACCGTGACGGTCTGAATGATGAATCGCTCAGTCCCGACGCGAAGCACCATGCCGTCGATGATCGCCAACGTCAGTGGCAGTCGAATCGAGAACGTGCTGCCTTTGCCCGGTGTCGATGTGATTTCGCACTTGCCCTTGAGGTTTTCTATGTTCCGACGGACAACATCCATGCCGACGCCGCGTCCCGAAACGCCCGTGACCTGCTCGGCCGTCGAGAACCCCGGGGCGAAAATCAAGTCAAAGGCCTGCTCATCGGTCAGTTGGTCGCCTTCACTGATGATCCCCTTTTCAATTCCCTTCTTGATAAGAGATTCGGGGTTGAGACCTTTTCCGTCGTCGGTGATTTCAATGACGATGTTGCCACCGCTATGAAACGCTGAAAGCGACACGTTCCCCGACGCGGTCTTTCCGGCTTCCAGTCGCACGTCCGCCGGCTCGATCCCGTGATCGACCGCATTACGAACCATATGGACCAGCGGATCACCGATCTGCTGAATCACGTTCTTATCAAGTTCGGTGTCTTCACCCGCGATGGTCAGCTCGACATTCTTTCCGACTTTGCGGGCAACATCGCGCACCAGTCGGGCCATCTTTTGGAATGTCGGACCGATCGGAATCATTCGCATCGCCATCGCCGCATCCTGAACGTCGCGAACGATTTTTGTTGAGCGATTGACATCCTTGGCCAGTTTCGGGTCATTGGCCACATGCGGACTCGCGCTGACTTGTGTCTGCGCGATGACCAGTTCGCCAACCATGTCAACGAGCGCATCCAACTTCGCCGTGTCGATTCGCACAGACTGCTCGACAGCCCCGCCACCGGACTTTGCCGGCGCATTTGCTCCTGCCGACTGTGACCTCAGCCCCTGGCTGACCTGTTTGGCGCTGGCGACCCCCATGTCCATCAGCTTCTCGCCAACCTTCTTGGGCGATTCGCTGCGCGACTGGTCTTCAACGGCGAAGTCCACAGCCTCCTGGGGGACCGCGCCCTGTTCAACCATGTTTTCGCCGAGTTTCTTTTCAGGTCCACCGGCGACAGGTGTGCTTCCGACGGGTTCGATGCGTCCAGATACCACATCGCGCAAATTCGCGATCATGGATTCGATTGGCGGCTGAGGAATTGCATCACCGGTCGGATTGGCGAGATGGCCGCGAATGCCTTCGAACTGGATTTTCAAAATGTCCACGACTTCGAAAACCAGATCGATCAAACCAGGCGTCACCTGACGGGAACCTTTTCGGGCTTGATCGAGCAGCGTTTCAGCTTCGTGGGTCAGACTCACGATGTCGCGAAGGTTGAGGAAGCCAGCCGCCCCTTTGATCGTATGGAAAGGTCTAAAGAGTGAGTCGATTGCCTCTGGATCACTCGGTTGTCTCTCGACCTCGAGCACGGCGGCTTCGATCGCATCAAGATGCTCGCCGGCTTCTTCAACGAAACCCGCAACCATCTCGATCTCATCACTGTTGATAATCAGCGGCTCGGAAACGTACTGCTCTTGCGGTTCCGCGTTGTCAGAAGTCTCGGCGTTTTCAACCGACTCAGTTTGCAGCGCTGCGTCATCTACCGCCTCACACGTTTCAGCGAACTCTTCGGAATCAGCGGGATCCTCAAACGGGTCGGCAGCCGCTTGGGGCTCTTCCACCAAGTCTGCCTGCAGCTGCATCAAATCACTTGGCTCGCCAAGGCCACCTTGCTCCGCTGCAGGCTCAACGTCGTCAAACACTTTGTCGAGTTGCTCGGCGACAGATTCCGCATCGCCAGCCCCATTATCTGTCGCGCCAGCGTCTTCTGTTGTCGCCGCAGCGACACCGCTTTCACCGGCAGTCAGAGCTAGGTTGTTCACCGCATCCTGCACCTGCTGGACGGCATTGCTGGCATCATCGATTTCCCCGAGAATCAGCGCCTCCAACATTTGAACCATTTCGCGAGCGAGTTCCTGCCCTTCGGCAGATAGCCCCGCAGTGTCGAGACCTGCAAGCGAACCGAATAGTTCGTGCATCTTCGCAAGCCCGGGAAGATCGTCGCGGTCGACCGTTTTTGACAAGTCCCCGAGTTCACTCAGGTATGTCTTGGCTGAATCGGTAACGTTTTCGCTCATCCGATGCGATCTCCATTGGCTCTACTGGCAAGTTCGACTTGGTCCTTCAAGACTGCGTCCTAACATCTTTGGGCGACACCGCCTCCACCGTCGTGCCAACCCGCGTCGTCGTTCAATTGGATGGGCGCCTCACTTAAGCGATCCACCGCGCAAGCTCCGTCCAGATCCAGACGACAACATTTCCTACGGACGAACCTCCGACGAGCCCCACGGTACTGCCGGGCTCTCGACGTGACTCGGTCCGAATTGGCTAACTGGGGAATCGTCTCTTACCGGATGTGATCTTAGATAAAACTTGCGTGGACGATGTGGTGAAACGCTTCGCGTTGCGTGGAATATGGCATGAAATATGGGGAATTTACACGACGCCGGGGAGTCGTCGAAGCCGCCGCACGGATGCGCACCTGCACCCTTGCGCAAGCCCGCAGCGTCAAGGATGCAGAGTGGTGTTTCATATCAACGAAGAACGGCACGTACTTATCGGCCCAACATGAATAGACATATTATTGGGGCGTCACTCTAACTGTCACGTCAGATCAAACAACGATGATCGTGCGCCGTATTAGAGAGTCTGTAAGAACAGCAGCAACGCCTCGCGGTCTGCGTCCGATAAGGCCATGAAGGCCTGGCGGACGGCGATCGCCTCCCCATCGTGCATCTCGACGGCTTCCTGGATCGTGTCGGCTTTACCGGTATGGAAGTACGGTGCAGTCTGACTCAAACCCCAAAGCGGTGCGGTGCGGAATTCGGTCATCGTGGCATCACCGTCGGTAATTCCCGGTGAACCTTCGGGCAAAATGTCGTGGAGCAGAAGGTCCGAATACAAAGGCACGGCGCCCAACGTGCCGACGAGTGCCGGAATGTGACACTTCGAACAGCCGACCGTGTCGAAGAGCGTCCGACCCGTGGCGACTTGGTCTTCCTGCGCCGGATCGATGGCCTGACGCGGCGGACCGGCCAACATGCTCATGAAGAACGCAAGGTCCTCCGCTTCGGTCCGGCTCAACTCCGGATCCGTAACCAGATCGTTATCGGTCGTCGTCCCAAAGAACAATCCATCTTCCGATTGATCTTCGACGCTCAAGCCCAATTCAGCCGCCATCGCATCACGGACGAACTCAGCCACTTCGGGCACCTGGGCCTTCCATCCCAATCGTCCGAGGCGGCCGTCTTCAAGAATGTGCGCACGGCCACTGATTCCATCGCTGTTGGCGTCGGTCGGATCTTCGTTGGCGAGGATCGTGGCATCCGCAATCGCGTCAATCAGCCCCAAACCAAAGACGGCCGGCGTCTGCCGATGCTCAAAAACGTTAATGTCGTCGGTGGCTTCAGGCGGATTGAACCCGACCACAATGCCGGTGTGCAGGATGGTGTTGGGTGTCGTCGTCGGTGGCGCGAACACACCGTTCCCGTCCATCGTCCCATGACGCATAACATTCAATCCACGCGGACCGGAACCACCAATCACTGGATCAAAGTGGCATGCGCGACAACTGTCGCCGTTAAAACGCTCGCCGGTATCTGCGCCGGCCATTCCGCCTATCCCGTCGTTGTTTCCGAATTCGTGGTCGAACAACTCGCGGCCCCGAATGAACTGCTCCATTTCGGCTGCGTCCAATTCGCGCAAGGGTCCGCCGTATTCATTGACGGCTGGCACCGGAGCATCTGGCACCAACAGACCCGTGGACTCCTGATCGCGACCGCCCAGCGTCATCAGAAACTCAATCACGTCAGCTTGTTCTGTTTCGCTGAATGCGGCAAAGGCATCGCGGGCAGCCTGGCCCTCGCCGCCATGCATGAGAATCGCATCAGTAAGGGTGTCAGCCCGCCCGTCATGTAGATAGGGCCCAACGGATGCGATCCCCCACAAAGGATGAGTACGGAATTCGTTGCCGCGAGCCACACCCTGTTCAATACCGTCAGCAAGGTCATCACCCATATCGTGGATCAACAAATCAGAATACAGGTGCAACGGACCACGCGGTCCTTCAAGCCGCGGAATATGGCACTTGGAACAACCCGCGTCATGAAACAGCATGCGACCGCGTTCGCTTTGTTCGGTCGGTTCATCCAACTCCGGTGCGGCTAGCAACATGACAAAACTCACCAGGTCAAACAACTCATCCCTTGTCATTTCCGGGTCGGGTGCGGCATCGTCGTCAGTGTTTGGTTCATCAAGGGCTGCCGCCTGCAACGTACGCGCGGAAGGACCGAAGATAGCACTGACCGAACTGTCCACCGGCAACAGCGCCCGATCTGCGTCGGACAGCGGATTGGTGGTGATACCCAGATGGTTGAACAATGGACCGCGCACGAATCCTTCAATGGAAGTCGTCTGCGACTTACGCCCGAATCGTCCGACGAGCGCATTCTCAAAGTTGGCACGGCCGCTGATGCCATCGCCGTCCAGATCGTCGGGGTCGGCATTGGCAAGGATTGTGTCGCCATCCAATTCAGCAATCAAACCGGCACCAAAAAATGGAATGGCGTTGCGTTGTGCGAATACATTCTTATCAACAGCGATGGTTGGACGCGCGGGACTTCCCTCTTCATAGCTGAATTTGCGCACGACGCCACCGACATCACCGATGACAAACGATCCGTTCGACGTGCGCTGACCGGCGAGAAAGAAGTTGCGATAAAGCCCCGCACTTCCACCGACAACCGGACGCTCATGGCACGAGCCACAGAACGTCACGTTAAACTCAGGCCCCAAACCGCCGGCCAAGTCGAAACGCTTCTGGACGACATCGCGACCACGCTGGAACGTTGCGAGTTGTTCCGCAGTCGCACTCGGTAGCGCTTCGCCCAACTTCGCCGAAATGCCTTCAGCCACCGGACCGTCGCCCGTCTGATCGGCTGGGGGTGGATCCATACAACCGCTAATCCAAATCATCGTCGTTCCGAGGAATACTGCCCGAAGCATCCCGATACGTTGCATGTTCATCGCTCCAATGGGTCGACTGTCGTCTTGGGGTTTGGAACTCGACTGAAATACGGCACTGGCGTGATCAAACCAACGGGTGTGATCGAACCGACCTTTGTGCTGTGCTTAAGTGACCGCCCCTGTAGTGTATAGCACGATCGATTCTACAAAATGACAAGCGTCCTGTCAGCACCATACAACAATTCGCCTATACATTCGCGGGACCACCCCCATTGCGGTTATCCTGTGCGCTTCCTGCTATCGAAATGCGGGGCTGTTGGCCACTCTCGGTTGCCCGGCACCTGCCTTCCGATACGATTAATCCGAAGGAGCCAATCCAAAATGATACGACTAATCGCCATCCAATTCGGCATCGTCACCCGCGTTCTTGCGCTGTTCATCGCCCTCTGCCTTGTCGGATGCACCACCGCTCCCGTCATCACGGAGACTGATTCCGACAATGACGGAGTCGTCGACTCGCAGGATGCGTTTCCCGATGATCCCAACGAAACGACCGATACCGATAACGATGGCGAAGGCGACCAAGCCGACACCGACGACGACAACGATGGCGTCATCGATGAAGACGACCCCGAACCGCTCAATGCCGGAGTCAATTCCATCGACCCACCCGACAATCCACTTGGCGGTGAGCTCGGCGAACCAACACCCAATCTTTCGGGCGACCAAAACGATGCATTTGAACTCGGCAAGAATGTTTTCTCCGGCATGTTTTTTCCGGCAGATGGCGTCGGCCCCAATCATCTTGGCACCAGTTGCGTCGGATGCCACGGCTCACCGACAGCCGGTGGTTCCGGCGTCAATGCATTTGTGCGTGTGATCAGCCTTGGCGAACCGATAATTGTCGACCATGACGCCCCGCCGCTCTTCGGCGTTGGATTGTTCGAACGCGTCACCGACGAAACAATTCTCTCCATGCAGGACCCAACCGACGAAGACAACGACGGCATCTCCGGACGTCCTAACATCGACGGCGATCGCATCGGACGTTTCGGGCTGAAAGCACAAGCCGCAACGCTCGAATCCATCACCCGCGGCATGCTGGTCAACCAAATGGGCATCACCAGCGAACCGCTGGCCAAAATCGTCCGCGCAAAATCAAAGCGTCCCGAATACCTTGCGCAAATCGCGCCGCCGAGCGGAGGCAACGGTTCCGGAGGAAACGATGACAACGTTCCCGATCCTGAAATCGACGCAACCGACCTCGCCAACCTGATCATATTTCAGGAACTCCTCGCCGCGCCGATACGCGGGACGATCGACCTTGCCGTTCAGCGCGGTGACGAATTGTTCGCTTCCATCGGTTGCGCCGACTGCCACGTGCCGAGCCTGCCGCTCGACACCGGCGAGATGATTCATCCGTACACCGACCTCTTGATCCACAACATGGGCGAAGATCTGTCCGATGCCGTCTTCCAAGGCGTCGCATCCGGAACGGAGTTTCGTACAGCCCCTCTTTGGGGTTTGACCGAGTCCGCCCCTTATCTGCATGACGGCCGAGCGACCACGATCGACAATGCCATCCGCGAACATGCCGGCGAAGCACAAGACGCCCGCGACAACTACATCACCCTGACCGAAGACGAACAAGCCGACCTGATTCGATTCCTGGAGTCGCTGTGATTCGAGCAATGATTCAAAACGAAACCCTGCTTCACCTTTGCACCACTGCTTATGCGCTCATGCTGATCGCGACTTGCGGCTGTACGCCGATGACGCCCGACGATGGCGGCTCGGATAACGGATCGGACACGCCGGCTGCACCCGAATGGCGCGAGGCGTTCCCGACTTCGGGCGAAGGATTTCTTTCGGGCGTGTGGGGTTCAGGTCCGGACGACATTTTCGTCGTGGGCGGCCAACCTGAGCAATCGGTGATCTTCCATTACGACGGATCAACGTGGGAAACGATGAACACGCCCGACACGCCGATTCTCATCTGGGCGTTTGGGTTTGGGCCCGACGATGTCTACACCGTCGGCGAGCAGGGGACGGCCCTTCACTATGACGGCTCATCGTGGTCGGAGATGACGACGAACATCAAAGACGATCTTTGGGGCGTCTGGGGCGCGGCGCCCGATGACGTGTGGGCTGTCGGCGGCGAGATCGACACGGGCCCGCCAATTCTCATGCACTATGATGGCCAATCGTGGACGCAGCAAACCGTCCCGCCGCTCGATCGCAACTCGACCGCACTCCTGAAAATCTGGGGCACATCGAGCGATCACATTTTCGCCGTCGGACAAACCGGTGTCATCCTCGAATATGACGGAAGCGATTGGCAGCAGATCGATGCGGGAACTGCCGACGACCTCGTGTCGCTGTGGGGAACCGGTCCCGACCAGATCGTAGCCGTCGGCGGCCGCTCCAACGGAACGATCGCAACCTACGACGGAACGCAATGGACCAGCCGCTCCGCCGCCCCGCTCCCGGGCCTAAACGGCGTCTTCCCCATCGAAGCCGGCCAATACCTCGTCGGCGGGCTCATCGGGACAGCCGCCGTCTACAACTTCACCACCGACGAATTCAAAACCGAAACCACCACAACAGTCCAAACAATCCACGCCGTATGGCACGACGGCGCAAACAAAACCTACGCAGTAGGAGGCCGCTCCTCCGAAACGCCGTATACCGGCGTGGCTTTGATGCGGACCACTAGCGACGAATCATCGAAATCAAGTCCTTGGGTTTCTGAGGTAAGGGATGGACAGAACCATTAGATGAAAGTCTCGCACTTTGCCGCTGCGCTTCACCATGAAACACATCGACAATTAGGATCCCGCGATTTACTTATCAGGTAGAAAGTCAGGAAATTAAGTAATGTTGGCGAATTGGGCATCAAGAAAGATGTCCATTGTATACGAGTCATAGTGAACGTACGATATACATAGCACAGTGTACTTTCTTGCCTGACGTTTCAAAAGTCAGTAAAAGTGTTGTTGTTCTAATGGACTAGGCACGGGAATCACATCAAACTAGCCTCAGTGCTGAAGGCGCTTGGAATTCCTGAGCGAACGTCATCTCAGACTCAACTCGCTATCGAGGTAACTTTGAATGGCACGAAGCACATCCTATTTCTTATCGCGAGTCAACAAGGGAGGGATATTAACAACCGAAGGTATTCGACAAGCGATTCTGCAGGCTGAAGAAATCGAATATCGCGAATCCGCATGGACCATAATCGAAGCTGAGGCCGGTACGGTGTCGCATGCCCGTCGAAGAACTTCATACATTGTTGCGACAATTGTCAAATACGATCCATTTGCAACAGTCGAGGTTGTTGATGCGAGGCAACGAAAAGTGCTGCTGCAACGGGAGCCCAATCTTCAGCGAGCGGCATGCAGATTTGTTTATTTTCCAAGCTTTGAAATAATGGGGCATCAACGTATTTGGAATCAGATATCACCGTCTGGATTTCGCAATCGAATGCGTGACTTGGTAACTGCATTTCACAATGATTTCTTTGTGGAATGTAATTTGAAAGCAATTGCAGATCATCAACTATTCATCAAGAGACTTGCAGGCTTGGAGAAAGTTAACGGGATCAAGACAAGCGTTCGTCCGCCAAATCCACTATTTTCACCGTTTTGGAAGTCTCTCAAGGATTACTTGAGAAAGCGAAAACTGAAACTGTTGAAGCTTGACGAAGTTGCCAAGGGTGGGCAGGAGATTGAGACTAGTCTACTTGAGATTCTTAAGAGGATAGAAAGCAATAATCTTTCGGACGAGAAGCCACCGGATATTGGAGACGCGGCCGTTCTTATGGCGGCGGACGGCTATGGAACCGCTTCAATTTCTGGGCAACGCAAGAATCAACGAGTAGTGATCCGAACATCGCAGAATGAAATGCAAGTGAAGTTGGCTGTCGAGATATCTAACCGGGGGTTGGCGAAAGCGATTTTTTCCGAAGTCATGCACATGGAGCAAGTAAGGCGGCTAAGGCACTGAACGGGTGATATACTCTGAATAACGTGATCGGTCTGAAGATAGATTCGTAACAAGATGCTAAGCCGAATGCTCGAAAGCTTAATTCAGGCGATATCAAGGTTTATTCATATTCTGAGGTCTGTCGTCATAAGCCCTGAGTTGGTTGCCATTTTGACGTTGATATTGTTGCACGCACATTACTTGAATTTCTTTGTTTGGATTGAAAGTACTTTCGATCAAGTTAGTAAGCTTGCATTCTTTGCGCCACTAGGAGCCGTGATCTGTTTCACGGTCAGGCAGATTTCACTTGCGCTAATCACAACCAGCGATTGCGAAGAGTTCTATAAATGGCCGCTATATCCGAAGTTTCGGCTAACGATGATGGTTGGACTCGTCTACGTTGTATTGGGAGCTGTTCTTGCGCTTCTTGGTCTGCTAAGCTCAACGTTGCCAGTAGGGGTGGCAGGTTTACTCTTCGCGATCGGGTATGTACTTGCTGGCGTGTCTTGTTTCACCGTTTTCAATGCAAATCTGACCGCCAAATCGCACTTGAAAGGTGGAGAGTAGATTCGCGATTGTTAATCGCCGGACGCCATGCGTTTCCTGATTCACGATCTTAGGCCGCATAGATCTTGCATGAACCGAGACTGCCACCTATTTTCGACTCAGTTCGTACCGTGGCGAATCCACGAACGAATTGATCACCCAAACCACATGTCTGATAGTTGGCGGCGGGCTGGCTTGTGTTTTTCTTGGCTTCTTGCTTGCTCGCGCTGTCCTTGCGCCCCAAAACCGCGGCGTGTATCGGGCTTGGCTTTCTGACCGATCCCGTCGAGCCCCCCACTTCTCAAACGATACTGCGAATGACGTGCCAGCACCGTGAGCTTGAGTGCGCACCGTGGCCAATTCGCGTTCTCCTGGATTCCCGCTTGCTCGGGAATGACGGATTTGGGGCGTTGCTTTGTTTGGTCGGCTTTTGCGTTCGAAACTCGTGCGTTTTAATTGTCCGGGCACGATTTCAGCGATTCGTACTGCGGATTCACGTCGAACTTGACCGGTTCGATATGAAAGTTCTCTGACTCGCGGACCGCTACGAAATACCCGCGCCATACCGGAATGTCGAAGTTCTCCTCCCCGTCGAAGAATGCCCCGCCCAACCTCGGACAAGTACAGTCGGGTTCATCAAGCGGGCAGCCGGGCCAATCACTTGAAATCGTGAACTGGAACGTATGCGACACCGAGCCACCGGTCGCACCTTCGGGCAATCTAAAGAACCACGAGCCCGACGCCGGACAGCTCATTTCGATTCCCGGTACTTCATCCGAGACAGCCGGCCAACGAATCAACGCCCTGTCTTCGCGATTGATCGCGGGTTGGCCATCCACATAGATGGGTGTTGCACTCTGCGAGTCGCAGCGGCACAGCGATTCACACCTCGGGCACACGGCTGACATGAACGCCTCGATCGTTCGCGAAGTCTCATTTCCCCCAGA
>JAUIEW010000106.1 GCA_030429365.1 Phycisphaerae bacterium
TGTCCCCGGCTTCGGGCACGAGGAGGCTGGGGATATCCAGACCGCGCTCCTTGTCGGTTCCGGGAATGAGATTGTCGAGCAGCAATCCGATGATCGCGGCGACGGCCATCCCCGTTGTGCCAATGGCTGTCACCACGCCGCGAACGCCTTCGCTAAGAACCGCAAGCCAACCTTCGGCGGTCGGTGTGTACATCGCCAGGGTTTGACCGGGTGAGAGGTTTGCCTGGTCGGCGATGGAACTGAAGTATGCGGGCACGCTCAAACCCATGAACAAGCTGAATCCGGCGATGAACAGGTTGCGATCCGCTTTCAAATCGCACTTGGCCAACTGCTGAATACCCACCGCGCTGATGAGTCCGAACAACGCGCAGTACAACCCGCCAACCACGGGCTGTGGAATGGTAGCTGCAAACGCGCCGAACTTTCCGAACAGGCCAAGCAATATCAATATGACCGCGCCGATCTGCACCACGTAGCGGCTCGCGACTTTGGTCAGTCCGACAAGGCCGATGTTTTCTGAATACGACGTCGAAGCGAATCCGCCGAACAGGCCCGTGATTGCGCAGCCGATCCCTTCGCACCCGATGCCGCGCGATATTTGCTTGGGGGTCGGGTCGCCCGCGCCGGCCATCTGCGAACAGGCGTGGTAGTCGCCGAATGATTCGACCATCGACGCCAGGTAGCCCGCGAGTACCGCGACGAAGAAGGCCAAGCTGAACTTTGGCCAACCCCATGGAAAAATAACTTCTCGCGGATCGATACGAATCCATTTGGCATGATGAACTTTGTCGAAGCTCACAAAACCCGGATGCCCTTCTGAGAAAACGCCAACGGAAGTGAGAAGCCAACAAACCGCGCATGCGATTCCAACAGCGAGCAACATTGGAAACATCTGAAATATCTTGCTGCGACGCGACAACACCAATGAGAACAAAATCACCAGTCCGATGGTAAGACCAGAGATGCCCCAGTGCATTCCGGCTTTGGGCGCGCCATGCTGATACAGGGCGAGACCGATCAGCATGATCACCGGTCCGACGACGACGGGAGAGAGCAACTTTCGCAGCCATCCCATCAGTCCGGAGAACCCGATGAACATTTCGATGGCGGCCCCCGCGATCACAGCGCCCGCGATGTACTGCATCGCCGTTGCGCCGCCCTCGTCCGTGCAGGCTGCGATGATGCCGAAAAATGCCGTGATGAAAGAGAACGAAACGCCTTGAATAATGGGCAAACGCGATCCGAAGGTGGCTTGCACGAACGTCGCCAGCCCGCTGCATAACATAACCGACGAAATCAGGGTCGCGACGTTGGTGGATTGAATGAGTGCCTGCACGGCTTGCACATCGGGGACCGCATCTTTGTCGACGGGCCAAAGCGCCGGACCGAATAGCAGCGGAATCGCCACCGTTGATCCGAACATCGTCAGCACGTGTTGAGCCGCGAGGACGATCGCCCGTCCCGTGGGGGGACGATCATCCAATCCGTATGTCACGCCGATGGGTTGCAAAGGTTGAGATAATCCTCATGTAGGGTCCGCTGTGCGGACCGGCCGTTGCAGTATCAAAATGGTCCGCACAGCGGACCCTACGTGTTGTCGATTGGTCTTGTTACAGTTGGACGATGGCCTGATACGTTTCGGGCCTTCGATCGCGGAAGAACTGCCACGTGTTGCGCACTTCGCGAATCAAATCGAGATCGATGTCGGCGATCACGATGTCATCGCCATCGCGCGAACCTTCGGCAATGATCTGCCCACGTGGGTCGCAGAAGTAACTTTGACCATAGAACTCGCCGATGCGCCAAGGCTCTTCAAAACCCGGACGATTGATCGCGCCGACGAAGTATTGGTTGGCCACCGCATGCGCCGGCTGTTCGAGCTTCCAGAGATATTCCGACAAACCGGCCACCGTCGCGGAAGGATTGAAAACCATCTCCGCGCCGGCAAGTCCGAGGCAACGTGCGCCGTCGGGGAAGTGGCGATCGTAGCAAATGTAAACCGCGACGCGCCCGAACTTGGTGTTGAACACCGGGTAGCCGAGGTTGCCCGGACGGAAGTAGAATTTTTCCCAAAAGCCCGGCGCGCAGTGCGGAATATGAATCTTGCGGAACTTGCCGAGATACGTCCCGTCCGCATCGATGACAGCCGCGGTGTTGTAATAGATGCCCGGCAGGTCTTCTTCGTACATCGGGACAACAAGAACGATGCCATGCTTCTTGGAAAGCTCGCACATCAGCTTGACCGTCGGTCCATCGGGAACCGGTTCGGTCAGCTCATACCACTTGGCGTCCTGTTCGGCGCAGAAGTATGGGCCGTAGAACAATTCCTGAAGGCAGATCACCTGCGCGCCCTGGTCAGCGGCTTTGGCGATCATGTCGACGTGCTTGTCGATCATGGACTTTTTAATCTTCTCGACGCCGGCAGTTGCCGGTTCGGACAGGGTGGCTTGGATGAGTCCACCTCGGACGATTCGTGGCATAGGATGCTCCTTGCTCAAAAAGCGGTGCGGCCAATGGAAAGGGAAGTGTCATCAAGCGACGCTTGGGTGGGCCGCGAGGGCGACAACTTCGCGAATCAGTCTAAATCCATCGAACGGGCGTTGCAAACCAAATGCGGGGCGGGGAGTTTGGCGCGGCGATGACTTGTAGGGTGGGCCGTGCCCACCGCCATTCGATACATAACGACATGGTGGGCACGGCCCACCCTACGCAATTCAGCACCGCTACCGACAACGCTATGGCCTCACCAGCCGTTCGAACGTACAATGGGCGGTCCAAAATCAACCGAACAACTTGATTCAACATAAGCACGCATCAATCAAAGCAAAGGTGACAGTCATGGTATCGCAAACAACGGGACAATCGGTGGAAAAGGTCAAGATTCTTTGCGGCGGCACTTGGGAAGACAGCCCCACGCAGCGCTGGAGCGACGTCTACAATCCGTCCACCGGTCAAGTGATCGCGCAGGTTCCGTTGTGCAGCGTCTCCGAAGTCGATCGCGTCGTGCAAGCCGCAGCGAAGGCGCTACCCGCGTGGGCCGAGACGCCCGTCGTCGAACGCGCCCAGGTCATGTTTCGTTATCGCGAACTCGTGCAGTCGAATTTTGAAGAGATCGCCCAGATCGTCACCCGCGAACACGGCAAGACCATCGGCGAAGCCCGCGCGTCGGTGCAGCGCGGCGTCGAGATGATCGAGTTCGCCTGCGGAATCCCCAGCCTCATCATGGGCCAATGCGTCGACAACATCGCCCGCCGCGTCGATTGCGAAACCATTCGCCACCCGGTCGGCGTGTGCGCCGGCATCACACCGTTTAACTTCCCCGCGATGGTTCCGCTTTGGATGTACCCGGTCGCGATCACCTGCGGTAATACGTTTGTCCTTAAACCGTCGGAAAAAGTTCCGCTGTCGGCGATGCGGTTGGCCGAACTCCTCACCGAAGCCGGTCTGCCCGAAGGCGTGTTCAACGTGGTGCATGGCGACAAGGAAGCCGTCGATGCGCTGCTTCAGCACGAACTGGTCAAAGCCGTTTCGTTTGTCGGATCGACCAACATCGCGCGATACATCTATCAGGAAGGGACGAAAAACGGCAAACGCGTGCAGGCGGCTGGCGGTGCTAAGAATCACCTCATCATCATGCCCGATGCCGACCTCGATCAATCCGTCGCGGCGCTGGCTGCTTCTGCGTATGGCTGCGCTGGTGAGCGTTGTATGGCCGGCAGTGTCGCGCTGGCCGTCGGCGACGTTGGCGACAAACTTGTCGATCGACTTTGCAACCATGCAGGCAAGATGCGCGTCGGTTCGACTGAAGGCAACAGCGACGTCGACATGGGCCCGCTGGTCACCCGCGAACATCTCGAACGCGTCGTCGGTTATCTCGACATCGCCAAGCAGGAAGGCGCGACCGTTCCGCTGGATGGCCGCAACGCCAAGATCAGCGGTGACGGCTTCCTTGTCGGTCCGAGCGTGATCGATCAAGTCAAACCGGGCATGCGCGTTCACAAGGAAGAGATTTTTGGCCCGGTGCTTTCGGTCGTTCGGGCGAAGGACATCGACGAAGCGCTCAGCATCGGCAAGGACTGCGAGTATGGCAATGGCGCGTCGATTTTCACGAGAAGTGGGTGGGCCGCCCGCGAATTCAAACGCCATTTCAATGCCGGCATGATCGGCATCAACGTCGGCGTCCCCGCACCAATGGCCTGGTTCCCGTTCACCGGCTGGAACAATTCGTTCTTCGGCGACCTGCACATCCAGGGCACGGAAAGCATCCAGTTCTACACCAAGCAAAAAATGACGATGACAAGATGGTTCGAATCCGGCGCCGACTCGCACCACGACCCAGTGTGGAAAACGATGACCGGCGGGAAGTAGTTAACGCCGCTAATGGGCGACCCAGGATTTCATATCTGGGGGAAGTGATTTTCGGTCGGTGATCTCACAATTACGCGAATGCAAGCTCGAAGCGAGGAAATCGAGGCGCTAGATTTAGCTATTGGGACCACCCTTGATACAACTCATTGATACTTGAATTTGCGCGTTCATTTCCATTAACATAAGCATCATTCAATAATCGCGTGCACCACCCGCAATTATTGAATGATGCTTCAACAAAAAAGATTTCTGCGGGCCGATCCGGGTAAAAACGTTATGAAAAAACTCAATCTGTTTTGTGCGGCAACCTTTGTGGCTTCTGCTGCTGTCGCGGCTGTGGGTCCAAATCTGGTGCGGAACCCGAGCTTTGAATTGGTTCCCGGTCCACAGGAGGGGCAAGGTTTACTCCCAACCTTTTGGGAACAAGTTGAACCTGCGGCAGTACTTAATGCCGACACTTGGAGTACTGACGGACTATATGGATTACATCCGGACAACCCAATGATTTCACCGCATTATTCAGGAATGAGCGCCGATGACGGGGTGCGATGGGTCGCGGCTTGGTCGGCGATTCCAGAAGTGTTTGGTCAACAACTCACTGCTCCATTGATACCGGGTAGGCCCTACCGCATCGAGGCCAGTTTACTGCAGTCGCAACGATCTGACGTTAGTTTTCCTGGCGGATATGACGTGCTACTGGCCGAGTCGCCTTCGTACTTAACTGCGGTCGGCGTGGTGTCTCTTCCACCCACCATAAGCGCGGATGACTGGGAGGAAAAGCTAGGCTTATTTGTTGCACCTATTGACGCGGACCAGCGCCCTTGGCTGGTATTCAGGCCCTATGCAGAATTCGGCTCGGCATACCCGGGCATGGATTCAGTTGCGTTGCATGAATTGGAGCGTGATGGCGATATTGATCTCGACGGAGACGTGGATATCGATGACTTTCAATTGTTTATCAATTGTCTTGCCGGACCAGAGATCACCACACCACCAGCAAGTTGCGACCCGATCTCCTTTGCATTAGCAGACTTAGTAGGTGACGCAGATGTTGATTTGGCCGATGCGGATATCTTCATGACAATCTTGGGACAGTAGCTCGTAATGCGGATGTCCTTCCGTGTAATCGAGGCGCCCTTTGGCGCTTTGTAATTCACTTAATACTCAGCGCCTACTCTTCCTTTTCCAACAGACGCTTCGCCCTTTGATCCAAACCTCCCTGGTGCAGCGTCAGGGCTGTTGTCTTGCCGTCTTCGACGTGGAAGGTGATCGCCGCTTCCACGACCTTGTAGAAGAACTTGATTTCGGATTCCGGGTAGACGGGGATCGACGGTTGGCCCGTTAGCTTGACGTAGAGTTGGCCTTCCTTGAGCGTGACGTCGAATTTGACCGACGGGATGAGTTCGTATTGGCCGACATACCGTTCCAGGATTTTCGGGTCGACTTTGATTTCCTTCTTCGGAGCGGGTGGTGTGTAGTTTTCCTTGCGGGGGCCTTTCTGCTCCGCACCGTTTTGCTTCCAGATCAGGTGCGTCACTTTGCCATTGTCATCGACGACAAATTCGCCAGCCGCTTCAACCTCTAGCAGAAAGAACTCGGTCTTGCTCTTGGGATAGAGCGTGTACGCCTGTTGGCCCGTGGGCTCGACGGTGAGCATGCCGTTTTGCACCTGCACATTCATCACGAAACCGGGGCTTAGCTCATAGTATCCGACGTAGGACTTGAGCGTCTTTTCATCGACCTCGACGGTCGGTTCATTCCAACGCGTGTCCATGTCGATTTCCGGTTCGAGCACGTGGAGTCCGATGTCATCCACGCCGAGGCTGCTGGTGTTGGTCAGCACGACCACGCCGAACTTTTTGTCCGGTGCAAACCCGACGAAGCTTCGATAACCACCGGTGCCGCCGTTGTGCCAGATGAGCTTGCGGCCATTGTGATCGCGAATGTGCCAACCGAGTCCGACGTCGGTGTTGGGGATGGTGCTGTTGACCGTCGATTCGTGCGAGAGTTTCATCGCGTCCTGCAGCGGGCTCGGGATGATGCCGAGGTTGGCGGAGACGAACTTGAGCATGTCGTTGGCGCTGGAGACAAGATCGCCTGCGCCGGCCAGCGTGGGAATGTCCCAGTTACCGGCTTCCACCGCACCGCTATAACCCTGAGCTGCACGCGATGCGGCATCCGATCGGACCGAACACATGGTCGAGGTCATGCCCAATGGCTTCGCGATGCGCTGCCAGACGAGTTGTTCGTAGGTCTGGTTGGCCGCCCGCGACAAGATGTTTCCCAAAAGACCCGCACCCAGATTTGAGTACGCATACTTTTCGCCGATCGGCGACTCCATCACGTAGCCGTCGAGAAAGTCGTACAGGTCCTGCGGCGAGTAGCTTGCGTACGGATTGTCCGAATCGTCAGGAACCATGTTGTCGGGAAGTCGTGGCAGACCCGACGTATGGTTGGAGAGTTGCTTGAGGGTAATCTCTTTGTCGTCTTTGGTCGGCGTATCGATGTCGTCGGGAAGGTGCTTGCTGATCGGATCATCGAGCGCGACCTCGCCTTTCGTCACCATGTCGGCGAGCAATATGCCGGTGAAGGCTTTGCTGATCGATCCGATTTCATAGACGGTGTCGCCATCGACTTTGTTGCCGCCATTTCGCTTGGTCCAACCTTCGCCGATCACGGTTGAACCGTTGGCGTCGATGATGCCGATGACGATGCTCGGTGCGTACCCGTTCTTCACGCGGGCCTGAACCATCTGCTTGACGTCGTCGGGAATTTGCGGGGCTTGGTTGTTGGGGACCGAAGACGCGAACAACGTGACGGCGATCGAAACGATGAGTGGATTCATGGTTGGGTTTCCTGAGATGAAGGGCGAATGGTCGCGACAGGCTGGTTATGTTACCCCATGATTGGCCGGGGGCGGTGTCGGATATCGTCAATTGATGTAATCAACTCGCCGGAAGATCCTTATCCCTCAGTCATTCCCGCTTTCGCGGGAATGACGACAGAGGTGTGAATTTCGCGGCGTTGTCGCTGCAACGTTCTGCGGATAATGAGCTTGCGAAATCCTGTTGTGTTCGCAAGGCGAACAGTTCAAACCGTCGATCTTGTGGTTTTTCCGCAACCGCGTATCTTCGCCGCTTCGGCAATTCAATGCTCCACAAGGCAGGCATCAGCAGGGGAGAACAGGATGGGTTTTGCGTCCGGATCGGTCACGTTTCGTCGGTACAAAATCGTCAACTGGACACACGCGAACATCGACGACGCGTTCGTCGAAGCGCTGACCAATTGCGCGTTTGGCCGCTATCAATTGGTCCACGACGAAAGCACGCAGATCGGCTGGGTCACGCCGCAGCACGTGCTCGATGCCGAGTTTGCCGGTGAGAAGATTGCTGCAGGTCGGTTCGCCCACTTTGCGATGCGACTCGATCGCAACACCGTGCCCGCAGCGATCAAACGCAGCTACTTCGAGATCGAGCGCCTCGCCGCACTCGAAGCCAGCGGCAGGGACTTTCTCAACAAGCGCGAGTTGAAAGAGGCGAGGGAGTCGGCCAACCGCCGCGCGGATAAGGAAGCACGCTCGGGTGCGTTTCGCCGAATCAATTCGTTTCCGATCGTCGTCGATCTTGAAAAGGCGATGCTCTATTTTGGCAACGCATCGAACGGTGTAAACGAACACATGCAGCGACTGTTCGTCGATACGTTCGACGTGCAACTCGCGCCGCTCAATACGCACACCATGGCGATTTCGATCGCCGAGTCGGAAGGGCTCATGCGTGCGCTCGAAGACGGCAAACCGTCGCACTGGGTTTCCATCCCCGATGGCGCTGACGGAGACTTTCACGGTTTGGACCCGACCGATTGCAGTTACTTCGGCCGCGAATTCTTAAGTTGGATCTGGTTCAACGTGGAAACCAACGAAGGCGTGATTCGTCTGCCCGATGACACCGATGCGATGTTGTCGGTCGTCAATCAAGCCAACCTCAAATGTGATTTCGAATTGACGGGCGCAGTGTCGGTTCGCGGCGATGCGCCCGCGCGGATGAAAGAAAGCAAAGCCGCCCTCGCCACCGGAAAACAACCCTCGCGTTTGGGCTTACTGTTGGCGAGTCGGTTGGGTGAGTGGGCGTTGACGCTGGATGGCCCGACGCTCGGTGTGTTCGGTTTGCAGATACCCGCCGGCGATGATGACGACGCCGATAAGTCGCAGATTCTCGAATCGCGCTGCGAATCGGTTTCAGACTTGTGCAGCACGTTGGACCTAGTATTCCAGCAGTTTCTGCGACTGCGGTTGTCGAAGGAATGGGAAGCCGTCCACACGCGAATCGCCATGTGGGTTGCGCAGCTTGATCTTCGCGAGTCCAGCGCTGAACCGCCACTCGCGTCGGTTGGATAGTTTTGCAGATTGCGATTAGTCGGCGACGAGCGACATCACTTCGTTGCGCTCAAACGTCTTGAGCACGTCGATGAGTTGACCGGCATCGATGATGCCGTAGCGCACCATCACCAAGCCGATGAGCATGTGCGGGTGGCCGCGATTGATCAAATCCTTTTGAATCTTCACTGCCCGTTTGACGTCGGCTGACGTGCAGTAACCCAACGCGATGGCATAGTCTCCAAAGCGTTTTGATTCGCCCGTATCTGAATCGAGCAGATCCGTTTCGCGAAGGTTTGAATCACGCATGTGGGCCTCCCTCGTCTTGAATGCGTCCACCCTTGATTACATTTTCGAATACCGGGCGGACTTCATCCTTTTTTATCGACCTTAAGCTGGGGCAACTTGGATTTGTGGTCGCCCGCGTATCGGGCGATGCAAGTCGTCGGATGGATCGAGGGCGGGGTTGACTATGTAGGTGCGTGGGGTGTTATCGGTCGTGAAACCATGCGGTTGCCTGCGACTGGGCAAGATTGCGGAGGTTCTCGCTGTGGTCGGAGCGTGCCGATGGATCGCCGCCCAACTCGGCAATGCCCGCGAAGTATTCTGTCCACATTCGATCCGGCGATGCCAATTGTCCAACGAGGGTGAACACTGGCGTGTCGAGGCTGTGGCAGAGGATGGCCAAGCTGACGGGCGCTTTGCCGTCCAGGGACGTCGCATCGAGGCGGCCTTCACCGGTGATGACGGCGTCTGCCTCGATGATCGCCGCTTCAAGTTCGATGAGTTCAAAGATCGCAGGCGCACCAGCCGCCAAGTCCGAGCCGGCGAAGGCAGCCAAGCCAGCCGCCAATCCGCCGGCTGCCCCTGCGAACGGGCGCTGGCGAACGGCGATCTGAAGTTGGTCTTCGATGATCGATCCGAAATGGTTCAGTCCGTCGTCAAGCGTGCGTACGTCGTCAGGCGACGCACCTTTCTGGGGCGCAAAGATGCGGGCCGAGCCAGATGCGCCGACCAGCGGATTGCGAACGTCGCAAAGCGCCGTCACTTTGCAGCGAGAAAGAAGAGGATGCACGCTGTCGCAGTCAACTCGTCGAACACGTGAGAGCATCGCCGCACCCGCCCGACGAGGAATTTCGACGTCATCCTCATCGAAAAAGCGAACACCCAATGCCTGGGCGCAACCCAATCCGCCATCACAAGTTGCACTGCCACCGAGACCGATCAGGATACGCGTCGCCCCACGATCGAGGGCGGCAGCGATCAACTCTCCGGTGCCGTAAGTGGTCGCCCGCATGATGTCGCGCGCGTTGTGCGAAACCAACGTCAGCCCGGATGCGGCGGCCATCTCGATGATGGCGGTGGTCTTATCTTCGAGGATTGCGAACTCGGCGCGCACGGGCGTTGCAAGCGGTCCGGTGACTTCGACGGCGTGGCTTGTACCCGGCTTGGATGCGAGGACAACATCAACGGTGCCTTCGCCGCCGTCGGCGATGGGACGTTGCACAATCTCGGCATCGGGCAGCGCGCGTTGAATGCCCTGCGCGATCGCGGCGCTTGCCTCAGCAGCCGACAGCGTTCCCTTGAAACTGTCAGGGGCGATCAGGAGATTCATATTTTTCACAACGATTCATTGGAAGATCAATCGACAAACTCGCCGAGGATTGCAGGCAATTTGGAAGCGAATGTTGAGCGGGTCATCACCTGATCAAAGCCGGCGTCCTTCGCATGGTCCATCACATCTTGTCGCACGTGCGGACAGAACCCAATGAATTTCGGTTGCGGGCTAAGCTGTGACGAATGTTCAAGCAGACCGGACACCAACGCTTCGTCCTGTTCCAGATCAACGATCACGGCTTCGGGTGGTGTTTCGGACGCGATGCGTTTGAATTCGTCCAGTGATCTGGCGAAGACAGCGGGCGTTCCGACTGCTTGGGCACAGGAGGAAATCTTCGTGCTGAAGATCATATCGCTGACCATCACGACAACTTTGGACATGCTACGAAACTCCCGATATCATCCATGGATGCTTGGGCATTTGGCCACCCGAGACTTTTGGCAACGCCTTGAGTATAATGCGATACTGCCAAGACGTCGTGGTGACGTGTCGATTTGTCCGATTTTGACCCCCACATATGATTTGAACGGTGCTGGCGATTGAACTCCGCCGGCGATTAGAGATGGCCATGGAATTTGTTTCTAAACTAACCCTGCGTCGTGACGTCGAAGCGGCGGTGCATGATCTTTGCGTGGACGTCAAGGCATTCAAAGCCGACCTGGCGTTCATCTTCGCGTCGCACCACCACGGTCCGGAATTCCACGAGCTGATCAGCAGCGTTTACAACAACATCGACTGCAGAAACCTTCTCGGCTGTACCGGTGAGAGCATCATCGGACCGACGGCTGAGATCGAAGCCCAGCCGGCGATTGCGCTTTGGGCGGCTCGCCTGCCTGATGTGCGGGTGAATTCGTTCGTCTTCGATCAGCAGGATTTGCAGATCCTCGAAGATGCGCCGAACGAGGCGTGGTTCGAGCGGATTGGCGTTCGGCCGGAAGATTCGCCGAGCTTCGTCTTGCTGCCTGACCCGTTTTCAATCAACGCGCAGTTGTTCATCGAGAAGATGGACATGCTCTATCCCGGCTCCACGATTGTCGGCGGGATGGCCAGCGGTGCGACCGAAGCCGGACAAAATCGTTTGTTCATCGGCGATCAGGCGCTTCGACAGGGATTGATTGGCGTTGCGCTGAGCGGAAACATCGACGTCAGCTCGGTGGTTTCGCAAGGATGCCGGCAGGTGGGCGACCCGTTTGTCATCACCAAGTCGCACGAGAACCTCATCGAGGAACTCGGCGGCAAACCGGCGCTCGATGTGCTCCGCAACGTGTTCAACAGTGCGCCGGATGAGGATCAGAAACTGATGCGCACCGGACTGCACGTGGGGCGGTTGATTGATGAGCACGTCTCCAACGCCAGCGCGGGTGATTTTCTGATTCGCAACATGATGGGCGTGACCGAGCAGAAGGCATTGGCCGTCGGTGATTTTCTCCGACCCGGCCAGACCGTCCAGTTCCACGTCCGTGACTCGCGCAGCGCAACCGAGGAGATGCAGCGGCTTTTGAGCCAGGAGAAAGAATTGCAGAAGCCGCCGGTCAGCGGGGCGTTGCTGTTTAACTGCAATGGCCGCGGACGGCGGTTTTTCAAGGAAGCCAACCACGATATCGGACTGGTCAACGATTTTGCCGATCAGTGCTCGGTGGCGGGGTTCTTCGCGCAGGGCGAAATTGGCCCGGTGGGCGGAAAAACCTTCGTCCACGGCTTCACCAGCAGTTTGGCCCTTTTCCGCGAGCCGGCTGGCTCTCCGGCTAATTCGGAGGCCAAATAGGGGCGATTTTTTCGCCGACCTTGTTATAATCCCCCAAAGCCCAGAGGCCCCCGATGACGACGATTTTCGGGGGACGAAGATTTCTGGGGGACGAGGACTTCAGTAAACCAACCGTTTAATGCCGACCCCAGGCCGACAGGTGCCAGGTCGCCAAATGAAGGTTAACCGATGCCGATTGTCGACCCGAAGCGAAGTGCAAAAGCCGTCAAACCGCGCAAGAAGAAACCCAAAGAGATCGCTGTCATCAACGACGCGTGTACGGGCTGTGCCGGTTCGCCAACGTGCATCGAACTTTGTCCCGTGGACGAGTGCATGATCCTCGTGAAAGACACCGCATTCGCGCCGGAGTTCGGCCGAGTCATCGTCGACCCGCTCGCCTGCATCGGTTGCAAACGCTGCATCACCAAAGGCCCGATGGACATCCTCCTCGACGGCTGCCCATGGGACGCCATCGACATGACGCCCACCCCCGAGTTCGAAGAGTCATTCGGCGAACTGCCGTATTAGCGATTTCGTCGCTCTTACATTTTGGTTTGAGCGACGCCCGATCTCATCGCAGAAAACACCTATATTTGCAGCAAGAAGCGATCAATCTGCGCAGGTTGGTTCCGCCGAATTCGCTGTGTTCTTTGCGAAATCGCAGTGATTGGGTTAGACTGGTCCATCTATAATTCAAAATATCCGCGGTATTGCCGGATCATTTTAATCTGCGATTAGCTCTGTTGACTTGGCTCAAGTCCGTTGATGGGTGACCAACATCCGGCGCGACATCGTGCGCCCATTGCTTGAGCCGCAACCCAGGAACGTTAGACCCAAACCCATGCTACCAAGATACCGACTTCAGTTTCCCGTTGAACAAGAGCACAAGCTAGAGCAGGACGAGGCCTATTTTCACCTGATCGACAGCGGATCAAGGCGGAAAATCCTCTTTCACGATTACGATCGAATCTACGAAAAACCCGGCCTTTATGAGCAATTATTCTATGACCGCCTCAAGTGCACATCGCCGAAGAAGGTCGCCGAGTTGCTCCAGGACAGCCTGAAAACGGAATGGCTTAGCTGCACCGAACTTCGCGTGCTCGATCTTGGCGCGGGTAACGGGATGATGGCTGAACGGCTCCGCAATTTGGGTGTCGCGAGGGTGGTTGGTGTGGACATCATTCCCGAAGCGCGTGATGCGGCATTCCGCGATCGCCCGACCGCGTATGACGATTACATCGTCGCAGACTTCGTCAATCTGCCGGAAGACAAGCGTGAGGTGTTGGCCGAATGGCGGTTCGATTGCCTGACATCTGTCGCGGCGCTCGGTTTCGGCGACATTCCTCCAAAGGCTTTCATGACGGCGCTGCAATTGGTCCAGAAAGACGGCTGGGTTGCGTTCAACATCAAAGAGACGTTTCTCGATCATTCGGATGTTTCCGGGTTCTCCCGTTTCATCCGCGAATTGATCTTCTCGGAGTTTCTCGACGTGTATCGTCTTGAACTGTACACACACCGTCTGTCGATGGAAGGTGTTCCACTCAAGTACTACGCGCTGGTCGGTCGTATCGTTTCGCAGATTCCAACCGATTTTCTAAAATCGATCGAGCTTGAGACGGCGTGACCGTGCCGGTCGCCCAACCAGATTCGCCAGCACCAGCGCCGCTTCCTCGCGTTCTGATGCTGGTTGCGCTGGTGGTTGCCGGTGAGGCGATTTTCTTTCTGCCATTTGTGTTCCCGCGCGTTTTTCGCCCGACGATTCTCGAAGTCTTCAACCTCACCAACACCGAACTTGGCGAAGCCTTCGCGTACTACGGGGTCGTGGCGATGGCCGCCTATGCATTGGGCGGTCCACTGGCTGACCTTTTCAGCCCGCGCAGATTGCTCGCGATCGCCCTCGTAAGCACGGCTGTCGGCGGCGTGGCGCTGTGGCGCATCCCATCACTTCAGACGCTCAAGTGGGTCTACGGTTATTGGGGGTTTACGACGATCGCGTTGTTTTGGTCCGCACTGATTCGGGCGACGCGCGAATGGGGTGGACGATTCGCGCAAGGGTCGGCATTTGGCCTGCTCGATGGCGGGCGCGGCCTTTTCGCTGCGGCGACGGGTTCGTTTTTGGTGGCCGTTTACGCGTCCTTGCTGCCTGACCAGGTCGCGTCAGCTTCGCTGGCCGTTCGTACGGTCGCGCTCAAACGGGTTATCCTTCTAATCGTGATCATCACGGTCGGAGCGGCAGTCTTGACTGTCCTATTCTTGCCGAAGCACTCGGCGGCCAACGATTCCAATCGATCCAAGATCACCCTGCGGGGAATGTTACACATTGCTGCGATGCCCGCCGTCTGGTTGCAAGCCGCGATCATCGTGTGCGCGTATGTTGGCTACAAGGCGACGGATGATTTCTCCCTTTACGCCAAGGATGTCCTGAACGTCAACGAAGTGGAAGCCGCCCGAGTTGGAACGTATTCGCTTTGGATGCGTCCCATCGGCGCAATTGGCGCTGGCATCCTTGCCGACCGGATCGGCGTCTCAAGGATGACGATCGTCAGTTTCTTGCTGATGGTAGGTGGGAGTGCGGTGTTGGCCACGCCAGCAATGACCGCGTCGATGTATGTGCCTTACGTGATGACCGTCGCCTGCGCAAGCCTGGGGATATGTGCACTTCGCGGCCTCTACTTTGCGATCATGCAGGAAGCCCGCGTCCCATTCGCGTACACGGGAAGCGCCGTCGGGCTCGTGTCGGTGATCGGGTACACACCCGATGTGTTCATGGGCCCCGCAATGGGCTACCTGCTCGACCGCTCACCCGGTCCCGAAGGACACCGCGATGTATTCATGATGGTTGGCGCATTCGCGCTCGCAGGATTGGTGGCCACAGCGGTTCTTAGCAAGATCAATCGAACGCAAATCCCGCGCCAGCATGGTTGAGATCGTTTGAGATCTCAACCGGATCAACCGTCTTGGTCGGCCTTTGCCCGTTTCTCGATCGTCTTGACCGTCTCTTTGGCTTGTTCGGTGATTTGTGGAGTCGTGGCGTAGCGATCCGAATTGGTTTGGATTGCTTCGATGTCTTCCGGATCGCCGACGATCAGCAGGGCGCGGAGGGCCTCCCACATGTCCTGCTGGGCTGGGCTGATCGTGTAGATCGCGTCGCCTTCTGACACCTGTGAGCCGTTGGCGGATGCCACATTCTTGACCGCACCATCGACCGGAGAAATGATCTTTCCAAGGGAGGCGTCGCTCGATTCGAGGTGACCAATCTCCATGCCGACGCGCACCGGCTGACCCTTCTGAAGCAATCTGGACAAGGTGCCCGCGGCCGGGCTTCGAACCTCGTACGGCTTGAGCATCGACAAGAGCACCGGTTTGCAGCGGTCATCGTCGAACTTCGAGAGTGACAGGGCGGCGTTTCGTTGCACGAGTTCGACTGGATCGTGGACCAAGGTGACCAGCGCATCTTGGAACCCCTCACCGGTGTTGTCCCAA
>JAUIEW010000107.1 GCA_030429365.1 Phycisphaerae bacterium
TGGTGGTCAGCAGTCCCTCTGTCTATTTGACCTCGAATCCGTTCTTTAATGTACACCGTACCCAGCCCAAGAATGTAGCCACCTATCGCATAAAAAATCTTCACCACCGTCGGAGCTGCTGTCTCAATCATGCTGTTCTTTCCGCTCTACTCTTTTTGACACATCGACACCCCCAAGCCCCGCCCTTGGTGATTCAGCTACGATCGCGAAAGGGACTGACGAAATCGTGGTAGGCAATAAAACACAGATCATCGCCCCTTTCTACATCATAGCAGATATCGGTTGGTCACTCATTAACGGTCACGGCCGCTTGGCCAGTCGGGTTACTCTTGGACTTATGGAAGTCACTATTTCGTAGGGGATGGTGTCTAGTTGGCGGGCCATGGTCTCTACGCTGTTGGGGGCCTTAGGGTTGTTGTCGATGATGACGGCTTGGCTGCCGGCTTGGACGTTGTGTCTTGCTGTGATGTCGGTGAGGTCGACGATGGTCTGGTCCATGCTGATCTTGCCTACGATCGGGGCTAGCTCGCCGCATACCGTGACGAATCCTTTGTTCGACAGGCGGCGATCCAGTCCATCCGCATAACCGATCGGAATCACACCGAGCACCGACTCTCGCTTTGTTCGAAAGCTGCGGCCATACCCCACATCGCTGCCTTCCGACACGCGTTTGACCAGCATGATCGAACTGACGACGCGCATCGATGCCCGCAGGTCGATCCGCTGTTGATCCGTCGGCGTGGTTTGATATCCATAGACGCCGATCCCCGGCCGCACCATGTCCAGATGCGAACCGCTCATGTTCACGATCGCCGCGGAGTTGGCCGCATGGACCGTGGGCATCATCGGCAACCGACTTCGAAGCGAATCGGCGAACTGTGTGAACCGTCGCAACTGCTGCATCGCAAACGCGCAACCCCGATCGTCGGCTGACGCGAAGTGCGTGTAGATGCCATCGATGACGACGCTGCGATCTTGTCCAACGCTGGAGTTTTGTTCGATGCTATCAATCAGATTCATCAGCGACGTTTCGTCCACGCCCATGCGCGACAAGCCGCTGTCGAGTTTCAAATGAATCATCGCCGGCATCTCAGCCGCGCGGGCGGCCTCGCTGACCACCTGCAAGTCATCCGACGAAAGCAGCGTGATGCGAATCCCGTTTCGCACCAGCCACTCGGCTACCTCGCGTTTGAGCGAACCGTGGTAGATGCTCAACTCCGTCCCCATCAGCAGGATCGGACCCAGCCAACCTAGTTCGCGGGCCTGCCTCGCTTCGGTGACGGTAGCCACCGCGATCATGTCCACCTTTGCGTCGGCCAGCGTTGGGAGCACCACCTCGAGCCCGTGCCCGTAGGCGTTGGCTTTCACCGCGACACAGAATCGACATTCGGGTGGGATGAATGAACGCAGAACGTCGATATTCCAACGGATGGCCGAAAGGTCGATCTCAGCGATCAGGTGCCCGAAGGTCTGGGGCGCGGCGTTTCGATCCCGGGCAGTGTGGGCCAACTGAGACACGCCGGCGGTGATCGGCAAACCGCGTCGCAGGCCCATCGAATGCGGATGGGCGGGGCTGGTCGGTTTGATCGTGCGATCTTGGATTGTGCGATCGGTGTCGGCCATCGTGCGGCGAATCCATCAGACGGGTTGGCGTGAATCCAGGGTTCGAACCGGTGCGGACTGCATCCCGATTCCCTGGATCATCATCGAACCGGCGGGCTTGGCGTCAACATGATTTCTTGCGGCGATTTCTGTATGCTGTCGAAAGAATAATTCACGGGATGAATCATTCGACGAAGGGTTATTCGAATGGTTGGCATCCGAGGAGTTGAGGCAGGATCAATGGCAGACATTGCATGTATCAACGGGTCGTTCATGGACCTGGCTGACGCGGTCGTTCCGATCGAAGACCGCGGGTATCAATTTGCAGATGGGGTGTATGAAGTCATCGTCGCGCATGGCGGCGTACCGTTTCTGCTTGATGAGCATCTCGCCCGTCTGCAACGAAGCGCCGACGGCATCGGGCTGGGATTGGACTGCTCGACGTTGGGGCTTGACGATCTGATTCGCGACGGGATCGCCCGGTGCGGTTATGAAGATGTGATGATCTACATGCAGATCACGCGGGGCACCGCGTCGCGCGAACACGCCTATGCAGCCGACATGACGCCCAACCTCGTAATGACGTTCAAACGCAAACCGATCATCTCAACCGCCCTCCGCGAGACCGGCATCGATCTCGAAACGGTGGCCGATACCCGCTGGGTTCACTGCAGCATCAAGTCGATCGCCCTGCTGGCCAACATCATGATCAAGAACGCGGCAAAGCAGCGCGGATTTTTCGACGCGGTCATCCTGACGGCCGAAGATGAAGTTTTGGAAACGAGCTGCGCGAATGTCTTTATCGTGTCGGGCGGTACGCTGATCACCCCGCCGGCAGATTCGCGCATTTTGCACGGCATCACCCGCGAGCATTTGCTCGAATCGGCCCGCAACGCAAACATCCCCTGCGAAGAGCGATCCATCAGCAAAGCTGAACTGCTGTCGGCGGATGAAGTGTTCATCACCAGTTCATCGATCGACGTGCTTCCGGCGCGGCGGGTGGACGATCAACCCATCGGTGGCGGCAAGCCCGGTCCGCTCGGCAAGCGACTGCTCGAGTGCTTTCCGAAATCGGCGATGCCCGCAAGCGCTCAAGGTTCGGTGACCGCATGAAGCCAGCCACCGCACGACTGCTCATCTGGTGCCCCGACTCGACCGGTATCATCGCCGCGGCGACGGGGTTCCTGGCCGAGCATCACGCCAACATCCTCGAAGCCGACCAGCACAGCGACCCGGCAGACGGTGCGTTTTGCATGCGGTTGGAGTTTGAGTCGGAGGGGATGGACCTGTCGCGTGAAGAATTCGTGGAGGCCTGGAAGCCGGTGGCCCAGCGTTTCGCGATGGACTGGCGCATCGCGTATTCAACCGATCGCAAGCGGATGGCGATCATGGTCAGCAAGCAGGACCATTGCCTGCAAGACCTGCTGTATCGCCAGCGCTGCGGAGAGTTAAGCGTCGATGTGCCGTTGGTGGTCAGCAATCATCCCGACTGGTCCGACTATTTGGAGCCGCAAGGGATCACCAGCTTCACGCTACCGATCACCAAATCCAACAAAGACAAGCAGGAACAACGTCTGCTGCAACTGCTCGAGGAATACCGCATCGATTTTGTCGTGCTCGCGCGGTACATGCAGATCCTGACAAGCACTGTGGTCGATCGGTTGCCTTCCCGCATCATCAACATCCACCACAGCTTCCTTCCCGCCTTTGCGGGTGGACGCCCCTACCATCAGGCGCACAAGCGCGGGGTGAAAGTTGTAGGCGCCACCGCCCACTACGTCACCACGGACCTTGATGCCGGTCCGATCATTGCGCAAGACACGGTCCGTATCAATCATCGCGACACCGTGGACGATCTGGTCCGAAAAGGTCGCGACCTTGAACGCACCGTCCTCGCTTCCGCCGTGAGGTTACATGTTGAAGACAAAATTCTCGTGCACCAAAACCGCACGATTGTCTTCGATTAGTCGCGATGCGGCTGGTTTGCGACTGATAAGTGCAAACTTTCTCGAAACCTTCGTCGAATCAAAACGTACAAAGATCACGCGAACAAAACCGGGTTGTAAGTGCAAATGCATATCGTAGCCTGCGACTAATGTCGAAGGCTGATTGTCGCCGATGGTTTGCATTCGCAACGCAGTGATTCCGCGCCAAGCGTACACGCGGATTGTTGCGCGGGCAGTTGCGAGCGGGCCCATGCATTGGGAGAGAAGTGATGTCAAAGGTTGTCGTCCGACACATTGAAATTGATCTCGAAGGATTGCCTGCGGGCGCGGATGGTCTGCGTCTACTGCACTTGTCCGACCTGCACCTGCGCAAGTGGGGACGCGTCGAACGCGAAGTGCAGCACCTTCTCACCAATATCGAACACGACTTGCTCGTCATCACCGGCGACTTCTGCTATCGGCCGCAAATGCACGCACGGGCGGCAGAGCTGACGAACCGATTGCTGCAACCCGTCGCGCCAAAGCACGGCATCATCGCGGTGCTGGGCAATCATGATCTGCCGTGCTTTACCGCCCACGAAGTTCCGATGCGGTTTCTGCGCAACGACAACATGTACGTCGAGTTGGATTCGGGTGGCGCACTTTGTCTTGCCGGCGTCGAGCAGAGTCATCATCGACGCGGAGAGGCGATGACCGCACTCAAAGGAACGCCATCGAATCTGCCCCGTATTTTGCTCACGCACTACCCGTCGACGGCATTCGAGTTGCCCTCGACGTCGGGCGTGCTGGTACTCGCAGGACACACGCATGGCGGGCAAATTCGAATTCCCGGAATCGGATGCGTCTTCAACAACGACCGCATCCCGGTGTCGATGTCGCGCGGACTCCATCTGGTCAACGGGAATTGGCTCCATGTGTCGGCCGGTATCGGCGCTTCGCCCCCCATTCCCACTCGGGTGTTCTGCCCACCTGAAATCGGGCTGATCACCCTGAGAACGCGGGTCCGACGAGAAGCGGTTAAAAATAAGATGCATTCGGCTGGAAAACTTCCAGTTGGTGTTTGACTGGCAATTTGGCGATCTCTATATTTTGTGAGAGGGGCGTTTCGGCTTGCGGGGTGCACCTTCCCGGGTGCCGTGGTACCGCGTGTTTCCCAGTCTTCGCCTTCTGTGTAGTCACTTCAGATCATTGCCAGTCAGATAGTGCGCGCACCTTGATATAGGGTTGTGGGCACTTGAAAGCGGCAATGAACACCTTCTCGACAAAAGTGCGGTGGCCTTTCGGGCTACGGGTCCGAATTGACGCAGTGGAAAGCAGACGCAGTCTGCGGATTCGGAATCGTGTTGGAAATCTGAAGTGGTGTTTGATGTGGTGGCGGTTGGAAGCAATTTAACCACAGGTCGCGACAACGAAATCGGGCGCGAATCGCCGATAGCTGAAATGGAATCGCCGACAACGACGATCGGCACGTATAGAAAAGAATCATGAGCATCGACGTTCCACATTACAGAATCATGGGCAAGCTCGGCACCGGAGCCGACAGCACCATTTATCAGGCGAAGGCGCTCAAGACGGGCGTCATTTACGCCATTAAACACGTCAAGGTCACGACGCCGGAAAGTCACAAGACCATCGAACTCATGAAGGATGAACATCAGTGCGGTTCGCTGATGGATCATCCGGCGTTGCGCAAGACCTTTGAACTGCGCTTGGTCAAGCGCCGGCTGACGTTGAAAGCCGCGATGCTGTTTATGGAATACGTCGAAGGCAAGTCGCTTGCTGAAATCGCGACGTCGCTCAGCGTGCTTCAAGCCCTGTACCTCTTCGAGAAGGCTGCCGACGCATTGGCCGAAATGCACAAGATCGGCTTCGTCCACGCCGACCTCAAACCGGGCAACATCCTGGTCATGGACGATCGAAACATCAAGCTCATCGACTTCGGCCAATCGTGCAAGATCAACCAGGTCAAACCGCGTATTCAGGGCACGATCGATTACATGGCCCCCGAGCAGGGCGCCAAGGAACGACTCGATGCACGGACCGATGTCTTTGGCCTGGGAGCAACGTTTCACAAGGTGCTCACCGGAAAACCCATCGCCACCAAGATGAATCAGAATCTTGACGTCCACTCGCTGGGACGGTTGGGCGTGCGCAAGTCCGACAACGAGCAACCGTCTCTTGAAGAATTACCGCCGGTCATCTCGAAGCTGATCGTGGATTGCTGTCAGCATGACCCCGCCAAACGCCCCAAGGACATGCACGACTTCGTTTCCAGATGCCGGATGGCCCGCCTCACGCTCGCAAAAGCGGTTGAGACTGAGGAAGCCAAAGCCGCCAAGAGCAGCCAAACCGACCCAACATAAGCGGGGCTGCGCCGTCACCAAGGACACAACCAAGCTCAAATTGCAGGTGAGACTCTCCCGCCAGCCCCACGTTCATCCGCCAACGTTGCAATCATCGGATGACCTGTTATCTCTACGCACATTCCGCGATCGCGACCATGGCGACCCGTCGGCTGGCTTGTGTGCGAACCGAGCCTGAATCGTGCTGCCGGCGCCAATCCTCGATAACTGCCGTTCCAATCAGGAGACACCGTGACTGCCAGCCCAACTGCCGTCGAAAAAACGTGTATTGATACGATCCGCACGCTGTCCATGGACGCGGTGCAGCAGGCGAACTCGGGCCACCCTGGTGCGCCGATCGCCCTCGCCCCGTTGGCGTTTACGCTTTATCGCAAAGTGCTGCGGTTCAATCCGAAGAATCCCGCATTCGCCAACCGCGACCGGTTCGTGTTGTCCAACGGGCATGCGTCGATGCTGCTCTATTCGTCGCTGCACTTAAGCGGGTTCGACGTGTCGATCGACGACATTAAGCAGTTCCGCCAGCTCAACAGCAAGACGCCCGGGCATCCGGAATATGGTCACACGCCCGGTGTTGAAACGACCACCGGTCCGCTTGGTCAGGGAGCGGCGAACAGCGTGGGGATGGCCGTCGCGGAAAAATGGCTCGCGGCCCACTTCAATCGACCAGACCACAAGATTGTTGACCACCGCGTGTACGCCGTGCTTGGTGACGGCTGCATGATGGAAGGCATCACGGCTGAGGCGGCATCGCTGGCTGGTCACCTGAAACTCGACAACATCACGTGGTTCTACGACAGCAACCGCATCACCATCGAAGGCGAAACCGATCTGGCCTATTCGGATGATGTGGCCAAGCGTTTCGAAGCTTATGGCTGGCGGGTGATCTCGATTGAAAACGTCGAGGACACCGATTCGATTCTGGTCGCGATCGCCAAAGCAAACGCCGAAACCAAACGCCCCACTTTGATCATCACACCGAGCATCATCGGTTTCGGCGCGCCCACGCGACAGAACACCGCCAAGGCGCACGGCGAACCTCTTGGCGATGAAGAAATTCGCGGCGCCAAGGAATTCTACGGTTGGACGCATGGGCCTTTTGAAGTGCCCGCCGAAGTTGCGGAAGAGTGGACGAACCATTGCGTGACCAACGGCGAAAAGATCGAAGCAGAATGGAACGCTGCGTTCGATGCATACGCCAAAGCCCACCCGGATCTGGCGAAGGAATGGACCGCGATTCAAAACGGTACGCTTCCCGACGGATGGCGCGACGCATTCCCAACCTTCGCCGCCGACGCCAAAGGAATGGCCACCCGCGCATCGGGCGGTAAGGCATTGGCTGCGGTCTCGACGAAGATCCCGTGGCTGATCGGTGGAAGCGCCGACCTCGCCCCCTCTACAAAAACGCTGCTGCCCGATACCGACGACATGAGCGCCGAGAAACGTGGCGGCCGCAACATGCGCTTCGGCATTCGCGAACACGCGATGGCCGCGATCTGCAACGGTATGTGCCTGTCAAAGCTTCGACCATTCGGTGCGAGCTTCATGGTCTTCACCGATTACGCCCGCCCGTCGATCCGACTTTCGGCGCTGATGGGCCTGCCGGTTGCGTACGTTTTCACGCACGACAGCATCGGCGTCGGTGAAGATGGTCCGACGCATCAACCGGTGGAACACCTCGCAGCCCTTCGCGCGATTCCGAATCTCGATGTCTTCCGCCCCGGTGATGCCAACGAAGCCGTCGCGGCATGGGAACACACGCTGCAATCAAGCGATCGACCGGTGATGCTTTCGCTTTCGCGCCAGAATGTTCCGACGCTTGATCCAGCAGAATTCAACGATGCGCGGCAGGCGATTCGCGGCGGATATGTTGTAACGAAAGAAACCGATTCGCCACAGGTCATCCTCATCGGTACGGGCACCGAATTGCAGCATTGTGTGGCCGCGTATCGAACGCTGAAGTCCGAGGGCGTCGTCGCGCGAGTCGTTTCGCTGCCCTGTTGGGAATTGTTTGAACGACAAGATGAAGCATACCGCGCGTCGGTCCTACCGCCTGAAATCACCGCTCGCGTGGGCATCGAAGCCGGTATCGCCATGGGATGGGAGCGGTACGTCGGAAAAGACGGTATCATGATCTCGCACGAATCGTTCGGCATGTCGGCGCCGTGCGAAGAAGTGATGGCCCACTTCGGCATCACGGCTGACGCGGTTGCAGATTCCGCCCGAAAGCTGATTCGCCAGTTGGCCAACTGACGCCGTCAACTGAAACCTTTGCGCACTTGAGGAAACCGTCAACATGCACGCGATGTTTGAAAAACTTTCTAAATGTGGTCAGTCGATCTGGTACGACAACGTCCGCCGCGACATGATCAAAGACGGTTCGATGCAGGCGCTCTTTGACGATGGCATTTTGGGCGTGACCTCAAACCCAACCATCTTCGAGAAAGCCGTCACCGGCAGCGACGATTACGACGAGCAGATTCGCGAGTTGATCGGACAGAATCAGGACGCGTGGAATATCTACGACGCCATCACCCGCGACGATATCGCCGCCACGGCTGACCTGCTTCGACCGGTCTATGACAGGACTGATGGCGTCGATGGTTACGTCAGCATCGAAGTCAATCCGAAACTCGCCCACGACATGGCCGGTACGCTGGCTGAAGCGCGGCGACTTTTTCAAACGCTCAAACGTCCGAACGTGATGATCAAGATTCCGGGAACGACCGAAGGCATTCCCGCGATCGAGGAGGCCATCGCGACGGGGATCAACGTCAACGTCACGCTGATTTTCAGCGCCGACGTCTACGAAGAAATCATGCAGGCGTACATCCGCGGTTTGCAGCGCTACACCGATGCGGGCAACGATCCATCGCGCGTGGCCTCGGTCGCGTCGTTTTTCGTCAGCCGCGTGGACAGCGCCATCGATCCGATGCTGGCTGACCTGCCCGACGGCGCGTCACTCCAAGGAAAAGCCGCAATCGCCAACAGCAAGATCGCGTATCAGCGATACCTCAACGTGTTTGGCGGCAAGGCGTTTGCGGATTTGAAAGCCAAGGGTGCACGGGTTCAACGACCCTTGTGGGCCAGCACTTCCACAAAGAACCCGGCATACTCGCCCACGCTTTACGTCCACACGTTGGTCGGTCCCGACACGGTCAACACCGCCCCACCCGCCACAATTGACGCGATCCGGGACGGCTTTGATGTTGCGACAACGGTCACCGAAGACGTCGAACAGGCCAAGGGCGACCTCGCCAAGATCGAATCGATGGGCATCTCGATCGCCAAGGTCACCGAAGACTTAAGAGAAGCGGGCGTCAAATCGTTCGCCCAATCGTTCGACCAGTTGCTCGCGGCGATCGAATCCAAACGAACCGCAATGGCCGACTCAAAGTAAGCAACCCAAACGTAAAACAAGAAACGGTGCCACTGCTCTGTGAGCAGTGCAATCACCATCGACATGGACTGAGAAGAAGGTTTACTCGGTTCGGCGTGCGCAAGGCGCGGGCTGATTCGTCAAGGCGCGGCTGATTTGGCAAGGCGTGGTTTGCTGCGTTGATTCGTTGCGTGTTGAACTCAGGCACCGGCGTAGGATGATGCTTCCCATTGATCGCGCCACTTGGCTTCGCGTGTGTTGACCCATTCCTTCGCAGCGTCTTCCCATTGAACTGTTACGCCGCGTTCTTTGGATACCCGATCGCGATACGCGTCGATCTCGCCGATCTGCGCTTGGACGTCGCGGCGCATCTTTTGTTGTCGCCAGTCGTCGGCGTGATTCTGCTCCCAGCTTTCGATCGCTTCTTCGAATGACGGATCGTAACCGCGTTCTATTCCGAGGTAGTACTTATGAACAAGGATGGCTCGATATTCTGAAGGACGATACTGATTGAGTTCCATCGTTGTTGTAAACGCATTCATCACATCCACCTCAATACAACTTTCTGGCAACCGGGTCCCGACCGCGGCGTGCGAACAATCCCATGTTAGCGTCACGCCAAGTTCGAAGACAAGACCCTATTCAACCGGCCCCTATCGACCTGCGTCCGGATTCGACAAGGATCGGCAATATTCATCGGCCAATAAAGTTCCATGTCATGAATCCGGCCAGCGTGTCAATTCGCGTTTACCGGCTCGAAACTGGAAGGATTATCGCAACCTGCCAAAGCATCGGCAAGCGCAAAGTGCCGCGAACGCCCCGACGACTCGCACTCGGAACGTTGTCATCAGCCTTAAAAATGGGGAAATCTGTGCACCCACAAATGACAGACGCGCGGCGACTTTCGCACCGCGCGTCACATCGGGGAATTTGCGCAAATGATCGAACAATCGTGCGCGTTTTTAGGCTTGAAGTTGATCACGCAAGTATTCACCGCAGCGCGATTTGTCGATCCGCTCCTGGCTTGCGTCATCTCTGTTACGAACTGTAACTGTTCCATCCTCTTTGGTTTGGCCATCAACCGTAAAGCAAAACGGTGTGCCAGCTTCGTCCATTCGGGCATAACGCTTGCCGATGGCCTGCTTGATGTCGTACTGGCAGGGATAGTGCTTGCGCAGTTCGTTGTAGATCGGCTCGGCCAACTCGGGCATGCCGTCCTTGGCCACCAGCGGGAAGACGGCGGCTTTGATCGGTGCGAGTCGCGGGTGGAACTTCATGAACTCGGGACTGGCCCGGTTTTCATCGACGGTGTACGCCTCGGTGATAAACGCCAGCACGCTGCGATCGACACCGCCCGACGGTTCGATCACGTAAGGCACGAAGCGTTCCTTGCGTTGATCGTCGAAGTACGACAGGTCCTTACCGCTCTTACCGATGTGGGCTTTGAGGTCGTAGTCGGTGCGGTTGGCGATGCCCTCGAGTTCACTGACACCGAACGGGAAGTCGTATTCGACGTCGGCGCAACCTTTGGCATAGTGGGCGAGTTCGTTGCCTTCGTGCTCGCGTAGAACCAGCATCTCGCTCTTGAGACCAAGTCCGACGTACCAGTTGTGGCGAACGTCTCGCCAGAAGGTGTACCACTCGTCGGCTTCGGTCGGATGGCAGAAGAATTCGATTTCGTACTGTTCAAATTCGCGCGAACGGAACGTGAAGTTGCGCGGGTTGATTTCGTTGCGGAAGCTCTTGCCGATCTGGGCGATACCGAGCGGCAGCTTCACGCGCGACGAATCGATGACGTTTTTGAAGTTTGCAAAAATGCCCTGCGCGGTTTCGGGCCGCAGGTACGCAATCGATGACGAATCCTGAAGCGCGCCGATATTCGTCTGAAGCATCAGGTTGAATTCGCGCGGTTCGGTTAGCTCCCCACCGCAGTTCGGGCAGGTCTTGTTCAAACCGCTGTTGGCGCCATCAATGAAGATATGCTTCGTCGCGGCTGCGAAGTCGACGCCATCCCCCTCGCCCGCCAGCGCCGCAATCACGGCGTCCGTCTGCGTCACCAGCGGCAGGCCTGCGGCTTGCTTGGTTCCCTTCTTTTTCGCCCAGCTCTTGAGCTTTTCAAAGTTCGGGGCTTTGCTTGCATCGAACGCATCACGAACCTGTTTGTACCAGCCGCTTTCCTGAACGGCTTCTGCAACTTGGTCCTCGCGGAAGCGTCCTTTGCAGAGTTTGCAGTCGCACATCGGATCGCTGAAACCGCCGACGTGTCCGGACGCCTCCCAGACCTTGGGGTTCATGATGATCGAGCAATCGACACCGACCATCTGGAAGTCTCTTCCATTCGGGCCAACCGGTGGGTTGCGCACCATGTCGTTCCACCAGGCGTCCTTGACGTTTCGCTTCAATTCGGTGCCGAGTGGGCCATAATCCCAGAAACCGCCGATTCCGCCGTAGATCTCGCTGGATTGAAAAATGAATCCGCGCCGCCGGCAGAGGGCGACGATCTTTTCCATCTTTTCTGCCTTAGACAGACCTGAATCTGATTTGCCTGGGTTTGCGGCCATCCAACCATGTCCTTTTGCTAAAACGTTGATCCATCGAGAGGGCCCAAACGCCCCACCGATGCCGTCTGGCGAAGTCGCGTATCTAACAGATAATCGCCCATCCCACAAAGGAAGACGACCAACGCTTACCGCTTGGATGTTGCCCTGAAACATCACCCGACCGCGGATCGTTGCTCAAAGACCACAGCCCATTACAATCGAACAGGTCCGATAGTCGGCTGAATCGATTGGGGCGACGTTATCTTCTTACCAATCAAGGGTTTGGAAGACCGGGCCAAAATGGGCGTTCATTCGGGGATGACGGCGCGCGGGTTGCAAATGGTTCCTTCAGAGACAAGCAAAGGCTACTGAGCCCCTGGAGGCCAAAGGAGCCCATCCGATGAAAATCAACTGGTTCACCGTCTACTGGTTCTTCCGACGCAAGGCCAAGGTGGCATTCCTGACCGTCATGACCTACGCCGCGCTTTGCTAAGCAAACCCGATTACCTTTACGTATCCCGCCACATCGCCTGGAACCATGCTGCCCAGGTCTCTATGTTCCGATAAGATTGTTGGAACGTCGGCGATCCTGTGTATTACACTTTCATCAAGAGGTGCCACTGCTCTGTGAGCAGTGCGGAGCAAAGATTGTCGCCAACGGCCCAGCACTGCTCACAGAGCAGTGGCACGGTTGCGAATTCGATCCATTTATGACTGACGACGACAAATATCATCGGCGGCATTTTTTTCGGGAGAGTCTTGCGCGGTTGGCTTCTCCGCTGGCGGACTTTCTGGAGAAGGATTCGAAAGATCCCCCGCCTGTGCAGGAGGTTTCGCCCCGCCTGATTCGTCATCTACCGCCCAAGCGGCCGCTGCGACCGCCTGGCGCGGTTCCTGAGTTGATCTTTGCCCGCACCTGCGATCACTCTGGCAAGTGCGTCGAGGCATGCCCAGCCAACGCGATCTTCCTTTCGACCGATTATTCCGACGAGCCCACGCCGATCATCAATGCCAGCATCACCGCATGCGTGGTGTGCGACGGTTTGAAATGCACCCATGTCTGCCCGTCCGGCGCCCTTCGCCCGTTGACGGCTCCCGAACAAATCAACATGGGCTTAGCTCGGGTCAGTCCGACGGTCTGCGTTCGAAAGGACGAAGCCAACAACGCCGACAACCGCATCGAAGCCCCCGGGCAATCGGCGGACGACTGCACAATCTGCGTCGACCTTTGCCCGCTGGGCGAGAAAGCCCTTCGTCTGGACGGTGCAGGCCCGCCCATGGTCGACTATTCCGGTTGCGTGGGTTGCGGCGTCTGCGAAGAACATTGCCCCACCGACCCAAAGGCCATCGTGGTTGAACCCCGCTAACCCCAGGATCAACGCTGCCCATGCCGAGCAACGGCGTTTTCCTGTGTTTCAAGGCGGATGGAGGCCGCAGCGACGCTTCAGGACACGGCCAAGCAGTTGTCAAGAGTCCCCAATGAACCTAAGATCGCCGCTTCAACCGAGTGAAGCGATAACGCTCATCATGTCGCGGGCCGGTGTTGGTAGCGACGGTTAAAGCCATGCAATTGTCAAAAGAAGGAGTCTGTAGTGGCATCTGATTCAAACGCTGGAAAGCACCTCTTTACCTCTGAGTCTGTTTCGATGGGTCATCCCGACAAGGTCTGCGACCAGGTCTCAGACGCCATTCTCGACAGCCTCCTCGAGCACGACCCCAATGCACGCTGTGCCGTCGAAACGATGGTCACGACAGGTTTGGTCGTCTGCGCCGGTGAAGTTCGCACGAACAACGATGCTGCTGAAAAGGCGCTCGCCAACGCCGAAGACACGATTCGCGCAACCATCGAAAAAATCGGGTACGACGACGCAGCCGGCGGTTTTGATTACCGCAGTTGTGCCGTGCTTCGCGCGGTTCATAGCCAGTCGGCTGACATCGCCCAGGGCGTGGACGAAGGCGCCGGACTCCATACGGAACAAGGCGCCGGCGATCAGGGCCTGATGTTTGGATTCGCCTGCCGCGAAACCAAGCCGCTGATGCCGCTGCCGATTCACCTGTCGCACCGTCTCGTCGAGCAACTCGCACAGGTCCGTCAGTCGGGCGACATCAAATGGCTTCGCCCGGACTCCAAGTCGCAGGTCACCTGCGAATACACCGGTGACAGCCAGGTATCACGCATCGAAACGATCGTCATCTCGACGCAGCACACCGAAGAAGTTGTCGGCAAAGATGGCAACATGACCGACGACGCCCGCAAGACCATCATCGACCACGTTATCAAGCCCGTCGTTGAGCGCGATGCTCCCGGGTTGTGGTCCAACAGCATCAAATTTCACATCAACCCGACCGGCCGCTTTGTTGTCGGTGGACCGCACGGCGACGCCGGTTTGACTGGACGCAAGATCATCGTCGACACCTATGGCGGTCGGGGCCGTCACGGCGGCGGCGCATTTAGCGGTAAGGACCCGTCAAAGGTGGACCGCTCAGCCGCATACATGTGTCGCAACATCGCCAAGACGATCGTCGCCGCTGGGTTGGCCGACCAAGCCGAAGTTCAGCTTGCGTATGCCATCGGCGTAGCCGAACCGGTCAGCGTGCATGTCGATACGTTCGGAACGGGCAAAGTCGGTGAGGAGAAGTTGGCGTCAGCTGTTCGCGACACCTTTGACCTGACGCCGTCGGGCATCATTAAGGGCCTCGACCTGCTGCGTCCGATCTACTTCGAGACGGCCCGTCATGGTCACTTTGGCCGTGAGGAGCCGAATTTCACCTGGGAAGCGACGCCCAAAGCAGACGCCCTCGCCAAAGCGGCGGGATAGGGTTTCGGCGACGCTGCATTGATCCGTGGCTGACGGGACATTACCCCAGGGCGCGCCAGCCTACGCTCGGCGATGGGGTCTATGGCGTCTTGTCCCATGGTGTGCGGCGCGTTTGATGAGACTGAAGTGCCGGTCGGTTTGGATTCATACCGCCGACATGTGGGCCGATAGAATAAACACGTGCACCGCAACCGCCAATCATGATGGCGGTTGCGGTGGTTCTTGTGCTCGTCCATTCGAGCGAAATCGTCTTGGACCGGTTCATGGCGAGGTCCCCAAACGCAGTCAAATGCTGCGTGAAATCGTTGGGGAGTTCGCCACGGGCCTGTCGGGAGCCCAGAAGTGCCTCAATCCGAATTGCTGAACCGCGCCCAGGAACTTGCGGGCCATCGGTTCGCCGACATCGACCTTCTCGTAGCCGCTGTCACCCACGCATCCCTGGCGCAAAGTCGCTTAACCAGTAACGAACGCCTGGAATTTCTCGGCGATGCTGTACTGGGGATGATCACATGCGAAGAACTTTTCAGACGTTATCCCGAGAAGCTTGAAGGCGAAATGACCAAGGTCAAGTCGGTGGTCGTCTCGCGCAAGGTCTGCGCCAAGATCGCGGATGACATCGGCCTGAGCGACCTGCTTCGCTTGGGCAAGGGCATGACGGAAGGGAACGTGATCCCCTCATCTGTGCGGGCGGGCGTGTTTGAAGCGTTTATCGCGGCGCTTTACCTCGACGCGGGAATGGAAGTCACCCGCGAATTCCTGATTCCGCGCCTGACGCGTTACATCGAACGCACCGTCAAATCGAAGAACATGGAGAACTACAAATCAACACTCCAGCAGTACGCCCAAAAGCAACTCAACTCCACGCCACGTTACGAATCGCTTGACGAAAAAGGACCTGATC
>JAUIEW010000412.1 GCA_030429365.1 Phycisphaerae bacterium
TGATCGCACGTGGATGTCGCGCTGCGGGAACGCGATCTCGATGCCGGCTTTTCTGAATTCCTGATCGATGGCAAAGTGAACTTCGTCGATGGTGGACATGTAGTGATCGATCGATCCGACGTACGCCCGCACTTCGAAATCCAGCGAACTCTCGCCGAATCCCATGAACAAAATGCGCGGCGGCGGTTCGGACAGGATATTTTGATTCTTATCGACGACTCGGGCCATCACGTCCTTGGCCAGCTTGGTGTCCGAACCGTAGGCGATGCCAACCGGGACAATCAGTCGAATCACCGAGTCGGACAATGTCCAGTTCACCACGCGACCGGTGATGAATTCCTTGTTGGGGATGATCAGTTCCTTGCGGTCCCAACCCACCACAGTGGTCGCCCGGGTCCGGATGCGCGTCACCGTGCCGATGGTGTCGGCGACCGTCACCGTATCGCCGATGCGGATGGGCCTTTCGATCAAGAGCATCAAACCTGAGGCGAGGTTGGCAAAAATCTCCTGCAGTCCGAAACCCAATCCCACCGTCATCGCAGCCACCAACCATTGCACCTGCGCCCAACCGACACCGATCTGACCGAACGCGACGATGACGCCAGCGACCGTGATGAGGTAGCGGGTAATCGCGGTGGCAGTGAATCGTCCGCCGGCATCGATCGGCAGACGCTGGAGGATGGTGATCTCCAGAAGACCCGGTACGTTCTTGACTGCGACAACCGTGATCAAGAGCGTCAAACTGACGAGGCCAAGATTGGCAAGCGTGATCGGAATGGTCTTGGTGAACTCGTTGATCACCGTCTTTCCATCAGCGTTGGTTACTGTCTCGGATGCTTGATGGGTGATCGACCACAAGGTCACGCCCCGAAGGACGCCCAGCGCCGGCAGTGCGTCGGCCCAGATCGCCCACAACCCACCAATCCCGACAACCATCATCATCACGCGCACAAGTTGCAACGTTTGCTTGTTAATCGAAACGACGTCGAGACGTTCTTCCGGAACGGCAATGACTTCCGGGTCGGCGGGCCCATCTGCTTCCTGTTCTTTCTGTTGTTTTTGGGCGGCGCGTTCCTGGGCTTCTGCAATGGCGCGTCGGCGAATTTGCAGAACCAGCCAGCGTTTGATCAGCGCGAACCCGACAATCAATCCAACGAGCAGCCACACCGATTCGATAAAACGCGTGCCCAAATAGAGCGACGTGTAGTAGTAGCCCATGACGGCTGCGATCATGAGCAGAAGCGGTAGCGCCAGCGTAACCGAGTACCAAAAGTGACGCAGGCGGTTGACCCAACTGGCGGGTTGCCTTTGCAGCACCGGGCCCAGGACGGGGCCATTCGGTCGTAACACGCGCTGGACGAACAATGCGATCGCCAGAAATGCAATTACAAACGCAACCCGACCGAGCGAACCTTTGAACGTCTCGTTGCCCTGCGTTTCGAGTGTTGAAAAGACAAAGAACGTTGGGACAAGCACCGGCGTCAACCAAGCGATGTGTAGCTTGAGCAACTTGAGCGACTGGGCATTCCACCGAAGGTGCTTTTCGCCAAGCCCGTTGATTCGGGCGATCTGCCGCAACGACTGAAGCGTGAGGAGGATGACGGCTGTCGCGCTCAAACCACTCGATATGGCCTTCGAGAAATCGGTGGCTTCATGCGGCGCGGCGATCACCCAACCGACAAACCAGAGCGTTGCGGGCCAACGAACAGCAAGAAACGCAGTCGCAAACAACACGCCGACAGTTCGAAGCATGTTGTCTTTCGACAGCTTGTTGACCCGCTCGCCAGCGTTGCGGATGAATCGGCGCAAACGTCCGGACGCAGTCCAAACGGCAAACAACAATAACGCTCCAGCTACCATCCAACCGGCACTCGCACGTGCCGTTCCGCCAACCGAGCGCAAGACATTGCCCCAACTCGTCGGGCTGATCAACCAGAGAAAAGCGTCGCGCCCCTGCCGGATGTCGGAGAGCTGTGGCGTGCTCCCGCTGCGAATCCAAAGGACTTTTTCGTCAACGTATTGTTTGAAGCGATCGATCGTGACAACGAGTTCGCGTTCCTTGCTGTCGAGGTCAACGAGCTTATCGAAGAGTCGATCGTATTCCTTGAGCAGGCTGCTCGTGTCGGTGCGGAGGTTGGCGATGGCCTCGGTGGCGGCTTGCTTGATCATCTCCCGGCGATCGGCGCTTTCGTCATCGCCGATTTCTGCCATCAAATCAGAGACGATGGCGTCCGCGCCGATGAGTTCCGCCCGGCGATCTTCCAACTCAAGGATCGTCAATTGGACGGAACTGATACGGTCCTTGCCTTGCCGAAGGTCCCGCTGGATTGGGCGTATGCTTGGCAGATTTCCCCGGTGCTTGCGGAGGAGTTGGCCAATGGCGTTGGTCAGTCCAGTCACATTGACCCGGCGGTTGATCTTCTCAAATTCCTGACCAAGCTGAGCAAGCTGCGCTTCCGTATCTGAAACGCGATGGTCGATGTCTTTAATCTCTGACTGCAATTCCTTGGCGCGGAGGGCCAACTTCTCGCGCTCTTCGAGCAACGGTCGAATCGCCGGATTGCGTTAATCTTTGAGAAAACCGGGCGAAACGGCACGTCGGTAAT
>JAUIEW010000108.1 GCA_030429365.1 Phycisphaerae bacterium
CCCGCAGCGACGCGGCACCGATCTCATCGAGAAACAGCGTGCCGCCGTCGGCGCGCTCGAAGCGGCCGTAATGTTTTTTTGTTGCACCCGTAAACGCGCCGGCCTCGTGACCGAACAATTCCGATTCAAAAAAGTTCTCCGGGACAGCCGTGCAGTTGACGTGAACGAATGGCCGATCCGCTGCGGGGCCCTTTCGATGGATGTAGCGGGCCAACGCCTCTTTACCGGTGCCGGTATCGCCCAGAAGCAGAACCGAAGGAAGCGAGCCCTCGTTGTCCAACGGAAGCGACGCGATCTTGTCGCATACGTCGAGCAATTCGCGAATGGCCGGGCAATCGCCGATGACCCGTTCGCCCTCTGACTCGCGCTGCTGGGCTTCGCGGTATGCATCGAGTTGATTGCGTATGCGATGATTTTCGATGCATCGAGAAACCGAAAGTATGACCTCATCGATCGACAGCGGCTTTTGAATGTAGTCAACCGCCCCCTGCTGCATCGCCGTGACAGCGCTCGCGATCGTCCCGAACCCCGTGATCACGATGACCGGCACATCGATTCCGCCGGACCGCAACTCACCGAGCAATTTGAGACCGTCGATGTCGGGAAGGTTCACATCCACGAATACCAGATCGGGCATTTTCAAACGGGCAGCCGCCAAGCCAGCTTGGCCGTTCGATTCGATGCGGCAGGTGTGTCCCGCACGTTGCAACGCCAACTGCATGGATATTCGGAGATTCTCTTCGTCGTCGATGACGAGGATGTCGGCCATCCGCTACTGCTCCTGATCGATCCGGTCGGGAGATTCAACTCGCCCGGGCATGATGGCTTCAAACGAGCTGCCCATTCCCGGAGACGAGACGCAGTGAATTCGTCCCCCGTGCGTGTGAACAACTTTTGCGACCATCGCCAGCCCAAGCCCATTGCCCTCGCTGCGGGTGGTGAAGTTTGGCAGAAAAACCTTGCTTTGCAATTCCGTTGCGATCCCCGCGCCTTCGTCTTCGACACAAACGCTCCAATGTCCCGCACGGTCGCAATTCGACGCAACGCGTATCCGCACGGTTTGGCCCGGTCGCGATGCCTGAATCGCATTCGTGATTAACGCGACGAGAGCCTGTTCAAAGTGAAAGCCATCGACCACAACAAAGCGGGACTCCGGATCGATGACTGCCGCCAACTGGACGCCTGCCCGATCGGCGGTCGGCGTCATCACGTTGCAGACATTTTCGATGAGTTCGGCCAGATCGGTTCTTTGCGGCGCGATATTCATCGGTTCGACGGAATGCTGCAATTGACGCAGCCATTGTTCAAGACGATCGATCGCCTTGATAATTCGCCCCTGGTACTCCGTCACATCCTGCAAGTGAGCTTCCGGATTCTGGGTGGCTTCGGCCAGTCCGCGAATACCTGCCAGCGGATTGCGGATGTTGTGGGCAATGCGTCGAAACATTTCGCCAGCCGCGGCTTGGCGTTCCTGTTCGACCAACTTGGCCTGCATGTCCACGATCGTGCCCGACATCTGATTGACTTCATTGGAAAGCTCGCCGAGCTCGTCGGCTGACTGTGGATTGATGCGATAGTCAAAGTGACCGGCGGCGATTTCCTTCGTGGCGATGCGCAACTTCGCGACGGGCTGGAGGACCCAACGCCTGACCAGCACCAGACCGGCGATGCAAAGCGCGGCGCCGACGATTGCGTTGGCGATGAGTATGGTGACGACCCGCTGCTGGGTTGTGGCGGCTTGATGCACGGCATCGTTGCGCCGCGATGTGATCAAGGCGCTGATTTTGCCAAGGATCGCGTCGCAATTGCTAAGCAAGTCCGTCGGCGTTGTCTGGCTGCCGGTGTCGATGACGGCGGCAAGTTCGTGCCAGTAATTTCGTTGGGCATCGTCTTCGCGAAGCGCGAACGGCCCGTTGACGCGAGCGTCAGCGTGTTGGCGTAAGGGGACGAGCATGCCGGTGAAGTTGACGGAATCGTGATCGGAGCCCGGTAACTCCAATTGCGCCTTGGCCACCTGCACTTGCATGCGCCAACGTTCCACTTCCGATTGCCTGACGAACGACGACTGAACATCCACAAAGGCGGATTGAAAGTAGACAACGATGCACCACCCGGACATCACCAGGTTGACAGAGAGCGACAGCACATAGATGAGGGCGAGAACGCCGAATTTCTGTCGCAGCTTCATCGGAGTCAGCTTCCTAAGACACAAGGAACCCAGCGCAAACTGAATATGCTATTCGTCGGGTGGCGGCTGATAGGACCATTTCCAATCCGGCGCCATCTTCGGATCACGCGCACTCCACACGTGCCCACCGATAAACGCCGCGTGCACCATCCCGGAATGACGCTTCGCCGGAAACCAGAATGCATTGTTCGCGTACAGATCGTCAGATTCGATCGACGGCGCAGAATAGAACGGGACGAGCGGTTGAGGGCGAGCCTGTGCCTCAGCGCCGTCGACATCGAATGCAAGCGGCGTCCAAGGATGTTCCAGGATACGCGGCGTCAGCGTCACGTCGCGAAGCACATTGATCTGACTGGGACCGATTGCAATCTTCACGTTTGCCTTGTGAAGCCGCATGTTGAAACCGACGCTCACGCTTGAGAGCGGTGTAATCGTATCTTCTGCCGGTTGAAAACTGCTGTCGCGCGCCAGGCCCTTCGGACCGGCTGGACAGATCAGTGGCTGCTTGCGCGCATCGAGCGGAATTGTTCCGAATTGACCGGGAGGTGCGCTGAAGAACTCCTCCGTGCCATAGAGGCTGTCTTGAAAATCTTCCAGTCGAAACTGGTGAGCGCCGAGTTTTTCACTTTCTCGGCCGCGGTCGACGTGTCCGTAGTCTTCGGCAAAGAGTTGGAACGATTGCGACACGCCCTGCAACTTGTTTTTGCACAAAACGCTGCGTGCCGATTCGCGCACTTTCCCCAGCGTCGCCAACAGGATACTGAGCAAGATGCTCATGATCGCGACGACCACGAGCAATTCGATCAGCGTCAACGCCGAGCGAATAAAGCGGCGATTGGATGTTTCACGCGTAGTCGCCATCATCACTCGACCGCCAAGGAAATTGGAAACAAATTACCGCCATTAAACGGCGCGACGCCCGGTCCAGCCATGTACCCGCCAAACGGTGCAATCTCCGGCGACGACACGTTTCCATCATCGTTGGCATCGACATCGCCGCATACCGTGGGCATGGGATCCCCGACCATCTCCACAACGCAGCGCTGCAAGATCGCGTAGTCGGCAAGATCAAGATCGCCGTCTGCATCGACATCAAACAGCGCACTGGCTTCGGCGGGCCGGTCCGCGGCATTGACCAGTCCATCGTAGTTGGCATCGTGAACGTCAAACCCATTGCCAAAATCAAAAATCGTATACGTGCCGTCGCTCACGCCGTCTGCATCGCAGCCGCCACCATCTGCGGTTGCGAGAAAATCATCGAAGAGCATCAAATCATTCAGATCGATATCGCCATCGCCGTCGTAGTCGTGCGTAAGAACATTGGGGGTAACGTCGGTCCACGCCAGATCTGGCGTCAGTGAATCCACGTCGGTGAAGACGCCCGCAAAAATGGCGTTAACCACCCAGTTTTCAGGCGCAAGATAATCGCCAGCAGTCTGAAATTCCCATTCTTCAATCAGCGGGAAGTTAACATCTGCGCGGTCATTTGCAGTCGCAAATTGGGCGCTGATGGAGACATGGTCGAGACCCTCCTGAATGCTGCTTTGATTGTCGGCGCAGCAGTCGGGCGTTTCGGAAATGCCGCCTTCGATGGCGGCCGCCCCATTGTGGTTTAGTGGATAGACCAGCGAAACCGTTGTCCGGTCGGTGGCGATCGAGTGGGAGTAGAGCAATTCAACCTGTGGGTTGTAGGTTGGCAGTCCGTTCGAGCAGCACACCAGAATGAAATCATCAAAACCGTGGGCCCGATTCAAGAATGGACCTCGCACAATCCATGACTCTCCGGCTTCGAATGTGAAATCGCCATTGCTGCCGACATCGACCGATGAAACCGCCCCCCAAAGGAACGCAAGATTGAACTCCTCGCCACTTCGCTCCGGAAAGTATGGTCCGGTGCTTGCGTCAGCGTCGTAGTCACCGGGGCACGTATCGAGCGAAACCCTTTCGGCAAATCGGTCATTGGCGATCGGACCGCCGAATCGGCCAGCCGCACCGTGATATCGAAACTGAGGACCGAGCAATTCTCCGCCCGTTAAGACATTTGCATCGATGTCAAATTCGACGAACCCGAGCAATGGATTGTCGCCGAAGAAGTATATGTTGGCTGGGAAGCTAAGCCCTGGAGGATTGACCAGGCCGTCGAAGATCAAATCCAATCGAAAGAAGTCTGCAGGGGCAGGCACCCATTCGCCACGAAAGAGCGACGATGTCGCGTCGTTTGGCGTCCACGCGCCGATGTTGTATTTCACCAGATCGATTTGGGGCGTCGCGGCTGGCGACGATGGACTTCCGTCAAAACGCAAGAAACGTGAATCACCGGCGCCGTCGATGTGCACCCGCGGCATGTCATCCGCCCGCACGGCTTGCACGAGTGCAATGGCGATGAGCAGGAACGCGCTCAGATATCTGCGTGAAGTCGATGACATAACCAACCCTGCGAGCGGCAGACGCAACGAACCGCTCCGTCCCAAAAAGACGGCCGAACGATCAAAGGCCGCCCAACCAAACCATGCGCGCAAACGACATGTCAACGGTGAATTCGATCGCACATTGCTTTCCACTCGCGCATGCAGGGCATGGGACGTCGCGAATTGGAATCAGACGTGTGGCAACGAGCGAATTCGAATCAACTCCTGACATTTGCCAATATAACCGCATGGACCATTGGGGCCCAAGAAGAACTTTTCGGGATGGCCGTTTCAAGTGCCAAAATAGGACATTCTTATCAACTTCCCCACCGGTTTGCTGCGACTGAACTCGTCAGCCACGTTCGTCAACGCCCCCGGCGCCGGTTTTGAATCGCAATCCGACAATACTTGATGTTACAACCGGAACGAGCACGTTCGTTAAACAGGGCCGATTCGCAAAAACCGGCCGACTGGGTGACACCCGATTCGACACGGGCGCTGCGTTTTTCAACTCAGGCGAACTTGAGGTACAGACCGGTATCGTGGAATTCGACCGCATCCTGATCAGGGGCACCGCAACGCTCGGAGGCGCGTTGAATCTTTCCCTGCCGAATGATTATTCACCGGAGCTCGGTCGATCATTTCAAATCGTGACAGCCGACTCACGCATTGGTACGTTTGACGAAGTCAATGGGAACGAACTTGGTGAGGGGTTGATTATCTTCGTGCGATACGCGCCGTCTTCGATCGTACTGGAATCAAGGGTCGCAGGAGACGGCGACGGCGACGGCGATGTCGACCTTGGCGACTGCGCCGCATTCCAAAGATGCCTGGGCAAAGTCTCCATAGGCCACCCGGTCTGCGAATACTTCGACCAGGATGGCAGCGGAATCATCGACGAACCGGACACGTTCAAGTTCATCCAAGAGTTCGGCGGCCCACGCTGGTACCAAAATGTGGAAAGGACGGAAGGCTGGAGCCGGCGAGACGAAACGGATGAACCGCAGCGGCTGAGCAGGTGATCAGTTGAGCAGGGGACCGCAGGTGAGGCCATCGAGTGGCGAATGCAAGAAATGTCCAGGTGGTTGCTGTTTCACCTGCTCACCTGTTCCTGTGCTCACCTGCTCTATTTTTTGCCAGCAAAGCGTGGCAAAAAATCGGGGCGACTGGATTCGAACCAGCGACCTCTTGACCCCCAGTCAAGCGCGCTAACCAGGCTGCGCCACGCCCCGTGTGGCTGTACACTATTGCTTTCTTGAATCGGTTTCAAGTTCCGTCGGGCTGGACGGTTTGTCTGTGGGTTGGGCTGCTGCGGCTTGGGGTTATTGGATTGCTCGGTGGGCTCTTAGCAGGTCCACGATCCTTGTCAGCCGGTCCGGGATAGGGGCACTCAGTTCCATGGGCTCCTCGGTGATCGGGTGGCGGAACTGGATCCTAAAGGCGTGCAGCGCCTGGAAGGCCAGCAGCGTCTCCTCCGACCCCCTGCCCGACAGGTCCTTTTCGCTGACGAAGTGCCCGCCATAAAACGTGTCCCCCACCAGCGGATACCCGATCGCCGACATATGCACGCGGAGTTGATGCGTCCGGCCCGTCTTGGGAAACATGTGAACGATGGTGAACCCGCGAAAACGCTCCTGCACTTCGTACTTGGTCAGCGCATCTTTAAAGAGCATTTGCCGCGTGGGAAAACCGGGAACCATGTACCGCTCTTTTATCATCGGGTGGTCAGCAAGCGGCTGATTGATGATGTCGCGATCGAGCGAAACCTCCCCTTCGCAAATACCGAAGTACGTCTTCTGCACCTCGCGCTTTTCAAATTGCAGTCCCAATCGCCAGTGGGCTTCGTCCGTCTTGGCGATCAGCATGACCCCGCTCGTGTTCTTATCCAACCGATGCACGATCCCCGGACGAAACGCCTCCGAACCTTTCGACAGATTCTGGCCCGCGTAGTGGGCCAACCCATTCGCGAGCGTTCCCAAGCCAGACGGTTTCGACGGATGGCAAATAATGTCGACCTGTTTGTTCAGCGCCAACATGTGATCGTCTTCGTACACGATCGTCAGCGGGATATCCTCCGGTGTGATGTCGGTTGGTTCGGGCGGCGGCACGCGGACAGCCACCTCGTCGCCCAGCGCGGGTTCGTAGCTGTTCTTGGCTTTCTTACCGTTGACCGTGATCTCGCCCTGCTTGATGAGCTTTTGAATCAGTGTGCGCGACATGCGCGGGAAGCGGCCTTGCAGGTACTTATCGAGTCGCCGACCGGAGCGCTTCTTGCGAATCACGAGTGTCTGAACTTCGAGACCGCCCTCTTCGTCGCCAGCTGCCTCTTCACCATTTGGTTCTTCACCAATGGGCAAATTGATTGCATCATCGTCCACCGATGACGCGTCGGCAGTGTTGCCGGGTTTAGTTGATGGCCGATCTTCTTGAGACATCGATCACGTTGCGGCAGGTATTGGGGCGGAATTTGTTCGAGGTGTCTGGCGTTTCCGTATAGCCTGTTCGTATAAACCGTAAGTGTATCGCACTTGGAATTGCCTGTCGAACGGTGAAGATCCAAGCCGAGCGCAAAACCCATCAAAGGCGAATGCAGCGATCCATGCCCGACGACACCCCCACCATCAGGGCGATCTACAACCCCATCGCGGGCCGGCGCGATCTGTCCGCGTTCCTGGAAAAACTCGCCCACGAATTGAAGCCCCGGAAGTACACCCTTGAAATCACCCCGACTGGTGGTCCGGGCGATGCAACGCGGTTGGCCCGCGAAACGCCCGACGACACGCACGCGGTGATGGCCGTCGGGGGCGATGGCACCTGTCGCGATGTCGCCACCGGTCTTCTCGGACGCGATGTCCCCATGATCGTCGCGCCGGCAGGCAACGAAAACATTCTGGCGAAATATTTCAAATCGAAAGCCACCATCGACTCGCTCGTTTCCACGATCATTGAAGGCAACGTCACGACGTACGATGTGGGCACGCTCAACTCGAAACCGTTTATCTTGCTCGCTGGCGTGGGATTCGACGCCGAAGCGGTCCACCGCGTTACCGAATCGCGCACAGGTCACATATCGTATCTGACCTATGCCAAACCGCTTTGGCAAACGTTCTGGCAACACCGATTCCCAACGATTCGCGTCACGCTCGACGACGCCACTGTTTTTGAGGGTCGGGGTCTGGCGTTCGTCGGAGTGATGCCGCGATATGCGATCGGATTGCGTTTGCTGGCCAACGCGCAACACGATGACGGCATGCTCGACGTTTGTGTGATGCCCTGTTCGACGCGTCCGCAGCTTATCGGGCTTTCGCTTGCGGCGCTTCTTGGGCGACATGTGCGCCGCAAGGGCGTGATCTACTGCAAAGGAACGCACGTTCGCATCGAATCACTCAATGGCGAAAAGGTTCCGTGCCAGATCGACGGCGATGTTGCGGACGATTTACCCATCGACTGTGGCGTCATGCCCCAAGCGGTCCGGATACTAATTCCACCTCGAAAATGACTCGAGCGCGCATTTTCAAATGGTGCTTGCGCAAAAAAACGTCGAGAGAATTCAATGCGACAAAACAAAAATATCTCTGGCACTCTTTGACCGTCCGATAAGCAGAATTGCAGCGATAAAATCGCAAAAATACGCACCCCCGAACTACGCATTGTCAACGCAAATAACTTGGGCAACTTAAGGACTATCACTCAATTGAGTAAACAGGGGCTCTTCAAATGAATCACCCGTTTGTGCTATGATCAAAGCATCAGATGCGTGCACGGCGCATGCGAATTTGGTTGACGAAGGAGGTCCAAGCCTTAGAATGCTCGCTCAGTAATCGCAGAGAGAAATGCCCCAACATTCTAGGTGAAGCATTCGTCGTCTTAACCGTGCGAAACCTCCCCCTTTCGCCTGCCGCAAAGAGTGCCACAAATTGGCACTGGCGAAGTCGAACCAAACACAGGTCGGAGAAAAGAAGAACCGGGAATGATCACGACGGAAAAGCAAATTCAAACGAACCGCCCAAAGGTCACACCGCCCATCATCAAGCGCTACCTCGACTACCTGTTTGTCGAGTGCGGGTTGGCTGGGTCGACCGTGTCGTCGTATCAACGCGACTTGTGCCGCTTCTGGGACACGGTCAACGACCTGGGGCTAACGGCTTCGGAATTGGGCGTTGACGTCGTCCGCCAGCATCTTTCCCGTTTGCGTGACGAAGGCATGTCGGTCAGTTCCATCGCCCGACACCTGACGTCCATTCGCATGCTGCTTCGCTATCTCTTCAGCGAGAAGATCATCCTCAAGGACATTGTCAGCCTGCTGGATTCACCGAAGAAGTGGCGGCTTGTCCCGGACACGCTCAACTATCGCGACGTCCACCATATCCTCGAAGCCCCTGAGGAAAACACCGAATTCTACCCACGCGACAAAGCCATTCTCGAACTGCTTTACGCCACGGGCATGCGGGTCAGCGAACTCGTCGACCTCACCATGTCGCGGATCAATTTCAATGTCGGCTACGTTCGCGTGATCGGCAAAGGTCGCAAGGAGCGGATCGTCCCGGTCGGCTCAACCGCACTGACCGCCACCCGCAACTACATCGAAACGCAGCGCAAGGAGCTGTCCCGCGACGAATCCACCGAAGCGGTTTTCCTTTCGCGTACGGGCCGCCCCATCGACCGGTCAGCCGTCTGGCGCATTGTGCGAAAATACACGCAGCACGCCGGTGTGCGCAAAAAAGTCAGCCCGCATACGCTGCGTCATTCATTCGCCACGCACCTTCTGCAAGGTGGCGCCGATCTACGCGTCGTGCAGGAATTGCTCGGGCACACCGACGTGTCCACGACGCAGATCTACACCCACGTCGACGATTCGCGGTTGAAAGCGGTCCACCGCAAATTCCACCCACGTCAGTAGTTTCCATCTAGTTGTATTCGATTAGATCGGCCGCATACACAATGCGGCGTGCGGAATTGAATGCGCCGAGCAGGTTAGCCAGATTGCAGTGCTTGGTACACCACGGAATTGCGGTGTGCGCCGGTCCGCCCTACCCCCAATTCGAGGATGCGGCCACTGTCTTCTGAGATGTTGCCGAAGTGCCGTTGCAGCGCCAACCCTTCGACCTCTTCGTTTTCGGACGGCAATGAATGTTCGGCGATACTGCCGAAGAGGGTCAGCGACATCATCGTACTGCTTTGGAATTGATCGAGTTCGGAAATGTAGTTCTTGTAGTCGCCCAGATCGAGTGAACCGTTGTCGACACACTGCTGCAAGTCCAGGTACTCCTCTGCCAACGTGGGATACTTGATGCTGGTTGAACCGAAGAGCGTCAGAAAGATCATCTTGGACGCAGGCGTCTGGCCGTCTTTCTGCGCTCGTGCGGCGATCAACTGCCGGGCGACCGTCGGACGGTTCAAGTCCGCACTCCCAAAAACGGTCAGGAAGCACTTCTTCTCGCGGCTTAGCGGACCTTCATATCCACCGAAAACACAGAGTTGCAACATCCCAAACCAGTCCTTTCTGCCACCGTGCCCGTTGCCCGCCGAAGGGGACAAAGTCGCGACGGGCCAGCCTTCGCCCCATCCATCATAAGCGGTCCTCAAAGCTCCACACATCCAAAACCCAGCGGATCGCCTGACGCCACCTGATAATTCGCGTCCCGGGCCCAAATATTCGTGTCGCACCCAGCCGATCAAGCGAAATCGTCGATTTCTGCCGCCCGCAGGCGGTTTCAAACCCGTTAATCTGCCTTCGTGCCCGCATTTCCGGCTTGGTTAAACAGTGGCGATCCCGACTCAAGGAACACGCGCACCACGAGTTTCCGGATTTCCAGTCGCTCTGGCGTCGGTCGGTCCGCACCTTCTGCCGCCTGACAATTTTGGATCGATTGAATCACACCGGATTGATTGGTCAGAAATGGGATCGGGACTTCGAACGAATCTGATTCGCCCGCGTCCAGATCCACAACGACGGCGAAACGCTCCATCAGGACGTCATCGAGATCGAGGCCATGCTCCATCGTGACGGCATTGGCGCACTCGTCCATCAGGTCCGCAAAATCAGCGCGGAACCGTGCCACGTCCAACTGGGACACAGGATAGCGGACGGACTTCTCAGCTTCGCAGAGGCGTCGGGTTGAGGGCTTCACACCGGGTTACTCGGTCGTGCCACGAGATGTCATTTTCTGGCGTGCGTTCTAGCCGAAGCGGCCCCGCTCACGCGCCGGTTTGTTGGCCTTCAGGAGGTCCAACTGGATGTCGCCAATGTAGCCCTTTTGCTGGAAGTACTTCAAGGCGTCGTGGGTGCTCGGGAAGACAGCCGTCGCCGTCTCAGTGATAAATGGAGACGGCTCGCATGCCGGCTTCCATACGACGTAGACTTCCTTGGTGACTTCCCAGGCGTGCTGAAGTTCGCGTTCGACACCGCTGGACAAGCCGGGCTTGCCGTCGGAAAGTTCGGGCACATAGCTGACAATCATGTCGGCTTGATCGATGAGTTTGAAATCGCGGGCATAAATCTGCCCGTCGATATCGGCGGCAACCGTGGTCACATCGTTGACGTTGAGTTGGATCGTGCGGCCATTGACTTCAACCGCGATCGTTGACTCGCCTTTTTTGGTCGCTTCGCCAGCATCAAAGAGCAGGCGTTTCTCATCCAGATCGCCCGGATCAAACGCGATGAAGTGCTCGGCTAGCACGTCGCGAAATGCGTCAATCTCAGCCAGAACATCGGGCATGTCCATCACGTGCGTCATCGGGAACGACGGGTAGACACGCTTGCGATCGTTGTCGAACATCAATCGATACATCGAAAGGGCGGCCGCATCGAGATCGCTACCGCGTGCAAGGATGTATGCATGACCAAAACCGCGAACGCCCTCGGCCATCGCTTCGGTGACGACCATTTCCTCTTCGCGCCAGACGAGAATGTCCTTGAGCGTATGGCGTACGCTGTGTTCGCGGGTCAAACGTTCGTGAACCGCGTCAACGTTGTCGACGAGCGTGACGTAGAGGTTGGCGTCGAAGTCACGCATCTGATCGTGGTCGTATGCGTGAAACAGCCCATGGTTCCAGCGGAAGGTCGCATGGGTGTTGACGATGATGTTCTTGGTATCGTCGGCCATCACCAGCAGGTCTTTGAACACGCTTCGGCGAAGCGTATCCAAGCGCGTGCGTGGCAGGTCGAGGATGCGGCCGGCAGCGATGTCCGGAGCCTCGGCATACATCCGCTCACCGACGTGGAAAGGAATGATCTCCTTCCCCTTGTCGCGGCCGATCTTGACGACGCGCTCGACGAACTCTTTCTTATCCAAGCCGACCTGGCCCGTCAGCACTGCACGGACACCACTGCGGGACGACTCTCCGAACAAATTGTCGTGATTGGGGGCTGTTGAACTCATCGGATCATTGTAGCAAGTATGGCAAGGCGAGCAAAACCATTGAAACCGGGCTCGTGCCCCATGGCAACGGACCATCCCAAGGCATCAAAATCGGCCCAAAATCTGAGATGTTGGGAAGTAACAAACAACCCGAGGAAAATGATTGAGAGACGGTGACGGGCGTGACCGGGATCGAGGTCGAGTTGATCAGAACTTGACCGGGTCGGCGAACTCCTGGACCCAGTAGTACTCGCCGCTGGGGGTCGAACGCACCGCGATTCCGATCTCGCGCCAGCTTGGTGACAGGATGTTGTCACGATGCTCGGGGCTGGTCATCCAATCGTCAAAGACATCCTGGGCGGAGTCCTGCCCCACCGCGAGGTTTTCACCCATCGTGAAATAGATGTAACCCGCCCGGGTCAATCGATCGCCGGGGTTCAGATGGGTCTTCGGACTTTCGTGAGAGAAGAATTCGGACTCGATCATCTCGCAGGCGTAGTCGCCAGCCACCTCAGTGAGCGCGTCGTCAACCGAAAGCGGCAACAACCCTTCGTCCATGCGGGCGCGATTGACCAGTTCGAGAAGGTCGCCGGAAAGGCGATATTGATCGGTGGGAAACTCGCAGTAATTCTTGGCTTCTTCTTCGGCTGCGCCAGTGGTCGTGCAGCCGGTTGCGACCAACGCACACAACGCGACCAGACTGAATACACCTCGTTTATTCATGCCTGGCGGTTCCAAGAAAAAGTAGCAGCAATCAAATCAACCAATGCGAGAACGGGCAACGACATCAGGTGTTGGCCGAAAGCGATGGAACTCTTTCAGCAAGCCCCCATCAGCGGGCCCTTCGCATAGTCAATGTTTCGGCATTTAAGTGTAGAAAAATCAAATGTCACGGGCAACGAGCGGTCTGTAATTAATCGTAACGGCATATTAACAATTGAGATACGCGTCATTCCCGGTGGAGAATCATGAAGGTCACGTCGTCGGATTGCCGCCCCAGCGCGAAATAGGCCCGAAAATCCGACAGCAGTTCATCCAGGGCGGACGAGGCCGGCTGTCCGAATAAATCGGAAATCGCGTTGATCAATTGCCCCCGTCCGATGGACTTGCCTTCTTCATTGGTCACGTTCCAGCAGCCGGGCGTGTAGAGCACCAGCGTCTCCCCATCTTCAACGCGACCCGCCCCACCCGCGTAAGCATGCTCGCGTGTCGAACCGATTGCCGGCATCGATTCCTGCACGAGCGATCGCAACTGCCCCCCTGCACCCACGACCACCGCCCCGATGTCACCTGCGGTCGCGAATTGCATCGCACCGGTTTTGGGATTCATTACGAAGCCAGCCGCCGAGAATTCGCAGGGCCGTTGCGGATCATGAAGAATCCAATTCAGCGCCCGAAACAAAACGTGAGGTGGGTCGGCATGGAGACCAGCCAGCCGAAACGCCGCCCGCACCTGTGCCATTGCCAAGGCGGCTTGCGTCGCGCTGCCTGTCACATGTCCGCAGACAAAAGACGCCAACGTGTTGGGCAAGCGCATGACATCAAAGAGATCACCGCTGGCGTCAAGTCCGGGCTTGCAATACATCGCCATCTGCAGACCTTCCCATTGCGGGACATTGGTCGGGTCCATCAGCGATTGCAGTTCGCGAACGAATGAAAGCTCACCGGCTTTGATTGACTCCTGAAGTTCAACCTGGTCGGCAACAATCCGGTCAAGGTGCTTTGCGATGACCGCACTGATGGCCATCAGATTGTCGAAATCCTGATGCCCGAATGGCGCACCACCTTGGCGCTGGTCCAGATAGATCACGCCCAACACACCCCGATCCGCAACGAGCGGGACACACATCAGGGACGCCACCGGAAACGCCTCAAGCTTGCTGCACAAAATGTGTTGCCCGCGCTCGGTGCACCGATATACAAACGTATCAATCAGGTGTGGGTCACCGCCAATCGAACCATCCTCCAAGCGCGTCTCAACGAATTCCAGTCGCCCATAACTGCGCCGCCGCGTTCCGACCCAGACTTGATGCGCGCTGAAATGCTTCTGCATCAATTTGATGCAGGCCCCCATCAAACTTGACAGGTCGATGCACTGGTTGATTTCAAATGCGATATCGGCGAGCGCGGAAATCATCTTGGGCGCCAGCGAGAGGGATTCGTGCGATTCGCCACGCACTTCCGCACCGGGCGGCAAAGGGTGCTCGCGAATTTTCGAGGCGGCTTCCACAATCGCCGATCGCGGAGCCTGCTCACTCGATTTGTCCAGAAAGACCTTCAGACGAAACCGTGCGATCATGATCTCGTCATTGTGATGCAGTTGCGTCGATTGGGTCGACTCAAGGGCGTTGACGTAGATGCGGGTGTATTCGGCCGGCGAGTCGGGCGGGATCTCACAGTGCTCGAGGACCCAATCGGCGCCATCGATCTTGCGGATCAGGCAATGCTCCTCAGCCACCCGGACATCCGGAAGAAACAATTCGCAATCCGACGTTGACCCGACTTTGATGAGAACGACATCGTCGGCGAAGTCGAATCCGCGGGTGGGTCGTTCATCGTCCGTGACCACGATGTGCATGGAAGGCCCGTTTCGCCGTCTCCCAACCGGCCTTCTGTGGACTTTTCACATGTGCCGTGAGGGAGATCCAATCCTACAATCCCACCGAAGATCGAATGCCCCTTGATTTTGGGCAGCAGACGTTCGACCATCGGCTTGATTTCGAGTATACCAGCCGCCCAGAGACACCGAAAGCAAAAGCATCAGCGAGATATTCATGTCCGAAAAAACACTATTGCTGGGGCACAGCCCCGATCCTGACGACGCCTTCATGTTTTATGGATTGGCCACCGAAAAGGTCGATTCAAAAGGCTGGGAGTTCGAACATATTCTTCAAGACATTCAAACGCTCAACGACCGATCCATGCGTGGCGAATTGCACATCACCGCGGTCAGCGTCCACGCCTATCCGTTGATCGCATCGCGATACGCACTGACGTCGTGCGGTTCCAGCATGGGCGATGGGTATGGGCCCATTGTCGTTGCCCGCGACCCTGTGAGCATCGACAGCCTCAAGGGCGCTCGCATTGCCGTCCCTGGCATGACCACCACCGCGGTCCTGGCACTCAAACTGCTCTTGGGCGCAGACGGTTTCGAACCGGTTGTCGTGGACTTCGACAAGATCCTGAATCACGTCGCCCTTGGCCACGCCGATGCTGGCTTGGTGATTCACGAAGGCCAACTGACCTACGGCAACAATAATCTCAATCTGATCGTTGACCTCGGAAAGTGGTGGAAAGAGGAGCACGACCTGCCCCTTCCACTCGGCGCCAATGCGATTCGCCGCGACCTCGGCCAAACACACATGGAAGAGATTGCCGGCGTGTTGAAAGACAGCATCCGCTACGGATTGGAACATCGCGCCGAAGCCGTCGATCATTCGCTGCAATACGCCCGCGACATGGGGGCGGACCTCGCCGACCGATTCGTCGGAATGTATGTCAACGAGTGGACCCTCGACTACGGCGATGTCGGCCGCAAA
>JAUIEW010000413.1 GCA_030429365.1 Phycisphaerae bacterium
GTTTCCTGCTCTTCGAGCGCCAGTTCCAGTTGATCGGGGCTCAGCTTCTCTGACTTGGGCCCGAACTTGGTACGCCGGTGGTCGGCAACCTGAACTTCCAGTTTTGCGACCAGCGCCTTGAGTTCGGTGATCAGGATATCTTTTTCGGCGCCGACAGCCTGCTCATGTTGCCGGGCCGAGCGTTCTACAGTGGCCTCAAACCGTGCCGCCTTAAGCGCTGCCCGTTGCGCTTCAAAGGCCTTCACGACCTCAGGTGGAAGCTCTGGAAACTGGCGAATATCGAACGGTTCTGACATGCGCTTTTCTACCCTGAACAGGAAGAAAAGCCCAATAAAACATGGCTTGAATTGCGCGCTGAGTCACCCTGCCGCAGCAGGTGCTACCACCGGTTTTGCCGCCATCCGACGCCAGTCCAAACCTTCGAAAAGGGCCTCGTACTGCCCCCGGGAAAGCTGCATGACGCCGTCCTGGATTTTGGGCCACACGAAGTTGGAAACTTCCAGCCGCTTGTAGATCAGAACAAGCCCGGTTCCATCCCAAACCAAGATCTTCAACCTGTCGCCACGCTTGGAGCGGAACACCACCGTCAGCCCCGAATGTGGATCAAGCCCCAACTCGTTTTGCACCGTTGCTGCGAGCCCGTCATGGCCTCGACGAAAATCGACCGGCTTCGTCGCAATCACGATTGGCAGCCGCTGCCCCGCGACAATCACGACACACCTCGCATCGCCCGGATAAAGGCCGCCGCTCGCTCCACATCTGCATCAGCGGGGATACGGACCATGACATCCGGTCCGATCTCGACCGTCAGCGCATCGCACCCTTGATGCTGTCTCACATCTGGTGGCGCCGCATCCATCTGCTGTGGCGTCCGCGCAATTTGCACCGGAACGAAAGCCGGTTCTCGAGCAGTCACGATCCTGTCCGAGGCGGAGGCCGCCGCCATAAAATCGGCAGGTAAAACCAGTTTGCCCTGACGCGCCATACGCCGCCAGTCCGACAGCTGATGAGGAATAATGTCATGCCGCCGCGCCACATCCCCAACCCGCGCGCCTGGTTGAAAACTCTCCGCAACAATCCGCGCCTTCACCTCATCCGGCCAGCGCCGGTTGCCCCGACGAGCTTCAACAATCTCAACACGACCAACAGGCCCACTTCCATCCGCCATAGCCATCCCCAACAAAAGTGTTGGAGACACATATCCGACCAATCAAAACCAACCGGAATACATCAAATCAATGGGGTGTGGACGGCGCTTACGATGATCTGCTCGTCCGTGAATCTCGTTCGCTTCATTGTCCGTCCTCAAGTTGGGTCGGACTCTAATCGATGGTGGAGGAAAAATCCCGTGGCAGGTCAAAGACCATCGGACATCTGTCGTAACGGGTCACAACGCTCCTCGAGGAAAGCATGGAGAAGGTAGCATACAGTCCCATCATCGGGCTAGACTGGAGCTGTGACCAGTACGAAAATTTCGCAAAAGTGATCTTTTTCAGCTGTTTAGCGCACCATTGGGCATGCCCCGCTTCCGAGTGCTCTGATTGCGCCCTATCACGATCCCACCTTCAAATCCTTCGTCTTCCGACTCCGCAAAGCTGAAAAGCCGTACAAGGTCGTCGTGACGGCGGTCGCGCGAAAGTTCGCGATGTTCGCCAATTCTATGTTCGATCAACGGAAAGAATGAGTAGCCTTCGCACCCGTGACTGATCCAGCCTCTAGACCTCTGAACTTCTAAGATGGGCAAACTCATCTTGCGACCCACGCGGGCGATCCGGGTCCGAGATGAAAGTGGCGCAATCGAGAAAAGGAATGATGCCAGGCACGGGTGAATCTTTTAGCCATCCTAGGCCAATTGGTATCTCGATCGGAAGATCGCTTACTTTGCGCAGAACGACATCGTCGTCAGCAATGCTCTCTACCCATTGCGGCAAAAAGGTGATCCCGACACCTGCAGCGGCAGTGGCAAGCGCAGAGGCGGTGTTAGACACTTTGACATGCGAATCTACTAATATTCCTGCCGCAACAACCTTGTCGAATACGTCCTGGAATCTTGATAATTCAAACCTTTTGAGAATGAAAACATTGTGCCCTTTGAAGTCGGCCAGAACAAGCTCGGTACGCGAGGCCAATGGGGAGCCCTTTGGAATCACTGCAACGAACCTCTGAGACATTAGCGGTTCGAAACGCACCAGATTCCCATTTGTGGGATGCCGCATAATACCCACATCGCAATCACCTTGCTCAATTGCTCTAACAATCGCCGCAGAATCGTAAGTGCGAACCGTCAGCTTTGTCGCAGGAAATCGCTTGCGGAACCGCCGAAGGATACGAGGGAACAGTCGGTACACGGCCGGTTCGATCATCCCGATACTAAGGTGTTCGCCGCCCGGAGAGATACCGCCGGAAGCGAGTTTCGTATGTAGGACCGCGTCTTCCAGCATGCGCAATATCTGCCGTGCCTGAGCCTGGAAAGCGTTCCCGCACTCCGTGAGCTCGACGCTACGCGTTGTTCGTTTGAACAGCGGCACGCCCATTTGGCCTTCGATCTTGCGGATATATTGGCTAATAGTTGGTTGCGTCATATTTAGAC
>JAUIEW010000109.1 GCA_030429365.1 Phycisphaerae bacterium
CGGTCCGCATCTGCTCGGCTGTCCGTTGGCGATCTTGGGCGTCGAGGGCACAAGTCACCAGATCTGCTATCGATCCGGCGAAGCTCTCTTCTTCGATGAACCATTTGCGCGGCTCACCGATGCATTCGTGGCTCACCACTCCGACGATTTCAGTCCCCCGGCGAATCGGGGCATCGATTCGCGACGGCACATCTTGGCACTCAGGGCGGACGGTCGTCAATTCACGCGTTCGTGGATCGACTTGTGCTTCGCTCGTTGCGATAGGGCTCCCGCCGCGGAGTGCTTCGATAAACCCTGGAATGCTTGTGCATGGCACGGCGTCATCGACACAGTGCTGACCATTGCTTCGTTCGTATTGATCGATGCAACAAAGGTTTGAATTGGCGTCGTCGAACAACCAAATACCGACGCGCTCGACCGCCAGTGTCTCAGCGGCTTTGCAACTGATCTTCTGTGCTGCACTTTTCAAGTCACCATGGTAAAGTGACTCAGCCCTGGCCAATTCCAGCAGCGCAGCATTCTGTGACCGCAGGCGCAATTCGCTTTCCCGCAATGTCGCCGCGATGCGCTTTCGGCTGACGATCTCCTTTTCAAGCTTCTGTCGCTCCTGCTCTAGTTCTGACGTTCGATCCAATACCTTCTGCTCAATTGACGCGTAGCTTTCTTCCAGCTTTGAGGCCATATGGTTGAAGGCACGTGCCAGAACACCGACCTCGGCGATTGCATCTTCTCTGGCGCGTTCGGCAAGATTTCCCCCGGCGATGGTGGCCGTCGTCGACACCAATCCGTGCAGCGGAGCAACGAGTTTGCGAACGATGACAACGGTCACAAACAGAGCTGCAGTGATAACAATTCCTGCAATTAGAGCACTTGCCTTAGCATTACTCTTCAATGCCGTCTGGGCATGGTCGAGCGAACTGACCAATCGGACAAATCCGATCGCTCCACTTCTCGTCTCCTCAACCGCTTCGTCGTCGAGGATGCTAAGATCCATGTCGCGCCCTTCGGCCCAGATCGGTACGACAACGTCAATTTGATTTGAAGTGGTTTGGACACGAACTGAATTGCGCTGAATCCGGTCGCCTATCGGGTCTTGGGGGTCAAAAACAACTGCTGGCTGAAATCCCTCCTCAACTTCGGTGGCAGCCAGCACATTTCCGTCCGTGTCCCGTATTTCGACCAGCACAAACGATAGGTCTTCGGAACTGCTTTTGACTATCTCCTCCAAGGCTTTTTTGTCGTTGAGAAGGACACCCGGTTCGGCCAAGCAGCGAACAACGCGGGCATGAACAGTTGCATGTTCCTCCGTGAGGCGGACCGAATCTCGAAAGTTTTGCCAAATAAGTCCCGCGCTGAGGGCGCAAACTGTCCCCAGTACAAGCACAACGCAAAAGGCTATTGCCCTTCCTTTTAGTCCAATGCGATTCATTCATGCAACTCCAAACTGATCGCACAACGTGTCCGGCCCGACCATAGGCAGACCGTGAGCGCTTTGGGGGAATGTGTGCGCCCATGAATCTCCGACCCGTCCTATTTCAGATCTCTACTTGGGATTAATCGGCAGATAATCACCGCTTTGAATGAACTGGTCGCAACTTCTTTGCAAACTTCGCCTGTGTTCATTTTTGTTGAACTTCGCGAGATACCCCATTCGGTCAAAATGGTTTGCATTCTCGGACTAAATGCAAGATTGGCGATTGAATAAGGTCGAAAAGACCATTGAAGCAAGTCGTCGATTACAGCGGAAAACAAGCGAGCTTCCTGTCGCCATTTGCGAAGCGCGCGGTGCCATCGTGACATCGCGCCGCGCGAATGATTGGACGACTGCCGTTCGATATGTCGGATCGTTGGATGCCGCGATGTGGATTCGCAATCACATACGATTTCACCTTCTTTGGGTGACCATTGGCGTAAGTACTCTGGTCACTCCCGAGGTGAGCCTTGCTGGCGGACCAGCCAATGTTACCGTCCTGTGTGGGCAGCGCAATATGTATGAATCGGCGGCGACCACGCTGATCGAATCTCTGCGAAGGAAAGGGCACACTTGTCAACTGGTCGAATGGCCCAAGTCTTCTGACAAGTCGGGACGGCAGCGCGTGCTCGATCAAGTCGCGGCATCCAAGCCAAGCATCATCGTGGCTTCAGGTTCAAGTGCCACGTCCGACGTGATTGGTCAAATCAAGGGAACACCGGTTGTTTTCTATATGGTCCCGAATGCGCTCGACGCTCCATTCATGGCTTCCGACGCACAGGATCGCAAACGCGTCGCGGGGATCGCAGCCGACGTCAGTCCGACAGAGCGAATCCGTTGGATCAAACAACTGGACCGTAGCACCAAACGCCTCGGCCTCCTGTACAGCCAACGCACGAAGAGAACCATGGAGTCCTTTGGCGAATCTGCCCGCCGACAGGGAGTGGAAATCGTCCCAATTGAAACCAGTCGAGACCTCATTCCGGACGCTATCGAAAAATTGACCGCTGAAAATGTGGACGGCGTGCTCATGATTCCCGACGCGGCGATCTACAACTCGGCATCAGTGCAGCGCCTTCTGCTATGGGGGGCACGCCAGAAGAAACCGGTGTGGTCGTTTTCACAGAGCATCGTCAAGGCGGGGGCGCTCGGTGGACAATACGCAAACGACGAAGCGCTGGGCCGCCAAACAGCGGACTTGGTTCAGCGCATTCTGGATGGTACCCCTCCCAGTAGTTTGGGCCTTCAATTCCCTGATCAAATCGAATCTTCTGTCAACACACATACGAGCGGCGTGATTGAGCTTGAATTGAATGACTCCATCCTGCGTTCGAACGTGGTTCGATTCGGAGACCAGCAATGATTGGACGAAACCAAGAACAGTCGGGTGGAATGGTCAGGCGCGATCCCTTGAAGACCGTATTCGTCCTGACGACTCTCGCTCTCACGGCGTCAGGTCTGATTTTCGCAGTCCCAACCCTCGCTGGTGGACCGGAGCGTTCGGAAGACAGTGCGTTGACCGATGGATTGGACGGTTCCGAAACTACTGAAGACCTGGAAATCGAGGTTGAAGATGACCCCTCGAATAACGATACGCTGGACGAAGACGGGATCATCGATGAGGAGGAGTTCGGAGATCTCGAAGACATCGGCCTATTCGAGTTGGATATTCCCGTCGTGGTCACCGCAGCCCGCCGCGAACAGAAGATGAACGCTGTGCCTTATGCGATCAGTGTCATTACGCATGACGACATTCGACAATCCGGTGCCCGAACGATCGCCGACGCGCTTCGACTAGCAGCGGGTGTCGATGTCGCCGATTTGACGTATTCGAACCATGCCATAACCCCGCGCGGGCTTCATGGATTCGTGAGCAGGCAGGTGCTGGTACTTGTGGATGGCCGACAGATTTTTGACGGGCTATTTGGGGGCACCCTGTGGGGTAGCTGGCCCCTCGCACTCGACGACATTGAACGTATCGAAGTGATTCGAGGTCCGGGTGGTGTTGTCTGGGGCGCCAACGCAGTCAATGGCGTCATCAATATCATCAGTCGTGCCCCTGGGGACCAGCCGGGCCTGACGCTCACGAGCCGCGGGGGCACACAGGGACAACATCGCCAGTACATCGGCTACGCGATGAAAGATCAAAACTGGAGTCTGCGGATTTCGGGCGAGTACGAAGGGAGTGATGGATTTCAGGAAGGCGGGTCCTTTTTGCGGGGCTTGGATGACGATCTCAAAGCCGCGCGGTTTAATATTCATGCCGTTTACAGCAAGGATCCAAACAACAAGTTCACGTTGGCAGCAGGGCATTCGTCGGTTGACGGGGGATTCCCGACAACACCGCTCGCTGGATTCGACTTGCAACGGCATGCGGGAAGTCAAGCCAACTTCATACTTGCCAAATGGGAACACGTCTCGCCTGATTCCGGTTCGTCAGATTTGACGTTTTTCGTAAATGATTTCTACGTATCGCCCGGGCTTTCGCAAATCGATTACCGATATCAACAAATCGCGCTGCAATTTGCGAACACACGCGAATCAGAAAACGGTCACACTTTCACGTGGGGTGTGGACTCGCGAATCGACATGGTTGACGCCACCAATTCAGATCCGCATATGTTGACGAAAAACCGTGTCAACTCGGGGATCGTGGGCGTTTACGTCAAAGACGAATGGCAGTTCGCCCCTCGTTGGAACCTCGCATTGGGGGGGCGAATCGATTACGAATTCTATGGCGGTTTTCATCCCAGTGCCCGAGCGTCTCTTTCGTATGAATTGGACGACGATTCGTTTGTCTATGGATCTGTTTCAAGAGCATTTCAAATCGCACCGGCATCGCTCAATTTTATGGACATCCCGTTGTTCAATGGGCTTGCCAATGCCAGCGGTCGTCGTGGATTGGGGGACCAGACGCTGCTTGCGTACGAGTTGGGTTATCGAACCAAGCTGTTTGAGAAAGTCGATTTCAATTTGAATCTATTTTTCAATGAATATGATGACATTACAACACTAAGCCCAACCCTTGGGCCTCCGGGTCTCATCAACTCGACCCTTGGACACCGCGGAAACGCGTCAACCTACGGCGCAGAAATCGAGGCCAAGTATCGCGTGAATGATAAACTAACGCTTCTTGGCAACTATACTTATCAGGACATGAATTGGCGCGCCGACGTGAAGTACACGGACACAGAGTCCATCTCGCCACCGCATCACAAATTCATGCTTGGGGCTCGTTACGATCACACCGAAGACCTGCACCTGTCAAGTCATCTTTACTACGTTGACGCAGTCAAGTCGCCGAATCCAGCCAACCCATTCGTACCGCGCCATATTCGCCCATACTTTCGATGGGATGTACGCGGAGAATACGAGTTCTGGGATGACAATGCGTCGATCGCGATAGGCGCGACCAACCTGCTCGATCACGGTCACTATGAAGGCGGCACGTCGTTTATCAACGATGCACAGGTCCCGCGAATGGTCTTCATCGAATTGCGGTTTGCGGTTCCCTAGGCGAGGGTGCAACAGCCCTATTCCGCTGTTCGTCTGGCCTGCCCCAGAGACTCACCAGAGCCTGCCACGACGTTTAGCTGGGGAAGCCGGCATTGGTTTGCAAGAAATAGGGCCCACGAAATGCGCCACCGTCTTGCGTTCAAGCATAGCGGCAACGAATGATAGTCCGTGTGGGGACTTTTGTGGGGAGTTGGCTTGTTTTCCTTGTCTTCCGGTGTCCTCTGACGTACCGTGGTGTCCGTTCGTGTCGTCGATGATCAGCAGCGGCGGCGTGAAGAGCGCGTGATGGCCGATTACGCAGGTGATGTTGAGGAATCGATTCCCCTCGCCTCCAATTGTAAGCCGTTCCTGCAGCCGTTGCGATGTGTCTACCGCTCCAGCTTTTTCATCAGAAGGTCACGCCGGATTGTCCGCCACTCGTGAAGCGGACAGCAACTAAGAGTCATTTCAGTCCGTTCAGATTCTTGTTTGTTCTTGACTTTGCGAATCAAGCGAACCCAGCAGATATGTCAAGTTGAATGGGAGCCGTGCATCGGTATTGCATGGGCGCCTGTACGTGCCTCTGTACCTCGTTTGAGCCCTTGTTCACTGAATTCGTCCGCTGGGCTTGTTTGATAGGCTGGTGATTCTCATGGTGTGACCAGGAATTGTGGCGGGGCGAATCACATGCTCGTCACCATCGGGGGCGAAACAACCAGCTCGTGCTTGACGGATTTTGGCCTCGTCGGAGGGGTTCGCTGCGGCATCGTTGATCCAGTTATGACTCGCCGCGGATGGCTTGGAACATCAGGAAATCCTGTAGGTCGACATCGAGATCACAGTCGAAATCGAATGACTCACAACCACCGGTGCTGGTCGGCACGCCGGGTTGGCTAAGGCATCCGACGAGTTGCTGGGCATCGTCGTTGTCGATGTTGCCGTCGTTATCGTAGTCGCCGTCGGCTGACGGACAAGTGAGGTTGTCGTTTCGCCACAGGTGCATGGCCGCGTAGTCGTCGTAGGCGATGCTAACGATTTCATTGCCGCCGTCCTGGTCAAGGTCAACCACGCGCGCACCAAGATGGCCTTCCTTGCCACTATCGACGATCCGTTCGGTAAAATCGCCGCATCCGTCATTTTCCCAGATTTGCAGTTTCTTAGTGCCGCGATGTTCCTGCGTGACAACGTCGATGTCGCCGTCGTTGTCCATGTCGGCAACATCCATGCTGTTAGTCGTGTTTTGTGTGACAATCGTGTGTCGTGGCCATGAACCTTGCGTCGGATCGCTCGGAGCCTCAAACCAGTATGTGGATGCCGACTGCGATTGGACTTCTTCCGTGCAGACGATGTCGACGCGGGTGTCGCCGTTGAGTTCGGCGATCTTGATTCGATCGGGGTACTGGCTCGCACCCGCAGGCACGATCTCGCCAACGATGTATTCTTGCCAATGGCCGCTGCCGTCACCAGGATTGCGTGCCCACTTCAGACCCTTTGCACCGTTACCCTCGAAGTACGCGACTGCAACGTCGATAAGTCCGTCGCGATCGATGTCACCAATGCCGATATCTTCGCTGATGCACTCGTCAATCAAAATGGTCATCGGCCAATTTCCCGCTTCCGGGTTGCTTGACGGAATCTGATAGGCGTAAAGCGTGTCGCCATTGTTAAACAGAATCTCCGACTGGCCACCCGGAATGATGTCAGCGGCTGCGTAACCTTGCGGGATGTCGTGTACCGGTTCGAACGGTGCGTTGTTGTCGATCAGGTACGCCGTCCAACTCGTACCCCGAATGTCGTCGGCTTCAAGCCAATAGATTTGCGGACCGGTGGATGCGATCACATCGCCATACGCATCGTTATCAACATCGACAACGAGACTGGCGTCGAGATCAAAGCCCAAGTTGAAATCAATGCTGGGCCATGGCGCGGCGCTCATATCACCGCCCGGGTTGCGGTAGAACCATTTTCCTGAAACGAGGTCGACAAACCCGTCGCCGTTGATGTCACCCCAACCGAGCCCAAAGTAGGCGTTCTGATTGTCGAATAGCTGCCGATCGTTGTCGATTGTGACATATTGCCATTGATCCAATGGGAACGGTGGCGATGGTTCTGCCAACGCGTTGCGCCAAATTTCAGTCGGCTGGGTGTCCCAGTTTCGTACGCTGATGATGTCCCAATCGCCATCTTCATCGAAGTCGCCAATTTCTGCGCTGTACGAACCTTGGTTCTGGATTTCCATGGCACTCCAACTGCTCCCACCGTTTCCCAGCAACAGATGCAACCCGCGCTGTGACGACTGCGGCATCCCACCGTAGACGACATCGATGTCTCCGTCCCCATTGAAATCCTTGGCCTGAAGGTTGTGGCAATCGTCGCATACAGGAACGATCACGTGTTCGGTCCACGGACCGCTGACTGGATTGGATGCGCTATACCAAGACACCGGATAGCCGACGTATTCCGAGTGCGACAGCACGACATCGTTGGCTCCATTGCCGTCGATGTCTGCAACCACAACCTTGCAACTATTGCTCTCCCAGCCGACATTCTGATTATGCCATTTGCTGTCGATATTGCGGTTGGTGTAGTTGCCGGTGCGCGGGTCGGATGGCGTTTGCAGCCAGAACCCATTCAAAACGATATCCGGATCGCCATCGCCGTCGAGGTCGCCCACGTCCATTCCCTCGTGCGCCGAATGGTCAATGGCCTTTTCGACCCATGACGTGGGCCCGTCGTTGAACCAGATTTGCGTTTGGTTGTCCTCGCGGGTGACCACGTCGGGCCGTCCATCGCGATCGATATCCGCGATGACGATGTCCTTGGCGTATTCGCTGGTACCAATGACATGCACGTCCCACGAACCGCCGACGTCGTTGCATGCGACGAGCGGATTTTCGATCCAAACCACGTGGCCATTGATGTCACCGCTGTCGCCGATGCGGGTGACCACGTCGAGATCGCCATCAAGGTCGAGGTCGGCCAACTGCAAATCGTCAGAGCGGAAATAAGGCCAGCCGTGCGTCGAACTGTTGAGCGTCAGCACGGTTTCGCGGTTGAAATCCGGCGCACGGTAGAGCCAAAGGAGGTTATCCGGAAAGATCGAAGCAGCGATGATGTCGTTGTCACCGTCGCCGTCGATATCGCCAACCGCACGTTCATATGCGATTCCTGATGGATCAATGACGGCTTGTTCAAAACCTACGTCCGCGTAAGCAGTACCGCTTGCGTTGGTGCTTTGTTCGCCGAACAGTGTGGGCATGTCTAAACCGGGTGATGCCCCAACAACCGCGAGTGCGGTCACAATGATTCCGTGGGAAGGCTTTTTCATCTCGTCCGTCCTCGTCAATGTTGCTGTGCCACGACTCTATAGCACTCACGCACGAAGATTGGACGTGTGATCAGAGTGGCAAAGTGTCGCTGTTTCAAAAAGTCTTAAGTTGTGCCAGCCAATCTGGCTCTTCAGGGAGTGCCGACATGATCGCCTCCGTGAACCGTCGGCAACTCCCTCTGAGGAGCCACACACCCTCACTCAGGACCGGCTTCGGCCGTGTCCGAATGCGCCGCGATGACCACGCTTGTGACCTGGTCTGCGATGTCCTTGCGGTCGGTTGTCTCCAGCGCGCTGCGCCAACCGGTACGCAGCCAACTCTTCGGCGGTCAAGATTCCATCGCCGTCGAGGTCGGCCTCTGGTTTGCGTTCGAGAAACTCGGCGCGATTCTCAGCACGAACGGCCTCCAGTTCGTCGGCAGAGATGACGCCGTTGGAATCAATGTCAGCTTCAGGATTCCGTTCGAGAAGCATGCGGCTGTATCGTTCAATCGCCGCTGCCTCATGGGCGTCAAGTTCGTCCGCATCGAGAATGCCGTTGCTGTCGATGTCGACGTCAGGATGCCGATGCAAGATTCTTTCGGTAAGGTTGTCGTATTTTTCGTCGGAAAACGTGGTCCATTCGTCGTCATCCAGAACGCCGTTGCTGTCGATGTCCGCAGAAGGGAAATTTTCTGCCGTGAAGTTTAGAGGCGCTGTGTCTGATTCGAGTAAGTCAAGGGTGTCAAAAAGCAGGAGCGGTGATCGATTGAGTCCATGCCCGGGATGACCATGGTGCCAGGCATGACCTGGGCGGTGTCTTCCACCAGCGTAAGAAGCAGTCGCCGCCAATCCAAAACACAATGCCGCCGCCCAAACTATCTGAGATCTTTGAAATCGCATGACTGAGTCTCCATCTCAACTAAATTGCGTCCTGATCAAGTCGTTGCACGTACGCCGGGCAACCGACCAACTCAACGACGGCGGAATTCCATTATTTCGAGACGGCGCGTAAACTTCTGTTGCGCGTTCGTAAAGAAACGTAAATCCGGGTGGAGTGGCGTTTGTTTGTTGGGTTGAGCCGAAGCGAAATGGGCTTAATTGATAGTTTTTGAAGTGAGGTTGCGAGACTTTATCGCTGGATCGTCGATCGCAATACGGGTTGCGCGAAATACAGCGTTTGCCTCAGATGGGCCACGCCCACCGCCCCCTGGACCACGTTGCCCCCGATGCGGTGGACGTCCGCGATTGCGGCCGCCATTGTCGCCTTCGGACTGTCCTCGGTCTCGGCGTCGAGGTCCGTCGTGTGGCCCAACACCACGGGGCGGGCCACCATGCGGGCGCTTGCCTTCAATGGGATTGATGTATTGCCAAAGCGTGTCACCTTCTGCATTGACCTCGAAGAAATCACCTTGTTCGCCCGCGCAAACAAGCGTGTTTCCATTCGGCAGACGCTGCGCTCCCGAAATGTGACCCGAGAAGAAGTCCGACTTGGTTTTGTGCGTGTATTGCCAAACCGGTTGGCTCGGACCATATGCCGCACCGGATTCCAGCGAATAGCTTCCATCGGGTTTAAGCGGCGGGATGATTTCATCAATCGATGAATAGTCGCCGTCCGGGCGGTTGCGGCCATTGTTGAAGATGAGAATGCGAGTGTCTCCCGACGGAGCTTTGATCCAAGTGGCATCATGCTGTCCAAAGAGCTTTTGATCGGATGCCGTGCCGGCGCGGTATGCCAGAGGATTGCCCCAACGATAGAGCAGATCGCCGCCCTTGCCGTATCGCCCTCCGGAGTGGCTGGCGGCTTCTGCCGAAGTGGTGCTGTGATCAATTACCCATATTTCGTTGAAACCGTGGACGCTGATCAGAATCTGGTCAAGTGTTTCGTTGTAATCCAGTGAGTTGCCGTGGAGCCAATCAGCGGAGTTGGGCCCACCGCGTTTGGGAGCGGGACCGCCAACGTACCCCAATGCCCGCAGTCGATCCATTTCCTTGGGCGGTAGTCGCATTGAATCGCCGCCGAAGTTTATGTCGATCAATTCGGGATGCGCCGAGACATCGCCATAGTTGTGCACGTCGGGATCGAAATCCTGAACAAGGTGGTCCCACGCGTGCCATTGCCAAACAATCTTGCCACCGGTTTTTCCATCGCGTGCGACTTCGACAACATGATCCGGCCAGAGTTCATCGCCTTCGAGTTGGCTTGGGTCCCGTCCTGCGCCAATGACTTCTTCTGCGAATTTCTTTTCCCAAGCGAGGATCAGAACGTTTCCATTGGGCAATGGCTCGATGTCATGGTGTTGGCATTTCTCTTTATCCGAATACTTAAAATTCCAGATGAGTTTGCCGTCCCAGTCGAACTCGCGGATACGGCCTCCGATTCCGCCGCCGTGAAACGCGCCATTCCTTGAGTCATTGACGCATCGCAGTAGGTGACCATTACTGAGCAAGTATTCGGATTGACCAGGCGTGTAGTCGTCCTTCCACTTGTGCACAATTCGCCCACTCATATCCACAAGGTATGTTTCCTTCGAATGCAACGGTGTAAACAACGTGTAGCCGTCGAAGGCGCCTTGGTCGCTTCTTATCAGACCAGTTTGACCTTTCAACTCGGCTGCCAGTGCTTGGCTGGCGAAACTCACGATGCCCAAAAGTAACAAGTTTGCTTTCGACATGCCGCCTCCGAAATCGCATTTCAATTTGGGACTGGCGCAGGGCCGCGATGCGTCATCAGTGCGGAAACAGATGTCGCATTGAGTTGGAATACGCCGAATCGCCGAGAAAAAGTTCCCTAGATAACGCCAAACGAGGAGCGATTGGACTTATTGCGTGGGATTCTAAGAAGTATCTCGTCAAATGTCCTTCGTAAAGAAATGTCAATCGGCTCGGTGTTCCCTGTTGGGTTTCGATAAATTCTCGGGACTTTCGCGTCGACTTGAGGAAGAATGCGTAATACGCTCAGAGCGTAGAGTGAATCACTGCATTTTTCATCAGTCAGGGGGGTGTTGCCCAATGACCCAGTCAAATCGAGTCTTGCTGGTCGACGACGATCTTGAACTTTGCGAACTCGTTCAGGAATTTCTCAAATCGCAGGGATTCGAGATCGAGGCGGTGCAGCAGGGTGAGCAGGGGGTCGAACGCGCCTTGTCCGGGGATCACGACATCGTGATTCTTGATATCATGCTTCCCAAGATTGATGGATTGGAGGTCCTCCGACGCATCCGTGCTGCTTCATCAAAGCCGGTCTTGATGCTCACCGCCCGCGGAGACGATGTTGATCGGATTATTGGGTTGGAACTTGGCGCGGATGATTACATGCCAAAACCGTTTAATCCCAGGGAGCTTGCGGCACGAATTCGAGCAATTCTGCGCCGTGCAGTTCAGCGTGAGCAATCCGCAGGCAGGTATGCCCCTGGAGAGAAATTAGTTGTCGATGACGTCGAACTGGACTTGGCAGCCAGACGCGTGGGATGTGACGGGCGAGTCGTCGAGTTAACCGGCGTCGAGATTGACTTGTTGGAAGTGTTGATGCGGTCAGCGGGTCGCGTTGTTGATCGGCGCGATCTCTTTCGTCAGGTGCTCGACCGTGATCTGGTGCCCATGGATCGCAGCATAGACATGCACGTCAGTCATCTTCGCAAAAAGCTTTGGGGCGAAAACCGCGGCAATGAGCGTATCATGTCGGTGCGCGGTGTGGGCTATATACTCACGCGCATCGTTGCCGAATCTTAAACCAACAGGTGCATCGCGTTTGCACCGATTACGTATCCGGCTGATCATGCGACAGCTCTTTCTCAGAATCTTTCTCCCCGTATTGCTCACCGTGCTCTTAACTTTCGCCGGTGGTTTTGCGGTGGCGTTCTGGATTATGCCCACACTCAATGCGAGGAACGACGGTGAGCGATCAAGCGGCGGGCCTCGCGGCGGTGGTCGGGGCAGTTTTACTGTAGTCTGGACCGAGCGAAGAGTCGACATCTTTACGGCGTATTCCCATAAGGTAGCCGATGCATTAAACGCAGACGCGCTCGATACCGCGTTTGCATTAATGGAGAAGCTGTCCGAAGCTTGGGAATCCCGTACCTTCTTGATTGATCAAGCCGGTGCTGATTTGCGCGGCCACGAAGTACCGAACGCCATAAGTGCTCTCGCTCAGCGCGCAGGAGAGACACCCGAGATTCAACGCGACTCGTCCAATCCGAAGGTCACTTTTGCCCAGCAAGTGCGTGCAGCCGACGGGCGGCTCCTCGTGTTCATTGCCCAAACAGTTGAGAATTTGAGAGGGCCTCCCCCCAAGCCATCCTTCTTCTGGATGGTGTTCTGGAGGACCGTACCTGTGGCGATTACGCTCAGTCTGGTTTGCTACTTCCTTGCCCGGACAATCACCAAGCCTGTTCTTGAGATGCGGTCGGCTATGCGGCGTTTTGGGGAAGGCGATCTTGAACAGCGTGTAGGGTCGACGGTTGGTCGGCGGAGGGACGAGATCGGCGAATTGGCCCGAGACTTCGACCATATGGCCGAGCGCATAGAAAAGCTCCTTGGTGCGCAACAGCGCTTGCTCGAAGATATATCGCATGAATTGCGATCGCCGTTGGCGCGGCAGCGCGTGGCGCTTGAGCTGGCTCGACTACGCAGTAGTGAAAGCGCCTTGGTTTCGCTTGACCGTGTCGAACGCGAAGCCGAACGATTGGATGGTTTGATCGGCCAGTTGCTGACACTTACTCGTCTGGAAAACGATGCGTGCGAAGGGCGATTTTCGCCGGTTGACCTCGCAGATTTGGTGCGCGAGGTTGTCGCAGATGCCCAGTTCGAGTCTCGAACCGGCAAACGTTCCGTACAGTTGACGGACTGTTCGCCGTGTACGGTCAACGCGGAAGCAGAATTGTTGCTCAGGGCAGTCGAGAATGTGGTGCGCAACGCACTATCTTACACCGCCGATAACACCACAGTCGACGTCACACTTGTTTCAACTTCGACCGAAGCAGTGATCACTGTACGCGATCATGGTCCGGGACTTCCTGAATCTGAGCTAACGAACGTATTTCAACCCTTTTATCGCGTAAGCCACGCTCGCGATCGACAGTCGGGGGGTGTCGGACTGGGGCTCGCCATAGTTGAACGTGCGGTGCGCACACATGGCGGCACAGTGGTCGCCCGAAACGGCGAGAGCAGCGGACTTATTGTCGAAATCCGAATTCCACTTATTGCGAGCGCCAAAACCTGAAGATGTCCGAGCCAATCCAGACTCGCCGGGGAAGGCCTCGTATTCGTCGAACTCAGCGTGCGGCAACTTTCGTTCGCGTGACCTTGAAGGGCCCGGGTTGATTGCCGTCGGGAACGTTGCGTGAATCTCCACCCTGCTTGCGCGTGTTGGACAGAGATCATCGCGTATGCATTGTCGTTGTGGCCAGCGCAATTCTTGATGCGCGATCGCGGCCGCTATCTATACACTTCTTTACCATTGCACAACAGAACTTTACCAACCTTCACGAAATAATAAAACATCGCGCACGTTGAGTTTTTCTGGTTGCGCAGTGTTCATATTGCTGCAAATCCAGAACGCATTCGAAAACGGCGAGGAAGCAGAGTAGTGCGCTGGTCGGACACGAATGCTGTTTGGGCTGCAACTTTTCCGCACTCCAGACACCTGAGTGCCAATTGATTCGCGCGGTCACGGTTACACGCGCGTCAATGACAGGAATTGGAATTGGAGCAAGGAAGGTTGAGCCCGTGCTTGACAAGGCCCTTGCGTGAGTCGGGAGGTGTCGTGGTGGCGCCTGATATTCCCTTCTCATTGCAGGGGTCTTGTTCGGGATTGCAAAGAAAGAAGTGAATCGGAGGAATGAAGATGAAACGGACATTGGTAGTCGGAATTGTCGCGCTGCTGGCACCAATCGCATCTGCGCAGATCGAGATTACGGAGTGGATGTACAGCGGTGCCGATGGCGAGTTTATCGAGTTCACGAATGTTGGTTCGAATTCGGTCGACATGACTGGATGGAGTTTCGATGACAGCAGCCAGACACCGGGTACCGTGGACTTGAGCGCGTTTGGCGTTGTGCAAGCCGGCGAATCGGTCATTCTAACCGAGGCCGTTGCAGTGGATTTTGCAGCTGCATGGGGTCTTTCCGGTGTCGATATCATAGGTGAGTTGTCAGCCAATCTCGGCCGAAACGACCAGCTAAACCTCTACGACGCGAGCGACAACCTAGTTGACGTCTTGAGTTACGGCGACGAAGACTACCCGGGCTCGCCGCGCACGCAGAATCAAAGCTGCAACATCCCGGAATCTGGCTTTAGCGCAACGGAGGCGCAGACGAGTTGGGTGCTCAGCGCCGTTGGAGACGAATACGGTGCACGGACATCTTCGGGTGGCGATGTGGCGAGCCCGGGCCGCATCGTGGGCTACTCCCTTTGCGACTATGATGCTGACGGTGACGTGGACCTGAAGGATTTCGGTGCGTTCAGCGCCTGCATGACCGGGTCAGGTGTATTGTACGATCCGCTTCCGGCGGCATGTGGTTTGACGCCCGATTTGGATGGCTTCATCGCGGCTGACGCAGACCGCGATTCCGACGTCGACCTGGTCGACTTTGCGGCTATGGTGGAATGCATCAGTGGCCCCGACACACCGTCCGACCCTTCCTGTGGATATATCGAAGCACCGCCGACCTCAACACTGATTACACTCAACGGCACTTCGATCGATGTGAATGGAACGGGCGTCACGGTCGATGGCACCACGGCGACGATTACATCGGCCGGCTCGTATACGATCATCGGAACACTCAACGATGGACAAATCGTCGTCAACACAGGCGGAGCCGTCGAAATCACGCTGGACGGTGTAAACATCACGAATTCGACGAATGCGCCCATCGCGGTCCTAAGCGCCGACAGCGTCGCGTTCATTCTTGAAGACCAGTCCACGAACATCCTTACCGACGCGGCTACCTACGTGTTCGACGACCCGGAAGAGGACGAGCCGAACGCCTGCCTCTTCAGCAAGGATTCAATGCTGATTTCGGGGACGGGCACACTCACGGTCCACGGCAATTACAACGATGGCATCGCCAGCAAAGACGATCTCGTAATCGCCAGTGGCACCATCAATGTGG
>JAUIEW010000110.1 GCA_030429365.1 Phycisphaerae bacterium
GCCTCATCCCTCTCCCTGATGCCTTGATGGCCGGCTTTGCCATGTTCTCCCTCAAGGATCCGTCCCTGTTGGCGTTCGACAACCGACGGCACGATCCCAACGATAATTTCCGCACCCTCTACTCCATCGACCATTGCCCCTGCGATACGCAAATGCGGGCCCTCCTCGATCCCGTCGATCCCGAGTTGTTGCGACCCTTGTTCGCCGATGTGTTTCGTCGCCTGCAACGAGGCAAAGCCTTGGAGGCCTACACCTATGTGGACGACTGTTACCTCCTCTCGCTCGACGGCACCACCTATTTCTCCTCCCGCAAAATCCATTGCGACTCGTGTTTGGAGAAACACCATCGCGGCGGTGGCATCACCTATTCGCATCAAAGTGCTGGGGGCCTCGTTGGTCCATCCCGACCTCAAAGAGGTCATCCCACTGGCCCCCGAACCCATCATCCAACAAGACGGCCACACCAAGAATGATTGCGAACGCAATGCCACCCGGCGGTGGCTCAAGCCGTTTCGCCACGACCATCCACGGGTGCCGGTCATCATTATCGAGGACGCTCTGAGTGCCAATGCCCCGCACCTGAAGGATTTGCAAGACGCCAACGCCCATTACATCATTGGGGTCAAACCCGGCGACCACGCGTTTTTGTTTGCTCACCTGCAAGCGGAGGACGAAGCGGGCCGCACGTCCCATCTGACGGAAGTGGACCCTCACACCGGCGTGTTGCACCACTATCGCTTTTACGCCGACGTGCCCCTCAACGAATCCAACGCCGATACGTTGGTCAACGTCTTGGAGTACTGGGAAATCCATCCCGATGGCCGAGTGCAGCATTTCAGTTGGATCACCGACCTGTTGCTGAGAGAAGACACGGTGTCTGCGGTCATGCGTGGGGGTCGGTCTCGTTGGAAGATCGAGAATGAGACGTTCAACACGCTGAAAAATCAAGGATACCATTTGGAACACAATTTCGGTCACGGGCAGCAGCATCTGTCGGTGGTTCTGATGTTGCTGATGATGTTGGCGTTTTTGGTGGATCAGGTGCAGCAGTTGTGCTGTCCGTTGTTTCAGGCGGCCTGGGAAAAATACCGCAGCAAACGGGCCCTTTGGGAAGCGATCCGCAATGCGTTTGCCATGTTGAGGTTTGCTTCGATGGTGGAGTTGTTGTCGGCGTTGGTGCGTGGCATCGCGCGGCAACCGCCGGTGTTGCAGGACAGTACGTAGCCTGCGAGCGCGGCTTGTGAGAATGTGATTGGGTCATCGCTGCCAGGTCCGGGGTGCGCCGCTGGCGAACCTCAACCCAAGTCGATCGCCACTGGCCAAGGGAAAACGTCTTCGGATCAACGAAAACGTCCTGCCGCCGCGTCTTCAACGGGACTGGAAGACGGAATGCTGGAAAGCGATTGTAAAAATGGGCATCCTGGGACAAGTTCAGCCTGACCAGCCGGGAATTGCTGGTATCCAGAATTGTTCATTCAAAAGGTTACAAAACGATTGCAACTCCAATACTGTTCGGCACATTTCATGCAGGGTTGCGCAACTGTCCAAGCGATCGTTTCGCGTTGTACTGGCGGTCGTTTGCTTGAGGGCTTGCCTTGACGGGTATACTTGGAGTGTTGGCTGACGATGGGTGTCAGCCCACTTTGGAAAGGATACCCCATGGCTGCCAAGTCCAAACCCAAAATCACCGAACGCGATCTCAAAGGGTTGAAGTATTTCCAAACCCTCAATTCCCTCCTGGACCGGCTCCACAATGACGGGACCGACCGCGACCGGGCCGGCAACCGCAAACTTCACTTCGACCAGTATGCCGGGTTGTTGCTGTTGTACTTTTTCAACCCCATTCTCACCAGTTTACGCGGCATCCAGCAAGCCAGTACCCTGGGCAAAGTGCAACAACTCCTCGGGTGCCAACCCACCTCGTTAGGATCGCTCAGCGAAGCCGCGCGAGTGTTCGATCCCGAGTTGCTCCACGACATCCTCACCGAACTGGCGGGCAAGGCGGTTCCCCTTGTCTCCGGCAAGGAAGCTCAGGCCCTCAAGGATCTGACCGCGGTGGACGGCACACTGTTGCCCGCGTTGCCCAAGATGGCCTGGGCGTTGTGGCTCGATGGGTTGTTCGTAAAGGTCGTGATGGTGCCGTCATTTAAGCTCAACAAGACTGCGTTGGTTGTTCCGAGTCCCAGTGGGATGTTGGGCGGGTCCTGTTGATACAGAATCCAATCTCCATCGAATTGCATCTGTACGCCGTCATTGATGCAGCACATGCCGTTGGCCAAGGTCATCTCGACAAACTGTGGCGCACTTTCGGGTGAATCAATGTCCCAAACATAAAGGCCTTCACCGCCAGCGGCGGCTACGCGACGGGAACCGGCATCGACCGCTACCTGGTCGAAAGTCTCAATGGGTTCATCGATGCTGCTGGTCGGATTGGGAAACGAAATGACTTCCCACGCATTGGGGTCGCTTCCGGCAACGTCGATCACCTTGATCGCATTACCGTCCGCGACTTGATTGGTGTTGTTGATGGTGGCGAAAAGATCACCCGAGGCTTGCGTCAGTCCGGGAAATCGATCGTCGTTTATCTGGGTGTTTCGAAGCAGCAATTCGGATGTCGGAAACTCTTTCGATTCTCCGGTGGCCGTGTCGTACACGCGCACGTTTCCTAGGTCAGTCACCAGCGCGATCTTTTTTCCGGCGACCGCGAAGTGGGTCCAGGCGAACCGTTCACCCTCGGGAATTTCGATCCCGGCATCAGTCTCGCTGGAAGATTCAGACGGGACAATGTAGTACACCGTTTCGAAATCGCCCCAGACGATCAGGTCGTCACCGGCTTGGGGACGCATGATCAGCGTGTTGTCGTCCATGATGATCTGAGTCTTGACCAACGCACCGTCCTGAGTTGTGTCGTTTCCGTTACTTCCTGTCCCCCCGTTTCCTGTTGGATCGTCATTGCCGTTGGTATTTCCGTTCGTGTTGCCGCCGTTGTCGGTTGTCGCGGGCGGATTACAAGACAGGCCAAAGATTGCCAACGTGGCGCAGGCCACGACGATCCAAACACCATTCGTATTCTTCATCATGCATTGCTCCAAATGCAGAGCCCCGCAGCCACCGCGTATGGTTTGTCAACGCGGCCACCACAAGGTCTCCCGAGTATTCGTAGCGCTTGCGGGTTGCAGGCGCTTTGTCTTGGTCATCTTCATGAAACTGCGATGTCGCGGTCGTTCGTGACACTTGGTACCTGAAGGAGCGCCGCGAACGACCGCTGAAATCGGTCCAATCCGCCTAACGCGTGGGTAGCAGGTCCATGCAGACATGCTGTTGCACCAAGGCGAAATCACCGAGGTCGACAAAACCGTTGTTGTCTTCATCCCATTGCGGGCAGTTTTCGAGCATCGGTTCGCCCGGACCCGTCAGGCAGTCCACGTATTCCACCGTGTCGAGGCACTGCGATCCGTCGCCCAGCCACGATCCGACGGCGATGTGGCAATCGAGTTCGGTCGCGTCGGGCAAGCACGTTCCGTCGCCCAAGCAACATGCGCCGCGCGGCGCTCGGCCCAGGAAGTTGGCTTCGCCGGGCGTTTGGTTGGGTGTTTCCGTCCAGACGCCTTGATTGGGGATTTTTTGTAACGCGTGGGCGTCCTCGTCCTGAACCGCAATTCTTGGCAAGAACGTCCCGTCGGCGGCGCCGCCTTGGGCGACAAATCCGTTCGTGCCACTGCCTTCGTAAGAAAAGGCCTCGACGACGATTCCGTGCCACAGCAACGCGACGCCATCGGGCGAGGTGCCGCCGTTCTGAATCCCGTTAGCCGTCCACGCAACCAAATCCACGTAGGGGACGATGGCCGAACCCACCACGAGGTATTCGCTGGCCTCCAGGCTCGGTATCACGGACAGGTCCACTGTGCGATAGAGGTTTCCTGAATCCGCCCCGTTGAAGAATTCGAGGGACCAGCCATCAAGCGGCATGGGCGTGGTCGCCGGGTTGTAGATCTCGATGAACTCACGAACGTCCGTTCCAGGTTGGTCGTACTCCAACTCATTGACCGTCAAGAGCGGTCGACTCGCCGGGAACAGGGAGAGGCCTGCCGCCCCGGAAGCGTCGATCGCCGGAACCGGGACGGGAATCTGTGATGCCAACGCACCGGGAAGTTGCTCAAGAACAGCGGGAACGAAAACGCCTTCGGACGGGGCAATGAACTCGGACAAATGCGGTGACAACTCCTGCACGAATGGCGCGGACAAGATCTGAAGATCGAGTGGCGGCCAACCCGCGCTGGCCGAGTCGAGTTCGCGAGTCTGCATGTCGCTGAGGCGCGTGAACGTATAGACCGGTTGAACCAGGAGTCCCGCATCGAAGATGCCCCCGTTGAATTGCGTCATGGTGGAGGCAAGGAAGCCGCCCAATGGCGGCTCCTCGGACAGCGACATCCTGACTTCCCAATCCTCGGTCGGTATACCGCTGTACGAGACCGTGATCGGGTGCAACGAGACGAGGTCGAGCGCTACAATCTCGGCTTCGACCACACCGATGTGTGGCTCGGAACGTTGCAACAGCGTCGCGGTGTTGCCCAGTGTGTCGGGATCAAGGGGGGCGCCTTCAAAGATGACCTGGCCGTCGAATGGATCTGAGCCGGGGCCGAAGAAGTCAGCCGGTATTGGTGGAGCGGCTGACCCCGCGCCGAAATGCACGAAGTTCCCGCCATCGGCTTCGTTGGCGAACGGATCGCCAGGAGGTGGGACCGGTCCCTGGTGCATCGAATCATCCCACCCGATGATCACCCAGTCGACGATGACCGGCACATATCCGGTCCCGCCCACTCTGCCGAAACCGCCCATCGACGGTTTCCAGTCTTTGACCTTTTCATAGTCCCAGACCGCTTCCCAAATCGGATCGCAGATGCCCGGGGGCAGCGGGTTGTCTTCGTCACCACCGGGGATGTCGCGGGGGATGCCGGGAATGCCGCCATCACCGCCACCGGGACCACTCGGAAAACGGTACATCGTGAGCGAGAATTCATAAATTTCGCGATGACCGGTGACGGTGCTGTAACCGTTGACATGGGCGGAGTTGTTGAAACCGCCCTGAATGAACACACCGTAATAGTTGGCGAAGTCCCAACCGGGGTCGCCGGGTTCGGGATCGCCCACGTTCCAGATGCGGTCCGTGGACGGGTCGCCATTGAGGCGCACGAGAAACCCGCCGTTGTCGTTGTAGCCGGCAGGGTAATTTGTCGCCCCGATTTCAGAAGGATTCAGCCACGCCCAGTCGTCCGGGTCGGGATGATCGCCCGCGAGAAAAACCCAGACTTGAATGCGCGTGTTGCCCCACTTGAAATCCCAACTGTTCATGTCGTAGAGATCGAGTTGGCCATAGGCGGAATGAAAGAAATAGTGCACGTCAAAGAAGGTGACGGTGTCGGTGTAGGTCACTCCCTTGACCGTCCAATTCTCGCGGTGTTGTCGGTAGTAATAGCCGACGCCGAGGTCGTCGAGCACGCGATGGGCGTTGGCGTATTCGGCGGCAGTGGAGAACGCGCCATCGACCACGGGATCTTCAGCCGCCGCAGGAAATGCGGCCGATGGGGGATAGATGGCGAAAGCCCTGGAAGTGGCCAGCGTGACCGTCGTCATCGCGGCCAGCATGATGGGCGCAAGTTGTCTGAATCGGTGATGTCTTCGCATGGGTGTGCTCCCTGGTTGGTTTGAGCCGGTGGGGAGGCTCTTTGGTGTGGGTGCGCCAGGGGTTGTCGGGCTGTACCGCGGATGGGTGGCAACGGAGGCAGAGTCCAGCAAGTCGCTCGCGCACATATGAAACTATCGCTGAAGGCGGTGCGGGTCGGCGACGAACACCCTGCGATAGCGGCACTTCATCGGGTGCGGTGATGGACCGCACCCAATGGCATTGTCACCCGGCTGTCGGTCGCGCGCACCGACACACTGATTTCGTATCACAGCCGATGAAATGGGATTCATGGAATGCGGTGGTTCATGGTCCAAGCCGGGCATCTGATGTGCTCGTGGGCTTTGGCTTCCCCCTAATGACCACCCGTTCCGCCAAATGCTCACCACCGGCGGAACCTAAAGTCTACAACATTTTTCGGCGGCAGGCGTTTGCGTGGGCGGATTATTGCCAGTGAGTGAATTCGATTCGGCGCTTGCGGTCAGGACCAGGGAGTCAGCAACGCGAATTGACCCGCGCCAACGGATGCCGCGCACATTCGGAGAAGTTGGCGAGCGCGGCGTCGGAAAGGATTGCTGTTGTCGGCGAGGATGCCCCAACTTATCCGTCTTCAAACGCAGCTTGGAGGGAAGTTTTCATAACCTCAAATCCTTGCTGGACTTGAGGCGATTGTTGTTACTGCGGGACGGTCGGCGATGGCGTCGCGTTTACGGGCTGAAGGCGGACAAGGCAGAAAACAGAAAAGCCCTTAGAATGAAGATCAGGGGATTCCCGAAAACGCCTTTGCCGGAAGCGCAGGCGGCAGTCGCTGCGGGCGCATTCTGCAGGAGATTTCGGGAGCATCATTTTCGAATTCAATCTCGCCGGACGGTTCCGTGGGTGAGACAGATTTGGGGGAAAGTCATGATCAAACACACGCCAATCGCGCTTTCAATCTTCTGCTCTATTTTTCTTGTTGGATCCAATCGAGCGTCCGCTCAGTGCGCGTTCTTCGATGACTTTCAGCGACCCGACAGCACAACGGTGGGGTTCGGCTGGGTGGAGGTGGAGTCGATTGCGCCGGAAATCCTCATCACATCGTTCAATGAATTCAGTTTTGTGGACGTTGTCGGAACGGGCGTTGCACCGGCGAGTTTGACCCAGTCGAACATCGACACGTCCAGTCTGGTTAATCCCGCGGTGCGCTTTGTGTGGCAGGCTCGAAACGGCAACGCCGAAGCGACGGATCTCCTGCAAGTTGATTGGCGAATCAGCGGTGGTGCTTGGGAGCCGCTTGGTGAATTTGATCTGACAAATACTTTGACGACGCTCGAAGAGTTGCCGCTTCCGCCGGCAGCTCTTGATACGAGCATTGACATTCGGTTCGTGATCATTGTCGATGAGTTCCAGGAAGGCATCTTGCTGGATGATGTCGGTGTTTGCGAATCCGTCGGGCCGCCTGATTGCAACTCCAACGGTATTGACGATCAACTCGACATCGCAGAGGGCACGAGTCTCGACGCAAACGCCAACACCATTCCGGACGAATGCGATGAATGCGTCTTCGATGTCGATTGCAGCAACGGTTTGTTCTGCGATGGTGTGGAAGTTTGTCTCGTGGATGTATGTCAATTTCAATCGCCGCCATGCGTTGTCGGGCAGTTGTGCGATGAAGTCGGGGAAATGTGCATGCCCGACGGTCTCGACTGCAACAGCAACGGAATCGGTGACTCCTTTGACATCTTAGACGAGACCAGTCTTGACCAAAATGGCAACGGCGTTCCAGACGAGTGCGACGAATGCGTCTTCGACGCGGATTGCGACGACGCGATGTTTTGCACTGGCGACGAATCGTGCGACGTGGATGTTTGTTTGGTCGGCGACAATCCATGCGTCGCGGGACAGGTCTGCAACGAAGTGACCGACGCATGCGAGCCGGACGGAGCGGATTGCAACACCAACGGGATCGGCGATGCAACGGACATTCTGGACGGTTTCAGCGACGACCTTAATGCGAACGATGTACCCGACGAATGCGATGAATGTGTGGCTGACGGGGACTGCGACGACGGGTTGTTCTGCACTGGCGTCGAAACATGCAACATCGACACCTGTGTTGCTGGAGTTGATCCATGTAGTGCCGGTGAGACTTGCGACGAAATCGCCGACACATGCTTCGTCGCGATCGACTGCAACTCCAACGGCATCCACGATGAACTCGATATCACCGATGGCACGAGCGCCGACGAAAACGTCAACGGGATTCCAGACGAATGCGATGAATGTGTCGTCGATGGTGATTGCAGCAATGGACTGTTCTGTGACGGTGCGGAATTTTGCATCGTCGATCTGTGCACCAACGGCGCCGTCCCGTGTGTTGCAGGACAGATTTGCGATGAGGGTTCCGACATCTGTCTTCCCAATGGCGCCGACTGCAACGCCAACGCCATTGGCGATGCGACGGATATCGCTGGCGCGACGAGCGACGATGCAAACAGCAACGGCATTCCCGATGAGTGCGACGCGTGCGTGGTTGATGCCGATTGCGATGACGGAGCATATTGCAACGGCGCAGAATCATGCGACATCGATGTCTGCACCAACGGCGCCATTCCCTGCGACGTTGGCCAACTTTGCGACGAGGAATTCGATGTCTGCCTGCCAGACGGCGACGATTGCAACACCAATGGCGTTGGCGACACCTTCGATCTTGCGCTGGGCACCAGTGCCGACCTCAACAGCAATGGCGTTCCCGACGAGTGCGATGAATGCGTGGTCGATGTCGATTGCGATGATGGCCTATATTGCACCGGCATTGAAACGTGCAATATCGACGCGTGTGAACCGGGCTCGGGCCCGTGCCTGGCTGGTCAGACCTGCGACGAAGCGAGTGATTCGTGCGATCCAACTGGGGCCGACTGCAATTCCAACGGAATCGGTGATACCACTGACATCGCCGAAGGCACGAGCTTGGATTGCGACTCCAACGGCGTTCCCGACGCATGCGATATTGCCGTTGGGTCAGTCGACGACTGTAACCTCAACGCGATTCCGGACCATTGCGACTTACTTTCCGGCGAGTCATTTGATTGCAATGCCAACGGGGCGCTGGATGAATGCGATGTTGCAGGGGGAACGTCGGCGGACTGCGACACGAACGGCGTTCCCGACGACTGCCAAGCCGACGACGACGGCGATGGTGTGATCGATGCCTGCGATCTCTGTCCCGACACGCCACAGGGGCTGGTGATGGGCGAGGATGGTTGCCCACTGGCCTTGGGGCCGTGCTGTTTCTTTGGCGAAATCTGCATTGACGATCGACTTGAAAATGAATGCACGGTTCTGGAGGGCACGTACATGGGGGATGGGTTCACTTGCGAACTCGATCCGGATGGCGATGGAGTGACCGGTTGCGAGGATCTCTGCCCGCTGGACGGTGCGAAATCCGATCCGGGGATTTGCGGGTGCGGTGTGTCCGATGCAGACAGCGATTCGGATGGCCTGGTGGATTGCGTGGACCGCTGTCCGAATTCGCCTTTGGGTGATCCCGTCAATGCGTGCGGGTGTTCGGCGCTGGGGGCTTGCGCATTTAATCAGGGGTTCTGTTGGGACGATCTGGACGAGTCCACGTGCACATTGATCAGCGGATTTTATTTGGGTGATGGATCGCTTTGCGACGACGCTTTCACGTTTGGCGACTTTGACCTCGATGGTGACGCGGACCTTGCCGACTTCGCGTACTTCCAGGAATGCTTTGACGCTACGAATGACGGCGAGATGAACTGGCCCTGTGCTGCAGGTGATTTCGACGGATGCGGTAACGTGAATCTTGCCGACTACGAGGCGTTCGTTCGGTTTCTCGATGGGCCAATTCCGTCGCCCTGACGTTCTGCAACTTGGGATTCGACATGCAGTATAAACCCCAAGTTTCGCCCTCAGCCAGTCTTCGGTGAAAGTGAACCAGTTCTGTCGAAGTCATGCAGTTGCTTTCCAATGCAGGTGGCGTCTAAACTTGAATGAGACTGACGATGGAGTGGGAACCGCGAGATCGGTCCTCGGCATGCAAGAATCGGCTGAAATCAAGACGCAAACGATTGGTCTGACCGTAAGCGACCTGGCGCGAATGACGCACCCGGTCATCGGTCGTGAATCGCTGCGCGCCCATGTCGCCAAGATGGTGGCTGTCGTGCGCGACTTTCTTCAGGTCGACGGAGCCATTGCCAGGAAAGTCGAAGGGGATCATCTGTCGTTATTGGCTGCGGCTGGCATTCCCCAGAGAAAGTTGGCCGAGAAAATACCGGTTGGGTCCGGCATCTCAAAGGTGATGTTGGAGTCTCGACAGGCGGTGATCATTTCAGATGTGAATGAGCATCCCGACACGGCGAATCTGGCCGACGTCGCGCCGAGAAATCCTGCCGCATATGTTTTCAAGTCGTATGCGGGCGTACCGATGCTGATCGACAATGAAGTCATTGGTGTTTTGGGGGTCTACGCAACCAAGGAATCGCGCGAGTTTCGCGAAGACGAGATTGATCAACTTCAGGTTCTCGCCAACCACATTGCCGCATCAGTCGTCAACGAACGATTGTACCGCGAACTATGCGATTTGACGGACAATCTTCGGTCCGAAATTGCCGACCGTAAATTTGCTGAAGAAAAGCGCCAAGAGCTGGAAGAGCAGCTACGCGTTTCACAGAAGATGGAATCGCTTGGGCGAATGGCTGGTGGAATTGCGCACGATTTCAACAACTTGCTGACCGTCATGACGGCGGGAATTGAGTTTATCGAATCGGATATCGATACGCTTGAGAACGTCAAGAACATCAAAGATGCCATCCGGACCGCCACCAGTATGATCGAGCAGCTCCTGGCATTTAGCCGGCATCAACCAAGCAGGCCTCGCACGCTCAATCTTGGAGACCATTTGGCCGATTCGATGTCGATGCTCAAGAGCCTGGTTCCATTGGATATCGATTTGAGTCTTGAAGTCAAAAATCAGGATCTTGTCGTCGAAGTTGATCCCACCCAGCTTACGCAAATCCTGCTCAACCTGATCACCAACGCGACGCAAGCGATTGAAGATAAAGGCGTGATTCGCATCGGATGCCGGTATGGATCGGCGAAATCTGGGATTCATGGCATGACTCCTCCGATTGTCGAGTTGACCGTCGAGGATGACGGTTGCGGGATGCCTCCGGAAGTTGCAGAGAAGGTCTTCGATCCGTTCTATACAACGCGCGGTATTCGAGGCGGTACCGGTCTTGGGTTGTCCATGGTTCACGGAATCGTGGGACAATGGGGGGGGCACATCGACGTTGAATCGACGCCTGATGAAGGTTCAACATTTAGAATCCTGTTCCCTCAAAGTGCGCAAGACCAAACCCAACAGCCCAAGTCCGGACCCGCGCACCTCGTACCCGAACGACCTATTAAACGGGTGCTGCTCTGCGAAGACAACGAGTTGGTTCGAGGCGTCCTTGTCTCTTCGCTCCAATCCGAAGGGTTTGACGTGAAAGCTGCCGGCACCGGAAGCGAGACGTTGGCACTGGCGGAAGAATTCAAAGATGAAATTGATCTGCTGATCACCGATCTCGATTTGCCGGATGATCGAGGTGATCAATTGGTGATGCGCGTTCGTGAAATCCGGCCGGGGATTCCGGCACTGCTGATTACTGGTTATGTTCCGGATTCGTCATTGGACAGAATTCACGAATTCGACTGCGTCTTGCGTAAGCCGATCAGTCGTCAGCAATTGCTTGATGCCATCGCCAATTGCGAGTCGCCAACTCGACGACGCGAATAAGACGGATATGGGCTGGCTATTCGTTGATTGATGCGCAGAACGTCTGAAAGTCCTTCAAGTCCACGTCAAGATCATTGTCGAAATCGACGATGTTGCATCCCGTATCGTGGGGCACGCCTGGTCCCTCAAGGCAATCAGTTAGACACAACACATCCCCCATGTCGATCGAGCCACTGTTGTCGCAGTCGCCCGAAACCGGTTCGGTGATCGTGATGAGTTGATTGATTGCGACATCGGTCAAGACCGTCTCGAAACCGCTGATGGGCCAATCCACGCGCACCTGGTGAAGCGTCGAGACTTCGGTGCCCAGACCGAAGTGCGCGACCGCCGGGTTGTGCGACATGAAGTTGCTGCTAGCGGACATTTCGTGCATTTGCTCCGGTCCACCTGATTCGGCTTGGACGTAGACCCTTGCGCCGATCCCGAATGCGTTGGTCGCCCGTCCCCTCAGACTCACTTGCAACCAGTTCTGATCGTTTCCGCCATCGTTCTGGGCGAGGAGGGGATAGTCGCCGTTGTTGGCGATGTAGATGTCCAGATCACCGTCGCGATCGTAATCGAACACGGCGAAGCCTTTGCCCGAGCGGGTGTCGGCGATGTTGGCCGCGGCTGCGATTTCGGTCATCGTACCGCCGTCGTTTCGCCAAAGCCGGACCGGATCGATGTTGAACTGATCTTCAAAGGCGGTGAAAGGCAGCACGAAACCGTTGGTCATGCCCAAATCGAGGTCGCCATCGTTGTCGTAGTCGAATAGCGACGTTCCCCACCCCCAATAACCTTGGCGAACGCCCCACGCGTCAGTCGTATCAGCGAAGGTGAGCGATCCCATGTTTGTGTAGAAGCGATTGCCGGATGCGCCCCAATTGCACGATGTACTACCGCACGTATCGAACGGATCGTGGATCGACGTGACGAACCAATCCAGGTCGCCATCCTGATCGATGTCACCGGTCGTCGCGCCCATGCCGTTTTCATCGGTGCCTACATTGGCGGTGACCGTGATGTCGGTGAACGTGCCATCCTGGTTGTTGTGGAACATGCGCGACTGACCAAAGTCGGCAGCGACCAACAGGTCGGGCCAACCGTCGTTGTCGATGTCGGCGAAGCGCGGTGCAAATCCCGGCATCGTCGAAAGGCTCAATCCTGCGGGTGATGTGACGTCCGTGAAGTGTCCCGTGCCATCGTTTTGGAACAGGGCGTTCTTAGCGCCGGCCACGCGCCATTCGGCGACGAACATGTCCAAGTCGCCGTCGCGGTCGTAATCGCCGAATGCAACGCTGGTGTAGCTGCGACTTCCATTCGCGCCAACTTGCGGCATGTCTACGCCGCGACCGACGGCGTCTTCGGTAAACGTGTCATCACCGTTGTTGATGTACAGGTGGTTTCGTTCGATTTGCGAGATCGTAATAACGTAAAGATCGAGCAGGCCATCGTTGTTCACGTCGCCCCAGCCGCAGCCCGATGAATAAGCCGTCAAATCAACGCCAGCCGATCCACCGATTTCGATAAACGCGCCGGCGCCGGTGTTCTGGAAGAGCAGGTTGGGCATGTTGATTCGAGTGACATAAAGGTCAACCCAGCCGTCATTGTTGAAATCGCCGGCTGCAACGCCCGCGCTCATATAAAGCAATTCGACGCTGAACGTAATGGAGGAGGGAAACACCGCATCCCATTGCAATTCGTGTACGCCTGCGCTGGCCGTGGCGTCCGTATAGTGTGGTTGTGCGGATGCGACAGGGATGCAAACCAAAGCCGCGCAGATCAGACCGATCAGAGATGGCCGAAAGGCAGACGCGTCTCGCAGCAGTTTGCGGCGATCCCTCCGAAACTCAATTCTGTTACTGGAATTCACGGCTGAACGCTTCGGCATCACTGAGGTCAACGTCGCTATCCTGATCGGCATCAAATGGTTCAAGGCAGCCGGTCGGTTGCAGCGGCGGCTGATCGGGTCCATTCATGCAGTTGGCGAACGCGGCATAGTCGATTAGGTCGACATCGCCGTCACCGTCCGAATCACCCAATCGGCGAATGTTGACGGTGGCGTCGGCTGTGACGCTGGAAGAATCGTTCTTGGTTCCGCCGAAAGCTGCCAATTCCGGTGAAGAAGCGGCGTATCCGAAGAAGACGAGTTCGGCCGGCGCTGCGCCCGAAGACTGTAGGCTGGTGACAAGGAGCGGAGAGACGACCAGTCTAAGTTCAACCGGTCCGAGCGTGGCGCCGGGGTTGGCGCTGAGGACCAGCTTACCCAAGTGAATGGCGCCGCTGTTTGAATCAAAACCAGGATCGGAAGCAGCGGTGGCTGAGCTGAGACCGCCCGCCGGTGCGGGCAGGGTCAAGGGGATGTAAACGGCACGTAGATCGGAAACGAGTTTTCCATCTACGTTTAGTCCGCCCGTCAGTGCGGTCCCAGACCAGCGCTGTCCGCTCGTCAGTAGGGGGTTGTCAATCTCGAATTGCAATGCGCTCAAGTCATTCGCGCCGGGTCCGGAGGCAACGACATGAAGGCCAACGGAAACGACGGTCTTGTTGGCATCGACGTCGGGGATGGCCCAAAGGTGGAGTTCCGTCAAGCCACCCGCATTGACGGTGACCAACGGATTCTCGCCGGTGACCGGTCCGTCCATGACGCCGGATGACAAGTCGCCCTTGTCTAGAAAGAGCGTGACCGCGTGTGCTGAAGGAGGCGCAAACAGACACAGGCAAAAAAGGGCAATGGCTTTATACGGCGCTCGCATATACATGCACTCCAGTGACAACATCCTACCAACTCGAAAGAGGTGATCTCAAGATTTATCGACGACGACGCAGACAAACCAGTCCGCCCATGGCCAACAAGGCCAATGAAGCCGGTTCCGGCGTGATGCTCATGTCCCACGTAGAATCGGCGCCGCCATTGAAGTAGTAGGTTTCGCCCAACGCCTGGGCATTGGCGATGGCAAACACTTCAAAGCGATAGTCGCCCGCAAGCAGTGTGTCGGTCACATTGAACGGCTGATAGAGATCGTTGCCGCCGCTGGCAATGATCTGCGTGGGCGTTCCCCCGACGCCGGTGTTGATGATCGAAACGGTGACTTGTGACGTGATTCCGTCCTCAAGCCCGTATGGGTTGATCCAACCGGTCAGTGTGAAGTCTTCCGGAGTGCTAAGAGTAAAATCAACAGCGAAGAGAGACTGCGCATCGCTTGAAGGGAAGTTTAGCGAACTGTTGGCCGGGTCAACGACCACGCCATTATAAATCGTTCCGTAGTAGTGGCCCGGTTGGACCGTTGAATTCTGGTAAAGTTCCGCATCGCTGAAAGGATGAATCGGGTTTCCAAACGAACTGATGTAGTCGCCGCCGAGCCAGGAACCGCTGGCGGGTCCGACTTCGTTGTAAGGCACGGTGATATTGTCGCCTCCTGACAAGCCATTGTTGACGACGCCATCGACATAGCGATTCGTACCGGTTTCCGTGACGCCAGCCAATGCGCTTGAGGTCGCCACCAGAACGGTGAGAGAAAACAGTGTTGATTTCATATCTTATGACCTTGTTCTACGGTTTAATTTGACTCTCTGCAAAAGCCAACTTGTCGGATCGCTCTGCGTTTGCCCGCCAAGTGGAAACAGTGGCCGACCAACACCGGAGGATGGCGATGTTGGTCGGCCCGAACGCCTTCTCTAGTTGGAGCGGCGACGACGGAGGATGGTGAGTCCGCCCATCGCGAGCAGTGCGAGAGATGCGGGTTCCGGCGTCAGCGTCATGGTGAAGTTGGTCGCTGCCGTGGTCGTTCCCGTGGGGCCAAATGCAAACCCAGCCGTTGCCTGGGCACGCAGTTCATAGTCGCCGGGCAGCAATGTGCCGTCGGCATCGATGACGACATTGTTGGCGCCCAA
>JAUIEW010000414.1 GCA_030429365.1 Phycisphaerae bacterium
CGTCCGAGCTTCTTGAGCGACACGGTTGTCAGCGAACCGATGATGATCATCGCCGTGACGTTGTTAAGGACGGCTGAGAAGATGACGGTGAGGATGCCGTAATACACCAGCAGCTTGAGCGGGTCACCGCCGGATGCTTTCGTCAGTTTGATCGCGATCCAACTGAAGATGCCCGACTTGCTGGTGACGTCCACGAACAGCGACGCCCCCATGATGATCGCGATGACTTCCCAATCGATCGCAGGAATATAGACAGGCAAACGGATTGTATGCGAGCCGATCGTGGCGATGGATTCCTTGGGGAGTATTCCAGTGATCTCGCCCAGCAGCAGGCAAATCACCGCGAAGATCCCCGTGATCAACGACTTTTTTGCGTGGAGCTTTTCTTCAAACGCCAGACACCCAACCATCAAAAGCAGCAATGCCCCGAACAACATCGTGAGGCCGCTGGATACGTGCGGTTGGGCGTGGGTGTCAGCCGACGCGAGAAAGATGGTTTGCAGGTTCGATATCATGAGGGCGAAGGTTCGCGATCGTCAGGACAACACAGTCATAGTAAGAGGAGCGGTTGTTGGCGGAATTCAAGTGCGATCGCGTAAGCCATCGGGTGGATCGCGAGGTCTTCAGGATCGTTCGTGTTGCAAACCAGCAGGTCGCCTTCGTGCTCCTTGATGAGTTGATGGTAATCGGTGACGCGATGCCCCAATCGCACGATTGGGTTGATCTGGGCGTTGATCGATTCCGCTTGCAGGGCTTCGATGCAGGACGCGATGTAATCGGTTGGGAGTTGCAGTAGCTTGGCCCGGATTTTTTCGCAGGCAATGTCCGTTTCGATTTCAGGAATCCGCTCGATTAACGCCATGTACTTTCTGAATACCGCATCGTCTTCAACGTGGCAAAGGTGGACGATTCCGCCAGGGGCGACGAGCCGAACGCCATAGTTGATGCTCTTGGGGTCGTCGAGCAGGTGGTCGGTCATCACCAACACATCGCGGGCGACTTCGAGCGGCTGTGGGGTTCCATCCGCATTGGGACTGGGCGTCACCAGAACAGGAATGCTCGTTCCCTGCAGAAGCGTATCAAGGTATGTGCCCAGGCTGTGCTCCAGTTCCTCGCGATTCAGGTGCAAATGCCGATGCGTCACGACCAGGTTTGGCGACGCGGCCTGGACAGCCGACAACATCTGCTGGATGTTTGAGAAATCCTCTGCGCCCAGCACGGTGAATTCATCTGGATTGATATTGCTGGCTTTTAGAAATTCGCGCATCGAGTCCGCATAGGCACTCGATTGCTGTTTGGGCGTATCAACCAGCACCACAACACGATCCATCAATGGTGGATCGTATTGGTAGCGCGCCTTTTCGGCGGCTTTGAATACGGATGCAAATTGGTCGATTCGATCAGACATATGTTTGGTCGCAGCCAGCCCTTACTCTTGAGTCAATCGCCTATTCAATGGTCAACGTTGGAGCGCCGGCTGACTTTGCATTGACCGCTTCGACTTCGCTTTGGAATGATGCGATCAAACCATCGAGGGCGGCCGTCACTTTATCCTGCGAGCCGACGAAGTTGTCATTGAGCTGCCCGGAATCCGCTGAAGAACGGACCGATGCGTTGAGCGGGACGGCGCCGAGGAACGGTACGCCCAATGCCGCCGCGGCTTCCTGCGCCCCACCACTGTCGAAGATCTCGTCACGGTTGCCGCATTTCGGGCAAAGGTAGTAGCTCATGTTTTCCACGATGCCAATAACTGGCACATTGAGTGTCTGGTACATTTTCAACGCACGTTTGGCGTCCTGCAGGGCGAGGTCCTGCGGTGTACACACCACCACCGAACCGGTCATCGGGATGGACTGCGCGAGTGTCAGCGCCACGTCGCCCGTGCCCGGGGGAAGGTCCACAATCAGGTAATCCAACTCGCCCCATTCGACCTGTTCGAGGAATTGCTTCAGCAGGCCATGCACCATCGGACCGCGCCACACGACGGCTTCGTTTGGGTCGATCATGAATCCAACGCTGATGACTTTGATCCCCTTGGCGTCGACCGGGATCATCATTTTCTGGGCCTGATCGACGGAAGGGTGTTGCCCGCCTACGCCCATGAGGGTTGGAATCGACGGGCCGTAAATGTCCGCATCCAGCAGGCCGACTTTGGCACCGCTTCGACTCAAGCCGACGGCGAGTAGACCAGAGAGTGTGCTCTTGCCCACGCCTCCTTTTCCGGCTCCGACGGCGACAATGTTCTTGACGTTTGCCAAAGAAGGAACTTTACCGGGACGAGGCATCGGTTGCGGATCGGACATATTGGGTCTGCTCCCTGATAAGTGGCTTCATCACACATCTCGGCGGCTTGTTGATCTCTTGAGGAGGTCGATGAGCCGACACCGAAATATAGTGCCCTGACACAGCGTGTCCAATCGTCGCGGATTGTCGAATCTGCGCAAGAGCGAGCCTGTCCGTTCGTATCGTGTTATCATGCCCCCATGTCAGATCAGGACAAAACCAGACTCACCGCGTGGACCGTCGCTGGAATCAGCGTGGTGACCATCACGCTGGTGCTTGCCGCCTTCGGCATG